>JAIEOP010000151.1 GCA_019750465.1 Acetobacteraceae bacterium | reverse complement strand
CCGGCGCGGCGGAGGCGGCCTTGGCCGCGCCCGTGCGGGCGGCGCTGGGCGCGGAGCGCGCGGTGGACCTGGTGGGCCGCCTTGCCCTGCCGGAGGCGGCGGCGGTACTGGCGCATGCCGCGCTGTTCGTCGGCAATGATTCCGGGCTGATGCACCTGGCGGCGGCGACGGGGACGCCGACGCTCGGCCTGTTCGGTCCCTCGCGCGTCGAGGAATACGCGCCGGCCGGGCGGCGCGCCGGCTTCGTCGCCGCGCCGGGCTCGCCGGCGCTCGACTCGATGGCGGGGCTGGAGGTCGCGCCCGTGCTGGCGGCGGCGGAGCGGCTGCTGGCCGCGCGGGTGCCGGCGTGACCGCGCCGCGCCTCTCCGCGCTGGTGGTCGCGCGCAACGAGGCGGCGCGGCTGCCCGCCTGCCTCGGCGCGCTGGCCTTCGCCGACGAGATCGTGGTGGTGCTGGACCGCACCACCGATGCCAGCGCCGCCATCGCCCATGCCCATGGCGCGCGGGTGATCGAGGGCGCCTGGACGCTGGAGGGCGCGCGGCGCAACGCCGGCATCGCCGCCTGCACCGGCGACTGGATCCTGGAGGTGGATGCCGACGAGATCGTGGAGCCGGCGCTGGCCGCGGAGGTGCGTGCGGTGATCGCGACCTCGCCGCACGCCTGGCACCTGGTGCCGGTGGACAACTACGTCGGCGATCGGCTGGTGCGGCATGGCTGGGCGGGCAGCTTCGGCACCTCGGCCGTGCCGCGCCTGTTCCGCCGCGGCGCCAAGCGCTGGCGCGAGCAGCGCGTGCATCCCGGCCTCGACTGGACCGGCACCGAAGGACCGCGCCTGCATCGCGGCGCGCTGGTGCACCATGTGGACCGCGACATCTCCGACATGCTGCGCCGGCTGGACCGCTATTCCTCGGCCCGGGCGGCGGACCTGCTGGCGAGCGGCCGGATCGGCTCGCTGGCCGCCAACCTGCGGCGCTTCGTGACGCGGGGGTTCAAGTCCTATGTCTCCCGCAAGGGCTACCGGGAGGGGGCCTGGGGCGTGCTGCTGGCGCTCTGCACGGCGGCCTTCCCGCTGCTGGCCTACCTGAAGGCCCGGCTGGAGCCGGAGCGGCACCACCCCCCGACCGGGCCGCCGCCGGGGGAGCCATGAGGTTGCGCGGGGTCCGGTTCGCCGCCACCTGTGCAGCGATGCGGAGCGTGGGCGGGTGAGAATCGCGCAGGTCATGGGCAGCGCGGCCCTGGGCGGCGCCGAGGCCTTCTACGAACGCCTCGTTCCCGCCCTGGCGCGGGCCGGCGAGACGGTGCTGGCGGTCACGCGCCGCGATCCGGGGCGGGCCGAACGGCTGCGCGCCGCCGGCATCGCGCCGGTGGAATTGCCCTTCGGCAACCATCTGGACTTCGTGACGGGGCGGCGCCTGGCGGCCGCCCTGGACGAATTCCGGCCCGATGTCGTGATGTCCTGGATGAACCGCGCCACCGGCTATGCAGGCCAGGCGCGGCTGCGGCCGGGCGTGGGCTGGACGCTGGTCGGGCGGCTCGGCGGCTACTACGACCTGCGGCACTACCGCGCCTGCGACCACCTGGCCGGCAACACCCGGGATCTGCGCGACTGGATCATCGGCCAGGGCTGGCCGGCGGAACGGGCGCACCACCTGCCGAATTTCGCCGCCGACCTGGCCGGTGCCGCGCCCGCCGCGCTGCCGGCGCCGGATGGCGCGCCGCGGCTGCTGGCGCTCGGGCGGCTGCATGCCAACAAGGGCTTCGACGTGCTGCTGCGCGCGCTGGCACTGCTGCCCGGGGCGCATCTCTCGATCGGCGGCGAGGGGCCGGAGCGCGCGGCGCTGCGGCGCCTGGCGGGCGCGCTGGGCGTGGCGGAGCGCGTGAGCGTCCTCGGGTGGCGCGAGGATGCGGGCGCGCTGCTGGCCGCCTGCGACGTGTTCGTCTGCCCCTCCCGTCACGAGCCGCTGGGCAATGTGGTGCTGGAAGCGTGGTCGGCCGGGCGGCCCGTGGTTGCCGCCGCGGCACAGGGACCGGGCGAGCTGATCGTGGATGGCGTCACCGGCCTGCTGGTGCCGCGCGAGGCACCGGCGCCGCTGGCCGCCGCCATCGCCGGGCTGCTGGCCGACCGCAGCCGCGCCGCCGCCCTGGCCGCCGCCGGGCGGGCCGAGTTCGAGCGGGCCCATGCGGAGCGGCCCGTGATCGCCCGCTGGCGCGAATTCCTGCGCGCCATTGCCCCGCTTCGCGCCTCCGCCATGCCGGTCACCGCCTGATGTGCGGCATCGCCGGCCTCGCGCTGCGCAAGGGCGAGGCTCCCTCCGGCGCCGTGCTGGATGCGCTCACCCGCGCGCTGGCGCATCGCGGCCCGGATGGCGGCGGGCACCACGTGGCGGGCAGCGTGGCGCTGGCGCATACCCGGCTCGCCATCATCGACCTCGCCGGCGGCGACCAGCCGCTGTTCGCCGGGGCGGCGGCGCTGGTCGGCAATGGCGAGGTCTACAACTATCTCGAGCTGCGGGGCGTGCATCGCCTGGCCTGCACCACCGGCAGCGACTGCGAGCCGCCGCTGCACCTGTTCCGCCGGGATGGGCTCGGCTTCGCCGCGGCGCTGCGCGGCATGTACGCGCTGGCGCTGCATGACCGCGGCACGCGCCAGGTCGTGCTGGCGCGCGACCGCTTCGGCATCAAGCCGCTCTACCTGGCGGAGGTCCCGGGCGGCATCGCCTTCGCGTCCGAGCCGCAGGCCCTGGTCGCCGCCGGCCTGGTCGCGCCGCGCGTGCGGGCCGACGCGCGGGCGGAACTGCTGCAATCGCAGTTCACCACCGGCGCCGCGACGATCTTCGAGGGCATCTCCCGCGTGCTGCCCGGCGAGACGGTGCTGATCGCCGACGGCGCGATCGCCGAGCGGCGCCGCATCGCCGCGCTGCCCGAGGGCGGGCCGGAGGAGATCGGGGCCGAGGCGGCGCTCGCCCGCTTCGACGCCGCGCTGGAGGAAAGCGTGCGGCTGCACCAGCGCAGCGACGTGCCCTATGGCATGTTCCTCTCGGGCGGCACGGACAGCGCGGCGGTGCTGGCGATGATGGCGCGGCTGAATGAGCGCCCGGTGCTGGCCTTCACCGCCGGCTTCGACATCCCGGGCGCCGCCGATGAGCGCATGCAGGCGGCGCGCGTGGCGGCGGCCGTCGGCGCGCGGCACGTCACGGTCGATGTGACGGAGGCGATGGTCTGGCGCCACCTGCCGGAGATCGTCGGCTGCATGGACGACCCGGCCGCCGACTACGCCATCATCCCCACCTGGTTCCTGGCGCGCCGCGCGCGGCAGGAGGTGAAGGTCGTGCTCTCGGGCGAGGGCGGCGACGAGATCCTCGGCGGCTATGGCCGCTACCGCGCGGCCATGCGCCCCTGGTGGCTGGGCGGCAAGACGCCGCGCGCCCGCGGCGCCTTCGACCGGCTGGGCGACGTGCTGCGCGAGCCCGGGCTGCTCGAAGGCTGGCGCGACGGCATCGCGGCGGCGGCGGATGCGGCGGCGAGCCCGGGGCGCACCCGGCTGATGGCGGCGCAGGCGCTGGACGTGGCGGACTGGCTGCCGAACGACCTGCTGATCAAGCTCGACCGCTGCCTGATGGCGCATGGCGTGGAGGGGCGGACGCCCTTGCTCGACGAGGGCATGGCGGCGGCGTGCTTCCGCCTGCCCGACGCGCTGAAGGTGCAGGGGCACAGCGGCAAGTGGATCCTGCGGCAATGGCTGGCGCGGCACCTGCCGGCGAGCGAGCCCTTCCGTCCGAAGCAGGGCTTCACCGTGCCGATCGGCGCCTGGATCGAGGGCGTGGGGGAGCGGCTTGGGCCGCTGGTCGCGGCGCAGCCCGGCGTGGCGGAGATCGCCCGGCCCGACCGCGTCGCCGCGCTGTTCCGCCACGCGCGGGAGAAGCACCGCGGCTTCGCGGCCTGGCACCTGCTGTTCTACGCGCTGTGGCACCGCCGGCACGTGGAGGGGCGGCGGGCGGAGGGAGATGTGTTCGCGGTGCTGGGGCGCGGGTAGGTCAATCCGCGAAAGGCGCGGGGAACCAATCTTCGTTCAGGAGCTGGGTGCCGAGCTCGTAGCGCGGCGAGCCATCTCCCGGCAGCGCCGCTGCGAGGTCCACGCGCCGCTCACGCCAGCCGGCCTCGATCTCCCGCAGGAAGGCGCGCCGTGCCCTCTGCCAGGCATCGGGGTAGAGTTCATCGCAGCGCGCCCGAAGCGAAGGGCTGTCCTTGAGGTCGACGGCCAGCGAGTCGCGGAAGGCGGCAATCTCGCCGGTCCAATGCGGCCGGTTCTCCCGCGCCGGATGGAACTCCAGCTTCAGGAGGTGGAGCGCGATCAGGCGCAGGTGCGATTGCACCGCCCGGCGCTGCGATCCCCCCAGATCCTCCACCTCCTCCGCCAGGTGCTCCACATCCAGGCCGTTGGGGCGGAGGTGCTCCGGCCAGGCGCGCAGCCGCGCCGCCTGGTCCTGGGTCCAGGCGTACCAGTCGCGGTCGAAGAGCCGGGCCGTGTCGGGCATGGTGGCATGGAGTATAGGTGGCCCCCGCCCCGCTTCCCACAGGAGACGCCGCATGCCCGACCGCTTCGACCTCATCCTGCGCGGCGGCGCCTGCGTCCTGCCCTGGGGCATCGAGCACGCCGATGTCGGCGTCCGCGCCGGCCGCATCGCCGCGCTCGGCGACCTGCGCACCGCCGAGGCGGCGGAGAGCATCGACTGCCGCAACCTGCACGTGCTGCCCGGGCTGATAGACGCGCATGTGCACCTGCGCGATCCCGGCGACGCGGCGGTGGAGACGCTGGAGACCGGCACCCGCGCCGCCGTGCTGGGCGGCCTCGCCGCGGTGTTCGACATGCCGAACACCGCGCCCGCCATCACCGACCGCGCGTGGCTGGACTGGAAGCGGGAGTATCTCGCGGGCCGCGCGTGGTGCGACGTGGGGCTCTACGTGGGGGCCACGAAGACGAACATCGCCGAGCTGCGCGAGCTGGAATTGCAGCCCAATGTCTGCGCGGTGAAGGTCTTCGCCGGCAGCTCCACCGGCGACCTGCTGGTGGAGGACGACGCCAGCCTGGAGGCCGTGATGCGCAGCGGCCGCCGGCGCATCTGCTACCACTCGGAGGACGAGTACCGGCTGCAGGAGCGCCGGCCGCACTTCACGAGTGGCATGCCGCACCGCAACCACATGGTCTGGCGCGACGTGGAATGCGCCTTCCTCGGCACGCGGCGGCTGATGGCGCTGGCGCGCAGGACGGGCCGCCCCGCGCACATCCTGCACGTGAGCACGGCGGAGGAGCTCGACCACCTGAAGGAGTTCCGCGACGTCGCGACGGTGGAGGTGCTGCTGAACCACCTGACGCAGACCGACGAGGCGTACGACCGCCTCGGCGGCTATGCGGTGATGAATCCGCCGATCCGCGACAAGCGCCACCTGGAGGCCGCCTGGGCCGCGGTGCGCGACGGTACGGTGGACGTGGTCGGCAGCGACCACGCGCCGCACAGCCGCGCCGCGAAGGAACGCCCCTGGCCGGATTGCGCCGCGGGGCTGACGGGCGTGCAGACCATCGTGCCGCTGATGCTGGACCACGTGACGGGCGGGCGGCTTTCCCTCTCGCGGCTGGTGGACCTGATGTGCGCCGGGCCGGCGCGGGTCTATGGCGTGACCGGCAAGGGGCGGCTGGCGGCGGGCTACGATGCCGACTTCACCCTGGTGGACCTGAAGCGCCAGCGCATGATCGAGGAGAGCTGGATCGTGAGCCCCTGCGGCTGGACGCCGTTTGCGGGGCAGGTCTGCACGGGCTGGCCGGTGGGAACGGTGGTGCGGGGCAACGTGGTGATGCGGGATGACGAGATGATCGGGACGCCGCGGGGCACAGGGGTGAGCTTCGCGGAGGCGCGGAGCGGTCGGAATCCCTCCGGGATCAAGTGATTTTCGGACTCCGCTTTCGACGCATCAGGCGAACGGAAAACCCGGAGCAGGACAGCTCCGCCGTTGTGGTTCATCCGCTCCCGGTCCTTGGCCAGGCCGCGGCGGCGGTTGGCCGACGTATGCGTCGACGGCAATGGTGCGCTCGACGATGCAGCGCCTCGGCAGCCGGATTTCCGCCATCCGGTGCGAAGACGTCTGCAAGCCGAAGGAGGATGCGAGCCGCCAGGAAGGGATGATTTCGCATCCGGGGATCGGTCGACAATCACATGCACTGGAAGCGCCTTGCGGCCTGAACGCCAATGACGCCCTCCGCCGCGTCGCGGGCCACGCGTTCGGGTGCGCGCCCCGCCGGCGGGCCGTAGCCGCCGGCGCCGGCGGTCACGACTGCCACCCATTGCCCGGCCTGCAACCCACCCCGGCCGCCAAGTCCGAACGGCGCCACGCCCGGCCCGAATTCCAGCCGCGCGCAGGCCCCCGGCAGTCCGCCCGCCAGCCCCCATGGCGGCGTGCGCAGGCGGCTGGTGTCGAGCCGGACGCGGCACTCGGCCTCCGCGCGGTAGACGCGGCGCAGCCCCATTCCGCCGCGCCAGGTGCCGGCGCCGCCGGAGCCCTCGACCAGCTCGTACGACAGCAGCGTCAGCGGATACTCGGTCTCCAGCGCCTCGACCGGCAGGTTGGAGGTGTTGGTGGCGTGCACGTGCACGCCATCCAGCCCGTCCTTCGTCGCCCGCGCGCCGAAGCCGCCGCCGATGGTTTCCAGATAGGCCCAGGGACCCTGGTCCGTGTAGCCCGAGAACTGCGCCACCGAGCAGGCGCCGTGATGCGCCCCGGTCAGCCGCTCCGGCACGGCCCCTGCCAGCGCGCCGAGGATGAGGTCGGCCACGCGCTGGCAGGTGGAGAGCCGCGCATTCACCGCCGCCGGCGCGCGGCAGGACAGCACGCTGCCCTCGGTGGCCGTGACTGTCAGTGGCCGGGCGAGCCCGGCATTCGGCGGCAGTCCAGGATCGACCACCGCCTTCACCGCGTAGTAGACCGTCGCCAGCAGCGCGGTGCGCGTCATGTTGATCCCGGCCCGCACCTGCGGCGGGCCGTCGAACCGCAGGCGCATGGCGTCGCCGGCGATGGTGATCTCCACCGAGAGCGGCAGGTCCTCCGCCACCTCCGGCGAATCATGCACGTCGTCGAAGCGGTACACGCCGTCCGGGATGGCGGCGATGCCGGCGCGCATGCGCCGCTCGGCGTAGTCCATCAGCGCCGCGCCGGCGCCGAGCACCGTGGCCGTGCCGTGGCGGGCGCACAGCGCCTGCACGCGTGCGGCGCCAAGGCGATTCGCCGCCATCTGCGCCCGCAGGTCCGAGAGGCGCTCCCGCGGCACCTGGCAGTTCAGCAGGATCAGCTCCAGCACGTCCCGGTCCAGCTCGCCCGCGCGGTACAGGCGGATCGGCGGGATGCGCAGCCCTTCCTGGAAGATGTGCGCGTTGCCGCGGTCGGCGAAGTCGGCGTGGTGCGCCAGGTTCACGCACCAGGCGACGATCGCGGGTTCCTCCTCGCCGGGCACGAAGACCGGCTCGGCCAGCACGATGTCGGGCAGGTGGGTGCCGCCGCCGGCATGGGCGTCGTTGCCGATGAAGACGTCGCCGGGGCGCATCGCCGCCGGATCGTGGCGCCGCAGGATCTCCGGGATCAGCTCGAGGAAGCTGCCGAGATGGATCGGGATGTGCTCGGCCTGGCAGAGCGTGCGGCCGTCGCGGTCGAACAGCGCCGTCGAGCAGTCGCGGCGTTCCTTGATGTTCGTCGAGAAGGAGGCGCGGACCAGCGCCTCGCCCATCTCCTCGACGATGGAGCCCAGCGCGGCGCCGATGACCTCCACGGTGACGGGGTCGGGGCGCGCTGGTCCCTCCCCCGCTGGCGGGGGAGGGCGGGGGTGGGGGTGATCACGCCGGTGGGGGTGGTCACGCCGGTGGGGGTGGTCACGCCGGTGGGGGTGGCCGCGGCCATCGAGACCCGGTTCGGGGCGCCAATCCCGCCCCCACCCCGGCCTGGCGCAGTGCGCCGATCCCCCGCGAGCGGGGGAGGGAGAGTGGTCGGCCATCACGCGCTCTCCAGCACGAGGTTGGCATAGCCGTCCACGCGCGCCGTCCAGCCCGGTGGCACGACGGTGGTGCTGTCCATCTGCTCGACGATGGCAGGGCCGGCGATGGCGTTGCCGGGACGGAGCCGGTCGCGCGCATAGAGGGGCACCGCACGCCAGGCGCCATCGAGCCAGACCGGCCGCTCGCCCTCGCGTGCCGCGCCCGCATCCTCGCCCTCCGGCGGTGCGGCACGCAGCTCGGCCTTGCGCACCACCCCCGTCGCCTCCAGCCGTGCGGTAACGACCTGCACCGGCTCCTCCTCGGCGAGGAAGCCGTAGCGGCGCTCATGCTCGGCGGCGAAGCCGGAACGCAGCGCGGCCAGCAGGGCAGCGCCCCCGACCCCTTCCGGCACGGCGATGCCGAGCTCGTAATTCTGGCCGGCGTAGCGCATGTCCACGCTGCGCCGCAGCCGCCGCGAGGCGGGCGCGATCCTCTCCTCGGCGAACCAGCGTTCCGCCTGCGCCGCCAGCCCCCGGAAACCGGCTTCCAGCGCCGCCGGCGTCGCCGGGTCGTCGAGGCGCAGCAGCCGCGTCGTGGCGAAATCCGCGCGCAGGTCGGTCAGCAGCAGCCCCATGGCGCAGAGGATCCCGGGCGCCGCCGGCACCAGCACGCGGCGCATCTCCATCTCCCGCGCCAGCCGCGCCGCGTGCAGCGGGCCGGCGCCGCCGAAGGCCAGCAGCGTGTAGTCGCGCGGATCGTGTCCGCGCTGGATGGAGATCACGCGCAGCGCGCGGGCCATGTTGGCGGTGACGATCGCCAGGATGCCCTCCGCCGTCGCCATCGCATCCATGCCGAGCCGCGCGCCGAGCCGCTCGACGGCCGCCAGCGCCAGGTCGCGCCGGATCGGCATGCGCCCGCCGAGCAGCGCCCCTGGCGGCAGGAAGCCGAGCACCACATTGGCGTCGGTCACCGTCGCCTCCGCGTTGCCGCGGCCATAGCAGGCGGGGCCCGGATCGGCGCCGGCGCTGCGCGGCCCGACCTTCAGCAGACCGCCGGCATCGACGAAGGCGACCGAGCCGCCGCCGGCGCCGACGGTGTGGATGCCGAGCATCGGCGCCTTGATCGGGTAGCCGTGCACGACCGCTTCGGGCGCCATGCCCGCCACGCCGTCCTGCAGCAGCGCGACATCGGTGCTGGTGCCGCCCATGTCGAAGGTCAGCAGGTCCGGGAAGCCCGCGGCGGCGCCGATCGCCTGCGCCCCGACCACGCCGGTGGAGGGGCCGGAGAGCACGAGGCGCACCGGCAGCCGCGCCGCCGCCTCCACCCCGAGCACGCCGCCATTCGATTGCGTCAGGTGCGGCGGCACCGGCACGCCGAGGTCGCGCAGCCGCTCCGCCAGGCGGCGGACATAGGCCTGTATCACCGGGCCGAGGGTGCAGTTCACCACCGCCGTCGAGAGCCGCTCGTATTCGCGGAACTCGGGCGCGGCCTCGTGGCTCATGGTCAGGAAGGCGTCGGGGATCTCCTGTTCCAGCACGCGGCGCGCGATGCGCTCGTGCTCGGGGCGGAGGAAGCTGTAGAGGAAGCAGACCGCGACGGCGGCCACGCCGGCCGCGCGCAGCCGCCGCGCCGCGTCGCGCAGCGCCGCCTCGTCCAGCGGCACCTCGACGCGGCCGTCATGCAGCACGCGTTCCGGCACCTCCAGGCGCAGGTCGCGGGGAACCAGCGTCGGCGGCTTGTCCACCTGCAGGTCGTAGAGGTCGGGGCGCTTCTGCCGGCCGATCTCCAGCAGGTCGCGGAAGCCCCGCGTGGTGATCAGCCCGGTCTTCGCGCCGCGCTGCTGGATCAGCGCGTTGGTTGCGACCGTGGTGCCGTGCCCGACATAGGCGACGTCGCGCGGCTGGGCGCCGAGCCGCGCCAGCCCCTCCGCGATGCCCTCGGCGATGGCACGCGAGGGATCGGCGGGGGTGGAGGGGATCTTCCACACCGCCAGCCGGCCTGGCCGGTCGCCCGGGGCGTCCTCGAACAGGCAGATGTCGGTGAAGGTCCCGCCCGTATCCACGCCGACGCGCCAGGCCATGCGCTGCTGATCCCCCGTCTTCGCGCGGAGGGTTCCATGCGGGGCGCGGTGCGGCAAGGCCGGGGCTTTGACGCAGCCGCCGCGCCATGCCCAAGAGAGTGGCCATGCAGGAAGGAGGACCGGCCATGGACACGCGCCCCCTCGGCCGCAGCGGCATCCGGGTCAGCCGCTTCTGCCTCGGCACGATGATGTTCGGCGGCCCGACCGATGCGGCGGCCGGCGCCCGAATCATCGCCCGCGCGGCGGAGGCGGGGATCAACTTCCTCGACACCGCCGACACCTACAATGGCGGCCGGTCCGAGGCGGTGGTGGGCGAGGCCATTGCCGCCGACCGCGCGGGCTGGGTGGTGGCGACCAAGATCGCCAACCCGCTGCCCGGGCCGGACCCGAACCGCGGCGGCGCCTCCCGACGCTGGCTCCTGCTCGGCGTCGAGGAGTCGCTGCGCCGGCTGCGCACGGACTGGATCGACGTGCTCTACCTGCACAAGGAGGACCATGCGACACCGCTGGAGGTGACGGTGCGCGCGCTCGCCGACCTGGTGCGGGCGGGGAGGATCCGGCATTTTGGCGTCTCGAACCACCGCGCCTGGCGCATCGCCGAGATCTGCAACCTCTGCGACGCGGCGGGCATCGACCGCCCCGTCGTCTCGCAGCCCTACTACAACGCCATGAACCGCCAGCCCGAGGTGGAGCAGCTTCCCGCGGCCGCGCATTACGGCCTGGCGATCTTCCCCTACAGCCCCCTGGCGCGCGGCGTGCTGGCGGCGAAGTACCGGCCCGGCGAGGCACCGCCCGCCGATACCCGGGCCGGCCGCGGCGACCGCCGGATGATGCAGACCGAATGGCGCCCGGAATCGCTGGCGATCGCGCAGCGCCTGCGCGCCCATGCCGAGGCGCGCGGCACCACCGCCATCGGCTTCGCCATCGCCTGGCTGCTGAACAATGCGCTGGTCACCGGCGCCGTGCTCGGGCCCCGCACGGAGGGGCAGCTGGAGGACTACCTGGCTGCGCTCACCTGCCGCTTCACCGCGGAGGACGAGGCGCTGGTGGACGCGCTCGTGCCTCCCGGCCACCCCTCCACGCCGGGCTACAACGACCCGGCCTATCCGCTGGAGGGGCGGGTGGCGCTTTCGCCGCCGGGCTGAGAGGGGCGGCGCAGCCGTGCGCAATTCCCCTTCGGCGGACGGCCCGACGCATGCATCATGCCGGCGCGGGCGAGCTGCCGGAACGTACGGCCTCGCCGCCACGGAGGCCGCGTCCATGCACCTTGTCCAGTTGATCTACCACTCGCGGCCCTTCGGCTTCGATGCCTCGGCGCTCGACGACATCCTGGGCGTCGCACGCAAGCACAACCGGCGTCGCGGCGTCACCGGCGCGCTGCTCTGCCGCCCCGATCTCTACCTGCAGATGCTGGAGGGGACGCGCGAGGCGGTGACCCGCACCTTCGGCCGCATCCTCGACGATGAGCGCCACAGCGACGTCGTGCTGGTCACCGTGCACGACATCGATGAGCGGCTGTTCCGCGACTGGGACATGCGCGACGACCTGCCGCGCCCCTGGATGTGGAGCCGCGAGCAGGTGGCCGCCGGCGCGCTGCGCGATGCCGACGCCGCGGCCTTCCGCGCGGTGTTCGAGCGCCTTGCGCGCGAACCCCGCCAGGCGCCGCAATTCGCCTGACCGACGGGCGTCAGGGCGCCTTCAACCCGGCTGCGAGGAAGGGCACGATTTCCTCGACCGCACGGGCGAAGTCGCCGGAATCGCAGAGCCCGCCGGACATCGCCTCCAGCCGGCCGGTGCGCATCAGGGTGTAGCGGTAGGCGCCCATCATGAAATAGAGCCGCCAGCAGGCGGTCTCGAAGGAGAGGTGCGGCAGGGCGCGGCGGAACGCCTCGGTATAGGCGAGGGTGGTTTCGTCGTAGACCTGGGCCAGCACCTCCTTGCCGATGTCGTCGGGCTCGGTATGCAGCCGCGCATGCATCGCCATGGTGGCGCGGCCCTCGGGCGTCGCGGTGTTCAGCATGAACGGCTCGACGAAGGCACGCACCAGGCGTTCCAGCGGGATGTCCCCGTCCGGGTGCTCGGCGCGCGCCTGGTCCAGCGCCCGGCTGCGCGCTTCCGTCACGTGCGCGGCGCCCCGCAGGTAGGCCGCCTTGAACAGGTCCCGCTTGGCACCGAAATAGTAGTGCAGTTGCGCGAGGTTCACCCCGGCACCCTGCGCGATGGCGCGTGTCGAGGTGCCGGCATACCCCTGCTCCGCGAACAGCGCCTGCGCATGGTCCAGGATGCGGTTGCGCACGCTGGCGCCCACCGGCGCGGCGGCGTCAGCGTCGCCCGCCTCGCGCGCGTCTGTCAGCACCGACATCGTCCCTGTTCCGTCCCCGTGCCTGCCTCTCTGTCACGCGAGCCTTGACATGCCCCGGCAGTGCTGTCGAGATTTGGTCGGGCGACCGATACCGCAAGGGGAGGCAACCATCCGATGAGCGCTGCGCTCGACATGTCCGGGTCCCCGAGGGCTGGGGCGGGCGCTGCGGCGGGGCTGGCTTCGCGGACCGATCCGGCGGCGCGTGCCCGCGCCATCGCCCCGGCGATCGCCGCCGCCGCGCCGCGCATCGAGGCCGGCTACCAGCTGACGCCCGACGTGCTGGACGCGCTGCACGGCGCAGCACTCTTCCGCACGCTGCTGCCGCTGTCCTGCAACGGCGAGCAGGTCGACCTGGCCACCTTCGTGCGCATGCAGGAGATCATCGCCGCCGCCGACGCCTCCACCGCCTGGTGCCTCGGCCAGGCCTCCGGCTGCTCCATGGCCGCCGCCTACATGGACCCCGACGTCGCCTGGGACATCTGGGGCAAGGACCCGCGCGCCGTGGTCGCCTGGGGCTGGGGCAACGGCGTGGCGGAAGTGGTGCCGGGCGGCTTCCGCGTCACCGGGCGGTGGCGCTTCGCCAGCGGCATCCGCCATGCCACCTGGGTCGGCGGGCATTGCCGCGTGCAGGAACCCGACGGCAGCCTGCGCCGCGATCCCGACGGCACCCAGGCCGAATGGAGCATGATGTTCCCGAAGCACCAGGTGGAGATCGAGGAGGGCTGGAACGTCGTCGGCCTGCGCGGCACGGGGTCCGACACCTACGGCGTGCAGGGCGTCTTCGTGCCGCGCGAGTACGCGGTGCGGCGCGACCGCGACGAGGAGCGGCGCTGCCACGGCTCGCTCTATCGCTATACCCTGACCAACGCCTATTCCTCCGGCTTCGCCGGCGTCTCCATGGGCATCGCCCGCGGCATGCTGGATGCGTTCAAGGCGATGGCGATGACCAAGACCCCGGCCGCGACCACGCGCCTGCTGCGGGATTCCGAGGTGATCCAGAGCGGCGTCGCCAGGGCCGAGGCGACGCTGCGCTCGGCCCGTGCCTTCCTGCTGGAAGTCCTGGAGGAGAGCCGCGAGCGGGTGGAGCGCAGCGGCGGGCTTTCCGCCGACGACCGCATGGATGTGCGGCTCGCCACCACCTCGGCGATCCACCGCGCCAAGGAGGTCGCCGAGTGGGTCTATCACGAGGCCGGCGCCACCGCGATCTTCGAGGACCAGCCCTTCGAGCGGCGGATGCGCGACATCCATGCCTCCGCCCAGCAGGTGCAGGGGCGCAGCCAGCACATCGAGCACTGCGGGCAGTACATGCTGGGACTCGCGCCGCAGGCGCGGTTCCTGTGACGGCGAGACACCGACGGAAGGAGACGGCCATGGGCCTGAACGCGCTGAACCACTACACCATCCGCCCGGCGGACCTGGAGAAGACCCGCACCTTCTACGAGACCGTGCTCGGCCTCGAGAACGGCTACCGGCCGCCGCTGAACTTCCCGGGCTACTGGCTCTACTGCGGCGGCCAGCCGACCGTGCACCTGATCGGCCCCCGCGCCGATGACCCCCACCCGCCGCACCGCGAGAGCGGCCCGACCGGGCTGCTCGATCACATCGCATTCTCCTGCACGGGGCTGCAGGAGATGCGCGCGCGGCTGGCGCAGCACGGCATCAGGCACGAGGAGCGGGTGATCCCGCGGGACCGGCAGACGCAGATCTTCCTCTACGACCCGGACGGCGTCGCGGTGGAGCTGAACTACCCGCCCGCAGAGACGACGGCGCCGGCCTGAGGCGCCGGCGCCCGCTCTCGCCACGCGGAGAAGTGCGCTAGAATGCGCCACGGCCGATGCACGCCGGCGGGCCGCAGGGACCCGCGCGAAGGAGGACGGGTGTCCAGGAGAGTGACCGACGCGGGCAGGGTTCCGCCGGGCCGCCGCCCCGTCCTCGCCGGCCTGGCGGCGCTGCCTCTGTTGCAGCCGGTCCGCGCACGCGCGCAGGCCGCCTGGCCGGAGCGCAGCATCGCCATCATCGTCTCCTTCCCGCCGGGCGGCTCCTCCGACATCGCCGCGCGGCTGGTGGCCCCGGCGATGCAGGAAATCCTCGGCCGGCCCGTGGTGGTCGAGAACCGCGGCGGCGCCGGCGGCAACATCGGCATCGGCGCGGCCGCGCGCGCCGCGCCGGATGGCTACACGCTGCTCTGCTCCTCCTCCGCCTTCGCGGTGAACCCGAGCCTCTACCGCAACGCCCCCTACGACCCGGTCCGCGACTTCGCGCCGCTCTCGACGCTCGGCGCCTCGCCGAACGTGGTGGCGGTGCGGCCGGAGAGCCGCTTCGCCACGCTGCAGGACCTGCTGGACTTCGCCCGCGCCAATCCGGACCGGCTGAACTGGGCGAGCCCCGCCACCGGCACGACGCCGCACCTGGCGGGCGAGATCATCCGCATCCGCGCCGGGGTGAAGGTGCAGCACATCGGCTATACCGGCGCCGGCCCCGCGGTGCAGGCGGCGCTCGCCGGGCAGATCGACTACCTGGTCGCGCACCAGGGCTCGGTGGAGCAGCAGCTCCGCTCCGGCCAGCTTCGCCCGCTGGCGCATACCGGTACCGGCCGCCAGGCCGACTGGCCGGACCTGCCGAGCGTTGCCGAATACGGCATCCATGGCGCCGAGAGCGACACCTTCCTTGCCCTCTTCGCGCCCGCCGCGGTGCCGCCACCGATCCTGGCGCGCCTCGCCGCCGCGACGGTGGAGGCGCTGCGGCGGCCCGACATCGGGGACCGCTTCCGCCGCGCCGGCATGCCGGTGCCGGAGAACCCGGGACCGGAGGAGCTGAAGGCGCGCGTCGCGCGCGAGGTGCCGCTCTGGCGCGAGGTCATCCGCCAGGCCGGCATCACGGTGGAATAGGCGATGCAGACCGAAACGAGGCCCTGGCACGCGATCGTGCTGGAGGTGTTCAAGGCGAACGGGATCCGCCTGATCCCCTACGTCCCCGACAACGTGCTGAAGCCGCTGATCGCGGCCTGCCACGCCGACCCCTTCTTCACGGCCTTCCCGACGGCGCGCGAGGAGGAGGCGGTCGGCATCGTCTGCGGCGCCTGGATGGCGGGCATGCGCGGCCTGTGCCTGATGCAGACCAGCGGCTTCGCGACGCTGCCCAATGCGCTGGCCAGCCTGCCCTGCGCCTTCCAGATCCCGGCGCTGGTGATGGTGAGCGAGCGCGGCACGCTGGGCGAGTTCAACATGGGCCAGGCCATGGTCTGCCGCACCATGCGCCCCATCCTGGACAGCCTGGGCATGGAGCACCACACGGTGTCGCGCCTCGACGAATGCGAGTTCATTGTCGATCGCACGATCCGCCAGGCCTTCATGACGCAATCGCCGGCGGCGCTGATCCTCTCGCCGCTGCTGACCGGGGGCAAGGCGGTGGCCCGGGCATGAGGACGCCGATGGATGCCGCGCCCCTCCCCCCGCTTGCGGGGGGCGGCCAGGAGGGGGGTAGCCCGGCCCTGCACATGCCCACCTCCGCGCTCGCCCGGAGCGAGCGGCCCGGCAGCGATGGCTTGGCTGGCAACCACCCCCACCCCAGCCCTCCCCCGCCAGCGGGGGAGGGAGGCAGCGCCGCATGAGCGCCGCAACGGTCGCGCACAATGCAAAGCGCTTGCCGCGCGCCGGCGTGGCGAAGCGCCTCGTCGCGCGCATCGGCGACGGCCCGGCCGTGATCGGCGGCATCGGCAACGCGAATTTCGATCTCTGGGCCGCCGGCCACCGGGCGCGGAACTTCTACATGCTGGGCAGCATGGGGCTCGCCATCCCGATCGGCCTCGGCGTCGCGCTGGCGCAGCCGGATCGGCGCGTCTTCGTGCTGGAGGGCGACGGCTCGCTGCTGATGCAGATGGGCTGCCTCGCCACCGTGGCGGCGCGGGCGCCGCGGAACCTGGCGATCCTGATCCTCGACAACGGCACCTTCCAGATCACCGGCGGCCAGCCCACGCCGGCCGAGCAGTCCGGCACCGACCTCGTTGCCGTTGCCCGCGCCTGCGGCCTGCACCGCGCCACCTGGGCGGCGGACGAGGCGGAGCTCGACCGTCTGATCGACCTCTGCCTGATCGAGGACGGGCCGCACGCCATCGGCCTGAAGCTGGACGACAGCCCGCCGGAACGCCAGACCGAACGCGACCCGCCGCAGCTCCGCGACCGCTTCATGCGCGGCATGGGCGCGAAGCGGGACCGGACCCTCGGGTAAGGAGACCAGGCATGGCCGCAGCATTCGCGGGCTACGTGCCGCACGGCGTCATCCCCGCCGCGCTGCTGCCCTTCCACGACGACCTCTCGGTGGATGAGCGCAGCTATCGCGCGCATCTCCGCGACCTGGCCGCCACCCGCGGCATCACCGCCATCACCACCAACGCCCATGCCTCCGAGGTCGCGACCTGCGACGCGGAGGAGCAGCGGGCGGTGCTGGCCCTGACCATGGAGGAGGTCGGCGACCGCCTGCCGGTGATCGCCGGCATCTACGCCGACGGCACGCACCAGGCGGTGGGGCTGGCCCGCGCCGCGCAGGCCGGCGGCGCCTCGGCGCTGCTGGTCTTCCCGACCAACGTGCTGGCGCGCGGCAATGCGGCGCGGCCGGACTGCGCCGCCGACCACGTGCGCCACATCGCCGCGGCCACCGACCTTCCGCTGATCCTGTTCCAGTACCCGCTCGCCTCCGGCCTGACCTACCCGCTGCCGACGCTGCTGGCGCTGGCCGACGAGGTGCCGAGCGTCCGCGCCATCAAGGACTGGTGCGGCGAGCCCGCCCTGGCCGAGCGGCAGGTGGTGGCGCTGCAGGGGCACACGAGGCCGATCAACGTGCTGAGCACCCACAGCGCCTGGCTGTTCCAGTCCCTGGTGACGGGTGCCGCCGGGCTGCTCTCCGGCTCCGGCAGCGTCATCGCCGATCTGCAGGTGGCGCTGTTCGAGGCAGTACGGCGCGGCGACATGGCGGCCGCCCAGGCGGTCAACGCCCGCATCCGCCCGACTGCGGAGGCCTTCTACGCCGAGCCCTTCTTCGACATGCACAACCGCATGAAGGCGGCGCTGGTCATGCTCGGCCGCATCCCGAACGCCGCGGTGCGCCCGCCGCTGAAGGCGCTGGGGCGGGCGGAGCTGGATCGCATCGCCACGGCGCTGCGCGCCGCCGGGCTGTTGCCGGCGGCGCGGCTGGCCGCCGAATAGCCGGCGGGGGCGGGCGGCGCCAGCCATGCCTGATCGCCGCTCCGTCCTGCGCGCGGCCGGTGCGCTGGTGCTCGGCTTCGCCGTGCCGCTGCCGGCGCGGGGCCAGGCCGCGGCGCCGGCGCTGACCGCCTATCTGCGCATCGCCCGCGACGGCCGCATCACGCTGCTCTCGCCGACGACGGAGCTGGGGCAGGGCACCTGGACGGCGCATGCCGTCATCATCGCCGACGAGCTGGGCGCCGATCCGCGCCGCATCGCGGTGCAGAACCCGCACCCCGCCGCGCCCTTCCGGCGGGATGTCGGCACCGCACCGGCCATGAGCTCCGGCGGCTCCTGGGGCGTGCGCTACTGGGTGGGGCCGCTGCGCACCGCGGCGGCCCGCGCCCGCACCATGCTGATCGCCGCGGCCGCGCTGCGCCTCGGCGTGCCGGCCAGCGAGCTGGTCGCCGAGGATCATCAGGTGCTGCACCGCGCCACCGGCCGTGCCATCGGCTTCGGCGACCTGGCCGAGGCCGCTGCCGAGCGCCGCGTGCCGGACAGCGTGCAGCTCAAGCCGCACAGCGAGCTGCGGCTGATCGGCAAGGGCATGCCGCGGCTCGACGTTCCGGCCAAGACGCGCGGCGCGACGACCTATGGCATCGACCTGCGCCTGCCCGGCATGGCCTATGCCTGCGCGAAGCTCAACCCGGTGTTCCGCGGCGACATCGAGACCTGGGACGAGGCGCCGGCGCGCGCCATCCCCGGCGTGCTCGGCGTGGTGCGCATCGAGGGCGGCGTCGCCGTCGCCGCGGAGACCATGTGGGCGGCGATGCGCGGCGCCGAGGCGCTGCCCGCCACCTGGAAGGCGACGCCGCACGACACGCTGTCCTCCGCCGCCGTCAGCGCCGGGATGCGCGAGGCGCTGGGCGCGCCGCAGGCCGTGGTCGCACGCGGCTGGGGCGATGCGGCGGAGGCGTTGCGCGGCGCCGCGCGCATGCTGGACGCGACCTACGAGGTTCCCTTCCTCGCCCACACGCCGATGGAGCCGTTCAACGTGACGGCTTCCATCACCGGCGAGTGGCTGGAGCTCTGGGCGCCGACCCAGGCGCAGGACCGGCTGGTGAACCGCGTCGTGCGCGATACCGGCTGGGATCGCGCGCGGATCCGGCTGCACACGATGCAGCCCGGCGGCGCCTATGGTCGCCGGCTGCATGAGGACATCGCCTCCTCCGCCGTCACGGTGGCGCGCGCGCTTGGCCGCCCGGTGAAGCTGTTCTGGGACCGCGCCTCGGAGATCGGCCAGGGCTGGTACCGCCCCGCGCAGATGGCGCGGCTGAAGGCGGCGCTGGACGGGCAGGGCAGGCTGACGGCGCTGCTGATCCGCACCGCCGGCACCTCGCTGCTGCGCGACGTCACGGGGCGGGAGGCGGCGCTTGACCGCACGGCGGTGCAGACGCTCGACGATACGCGCTATCGCGTGCCGAACTACATGGTGGACACGGTGCGGCGCCAGGTGGCGGTGCCCAGCCTGTTCTGGCGCGGCGTCGGTGCCACGCAGAACGGCTTCTTCCTGGAATGCTTCCTCGATGAGGTCGCGCAGGCGGCGGCACGCGACCCGGTGGAGCTGCGGCGCGAGCTGCTGGCGCATGACCCGAGGGCGCTGAAGGTGATCAACCTGGCCGCCGAGAAATCCGGCTGGGCCACGCCGGCACGCCCCGGGCGGGCGCGGGGCTTTGCCTTCGTGTTCAGCTACGGCTCGCTCTGCGCCCAGGTGGCGGAGGTCTCGATGGCGGATGGCCGGCCACGCGTGCACCGCATCACCTGCGTGCTGGACTGCGGCGCCGTGGTGCTGCCGGATGCGGTGCGCGCCCAGATCGAGGGCGCGGTGACGCAGGGCGTCTCGGCCGCGATGGGCGAGGCCGTGCGCATCGCGGCGGGGCGGGCGACGAACACCAATTTCGACACCTACCCGATCCTGCGCATGGACGAGCAGCCGGTGATCGCGGCGCATATCGTCGAGAGCACCGAGGCGATGGGCGGAGTCGGCGAGCCACCGCTGCCGCCGGTGGCGCCGGCGGTGGCGAACGCCTTCTCCCGGCTCGCCGGGCGGCGCATCCGTATGCTGCCGATCCTGGACGCGCTGCGCGGATAGGGCCGGCGGCGCCGAGGCGCAGCCCGCCCGCCTCAACGAATGGGCACCACCGCCACGGCATTGTGCGGCGACCCCTCCACCAGGCGGGTCGACCAGGCGAGATAGACCACCGCATTGCGCTCCTCGTCGATGAAGCGATGCACGCGGGTCTCCTTGAAGAACAGGCTGGTGTCGCTTTCGTACACGCGCTCGCCGCGCTCGCCGCGACGGGCCTCGGCGCCCACCTGCACCGGGCCGGTGGCGGCGCAGGTGAGGGCGAAGCGTGCCGGGTCCTCGGCCAGGCCGACCATCCCGGACAGGCCGCCGGTGCGCGCCTGGCTGATCCAGCAGGAGACGCCGCGCACCTTCGGGTCTTCGAAGCGCTCGACGACCACGCGATGGCTGCGGGTCAGGCCGAGATTGGTCAGCGCCGTGTTCACATGGCCGATCTCCTTCGTCTCCTGCGCGGCGGCGGGAAGGGCGGTCAGCATCACGGCGGCGAGAGCGGCGAGGTGGCGCATCGGTGGGACTCCCGGTTCGGCGTTGCGGCCAGGAACGCAGCGGCCGCGTCGGATTTCAATCCCCGAGGACGATGCCCTCGCGCCGCGGGTCCGCCGCGCCGCGCAGCACCAGGCCCTCGGGCGTGCGGGCGATGCCGATCACCTGCAGCCCGGAGCGGTTGGGCGCCACCAGGACCGGGAAGCCGCGCGTCTCCAACGCCGCGGCAAGCGCCGCCGCGCCGCTTCCGGCTTCCAGCTCGGCCGTCGCATGCACGCCGGCGACGCGCGGCAGCGCAAGCGCGGCCTCGGGCGACAGGCCGTTGTCGATGATCGCCACCAGCGTCTGCGCGACATGGCCGATGATCCGCTCGCCGCCGGCCGAGCCCAGCGCCAGCACCGGCGCGCCCGCGGCGTCGAAGACGATGGTCGGCGACATGGAGGAGCGCGGCCGCTTGCCCGGTCCGACGCGGTTCGCCACCGGCCAGCCCTCGCGCGCCGGCAGGAAGGAGAAGTCGGTGAGCTGGTTGTTCAGCACGAAGCCGCCGACGACGAGGCCGCTGCCGAACCCGGCCTCCACCGTGGTGGTCATCGACACCACGTTGCCCGCCGCGTCCACCACCGAGAGATGCGCGGTGCCGCGCTCGGGCTGCGGCAGCTGCGGCGACAGCGGCGTGGCCGGCACGGAAGCGGCGCCGTCGCGCAGCGGATTGCCGGCCCGCAGATCGGCCATCGGCAGGGCGCCCGCCCGATCGACCAGCTGCGCGCGGAGGCCGAGATAGAAGCGCTCCAGCAGTCCGGCGACCGGCACGGCGACATGGTCGCCGTCGGCCAGGTAGCGGTTGCGGTCGGCGAAGGCGAGGCGGCCCGCCTCGACGAGCAGGTGCGCGTGGTCGGCGCCGCGCGGATCGAGCGCCGCCATGTCCTGGTGCCGCAGGATGCCGAGGATCTGCAAGGTGGCGACGCCGCCGGAGGAGGGCGGGGGAAAGCCGCAGACGATCACCGCGCGATACGGCCCGCACAGCGCCGCGCGGCGCACCGGGGCATAGGCGGCGAGGTCCTCCGTCGCGAGCAGCCCGGGATTGCGCGCATCGCCGCGCACCGCGGCTACCATCGCCGCCGCGATCGGTCCGCGGTGCAGCGCCTCCGCCCCCTGCTCGGCGAGCGCCCGCAGCGTCGCCGCCAGCGCCGGGTTGCGCAGCCGGTGGCCGGCGGGGACGGGGCTGCCGTCCGGCTGCAGGTAGAGCGCGCCGGCGCCATCCGGGTCGGCCGCCAGCCGCGCGGCCTGGCCGGCGATCGCGGCGGCGAGGCGCGGCGAGACGATGAAGCCCGCTTCGGCGGCGACGATCGCGGCATCGAACAGAAGCGGCCAGGGCAGCCTGCCATGGGCGCGGTGCACCGCCTCCAGCATGCGCATGGCGCCGGGCACGCCGACCGGGCGGCCGCCGGTCGCGGCGTCGGCGAACGCCATCGGCCCGCCGTCCCGCAGGAAGAGCATGGGCGTGGCCGCCGCGGGCGCGGTCTCCCGGCCGTCCCAGGCGGCGAGGGTGCGGTCCGTGGCGTTCCAGTGCAGCAGCAGCGCGCCGCCGCCGATGCCGGAGGATTGCGGCTCCACCAGGGTCAGCATGGCCTGGGCGGCGATCGCCGCATCCACCGCGCTGCCGCCGGCGCGCAGCACGGCCAGGCCGGCCTCGGCGGCCATCGGGTGGGAGGCGGCAATCATGTGGCGGCGGGCCGTGTCCGCGGCAGGCTGGGCCGCGAGCCTGGGCGCAACGGCGACGCTCAGCACCAGCAGCGCGAGGGCGAGGCGGATGGCGGCCGGTATCACCACCGCTGTTTATCCGAGGCTGGCCATTGCGGCTACGGAGGGTTTGGCGGGAGTGCTGGAGGTTTGGACCCCGGATCCGAGCCGGGCGACCCAGGAACCGGCAGATCGGCCCGGCGGCGCGGCGTCAGACCTTCGCCGGCACGCCGCGATGGCGGAAGGCCAGCGCCTCCGCCACATGGGTGCGCATCACGCCCGGGCTGCCGCCGAGATCGGCAATGGTGCGGGCAACGCGCAGGGTGCGGGTGAAGCCGCGCGAGGACAGGCGCAGCCGTTCCGCCGCCTGCTCGGCCAGCGTCCGCGCGGCACCATCCAGCACCAGCGTCCGCTCCAGCACCACGCCCTCGGCGGCGGCGTTGCAGCGCGGGCCCTCGGTGCCGTAGCGGCTGCGCTGGCGCGCCCGCGCGGCACCGACGCGCGCCGCCACCGTTGCCGTGGTCTCGCCGGCCGGGGCGCGGGAGAGTTCCGTCGGCGGCACCGGCACGACCTCGATGGTGAGGTCCATCCGGTCCAGCAGCGGGCCGGAGAGGCGCATCTGGTAGTCCTCGCCGCAGCGCGGCGCGCGGCCGCATTCCCGCGCCCCGTCGCCGAGATAGCCGCACCGGCAGGGATTCATCGCGGCGATGCATTGGAAGCGCGCCGGGTAGCTCACATGGTGGTTGGCGCGGCTGATCGTCGCGCGCCCGGTCTCCATCGGCTGGCGCAGCGCCTCCAGCGCCGGGCGCGGGAATTCCGGCCATTCGTCGAGGAACAGCACGCCGTTGTGCGACAGGCTGATCTCGCCGGGCTTGGCGCGGTTGCCGCCGCCGATGAGGGCCGCCTGGCTGGCCGAGTGGTGCGGGTCGCGGAAGGGCGGGCGCATGATCAGCCGCCCGCCCTCCAGCAGGCCGGCGACGGAGTGGACCATGCTGACCTCCAGCGCCTCGGCGGGCGTGAGGTCGGGCAGCAGCCCGCCGAGGCGCTGGGCGAGCATGGACTTGCCCGAGCCGGGCGGGCCGACCATCAGCAGGTTGTGGCCGCCGGCGGCGGCGATCTCCAGCGCGCGCTTCGCACTTTCGTGGCCCTTCACCTCGGAGAGGCAGGGGCCCTTCCAGGCGCCGGGCTCGATCCGTGGCGGCTCGGGCGGGGTGAGCACCTGGGTGCCGCGGAAGTGGTTCACCAGGGCGAGCAGGTCGGGCGCGGCCAGCACCTCGATGCTGCCGGCCCAGGCCGCCTCGCCGCCCTGCGCGGCGGGGCAGATCAGGCCGAGGTCGCGCGCCGAGGCGCCGAGCGCCGCCGGCAGCACGCCGGCCACGGGCTGCACCGCGCCATCCAGCGAGAGCTCACCGAGCGCGGCATAGCCGGCGATCTCCTCGCGCGGCAGCACCTCCATGGCCGCGAGGACGGCGAGCGCGATGGGCAGGTCGAAATGCGAGCCCTCCTTGGCGATGTCGGCCGGCGCCAGGTTCACCAGCACGCGCTTCGGCGGCAGGGAGAGACCGAGGCCGGTGAGCACGGCGCGCACCCGCTCCTTGCTCTCGGCCACGGCCTTGTCGGGCAGGCCGACGACGAGGAAGGCGGGCAGGCCGGGGGCGATCTGGACCTGGACCTCGACCGGGACGGCTTCGATGCCGGCGAAGGCGAAGGTGGCGACGCGGGATATCGTCATGCATACGGAACATATGGCGTCCGGCATCGATCGGCCAGAGCCGTCTTCAGTCCGAGAGCGAAAGCGCCTTCCGCCACGCCCGGATGTAGTTTCCCGACCACAGCAGCCCGATCGCCCTTGCGTCGTAGCCGTGCGCCACCAGCGTCGCGGTCAGCCCCGCCGTCTCGGACGCGTCCCGCCAGCCCGGCAGCCCGCCGCCGCCGTCGAAGTCGGAGGACAGCCCGACATGCTCGATGCCGATGCGCGTCACGGCATGATCGACGTGGCGGACCATGTCCTCCACGGTCGCGTCGTTCTTCTGTCCCTGCGGCACCCCCTTGAGGAAGGCGTCCAGCGCGGTGATCTGCGCCACGCCGCCGACCTGGCGGATCATGTCGAGCTGCTCGTCGTCGATGCCGCGCGGGTGGTCGCAGAGGGCGCGGCAGGCGGTGTGCGTCGCGACGACCGGGCTGCGCGAGGTCTCGGCCGCCTGCATCATGCCGGGCTTCGACACGTGGGAGACATCCACCAGCAACCCGGCCGCGTTCAGCGCGCCGATCGCCTGGCGCCCGAAGGCCGAGAGCCCGCCATGCTCGGCCGCCTCGTCGCCGAGCTTCCGGATGGGGATGGCGCTGTCGGCGATGTCGTTGTGGCCGTTGTGGGTCAGCGTCAGGTACTGCGCGCCGAGCGCCCGCCAGCGCGCCGGCGCCGAGAGGTCGCGGCCCATGGCATAGCCGTTCTCCACCGCCGAGAGCACGGCGGTCGCGCCCTCCGCGAAGCAGGCTTCGAGCGCATCGGGCGTGGCGCAGAAGCGGCGGGTGTCGCCATCGGCACGGGCGCGGATGTGGCGCAGCATGGCCTCGGCACGGGCCGCGGCCTCGGCATGGCCCGCGGGGTCACGCCTTCCCTGCGGCACATAGGCGATGAAGACGGCGGCGCGCAGCCCGCCGCGCGCCATCTTCGGGTAGTCCACGCGCTGGGGCGTCTCCGCCAGCCAGTCCGGCGTCCCGGGCCACTTGATGTCGACATGTGTGTCGAGCGTCAGCGTGGCGGCGTGGATCGCGGCGGCGTCCATCACGCGTCGCCCCAGCCCTTCAGGAAGCGTTCCAGCAGGGTGCCGATGACGTCCACCGCATAGCCGCCCTCCTGCACGATGGCGCTCGGCAGCCGCAGCCCGCCGAGCAGCGCGCCGGCACGGGCGAACCCGTCCTCGGTGACGGACAGCGCGTTCAGCGGCTCGTCCCTGCTGGCGTCAAAGCCGAGCGAGACCACCAGCGCCTCCGCCCCGAAGCGCCGTGCCGCCTCGGCGCCGCGGGCGACGGCGTCGAGCCAGCCATCGTCGGCGGTGCCGAAGGCCAGCGGCAGGTTCAGGTTGCAGCCCGCGCCGCTGCCGGCACCGCGTTCCTCGGCATGGCCCGTGAAGAAGGGATAGTAGCGGTTCGGGTCGGCATGCACCGAGACGGTCAGCACGTCGCCGCGGTCCCAGAACAGCCCCTGGGTGCCGTTGCCGTGATGGCTGTCGATGTCGAGCACCGCGACGCGCCCGGCGCCCGCGCGGCGCAGCGCCTCGGCGGCCAGCGCCGCGTTGTTGACGTAGCAGTGCCCGCCGGCGCGCGCGGCATAGGCGTGGTGGCCCGGCGGGCGGCAGAGCGCATAGGCCGTGCGGCCCGCCGCGGCCTCGCCGGCGGCGGCCAGCGCGACACCGGCGGCGCCGATGGCGGCCTCCCATGTGCCGGGGCCGATCGGGCAGGCATTGTCGGCGGTGTACCAGGCCACCTTGCCGACGATGCTCCCGGGGCAGCGCGCGCCATTGGCCAGCGCGTCGGCGGTGGCGTGCATGTTCGGCACCGCCTCGGGGCCCTTCGTCGGCAGGGCGGACCATTCGGCCATCGCGTCGCGCAGGAAGTCGAGGTAGTCGGCGCGGTGCAGCGTCTCCAGCTGCGCTCGCGTGGCCGCCGGGGCGGCTTCGGGCGGCAGGCCCATCCGGTGCAGCGCCCCCTCCAGCGCCGCGGCGCGGGCGGGGACCTCGTAGTTCGGCCGCACCTCGCCGCGGATCAGGAAGAATTGCGGGCTGTGCCGGGCCTGGCCCGGATCGGCGAAGGTCTTCATGCCGCCAGGGTGGCAAGCGCTCCCCCGCCTGTCCACGGGACCGGATGGCGGAGGGCGACCGCTTCCCGGCTTCGGTGCCCGGGGTTAGCGTTGGGCCATGGCGGTGGACCGCAAGCCGTGCGAAAGGAATTCCCGATGACGGACCGGCTCGATGGCGGCGCGCGGCGCGCCATCCTGGACGCGGTGGCGGCCCTGGAGACCGAGTCGGTGGAGACGCTGCTGCGGCTCACGCGCTGCCCCTCCACCCTCGGCAACGAGCAGTCCGCGCTGGCAGAGATGGCGCGCATCTACGAATCCCTGGGCCTTGCGCCGCGGCGCGTGCCGGTGGTGCCGGCGGCGCTGGAGGGGCATCCGGGCTTCTCGCCGCCGCTGATCGCCTATGAGGGCCGCGACAACGTGGTCGCCGAGTATGCCCCGCGCGACGGCGGCGGCCGCAGCCTGTGCCTGCAGGGCCATGTGGACGTGGTGCCGGAGGGTGCTGCCGACATGTGGCAGAC
Organism: Acetobacteraceae bacterium; assembly: GCA_019750465.1. GTDB lineage: Bacteria > Pseudomonadota > Alphaproteobacteria > Acetobacterales > Acetobacteraceae > JAIEOP01. The sequence goes on along the minus strand of JAIEOP010000151.1, from coordinate 5,630 downwards.
GCCGCCCTATCAGCCCGCGATCCGCGACGGCCGCGTCCATGGCCGCGGCGCCGGCGACATGAAGGCGGGGATCGTCAGCTACTGCATGGCGTTCAAGGCGCTGCGCCTGGCCGGCCTGGCCCCGGCCGGACCCGTGCAGATGGCCTCCGTCATCGAGGAGGAATGCACCGGCAACGGCGCGCTCGCCGCCATGCTGGCGCTGCCGAAGCCCGACGCGGTGATCATCCCCGAGCCCGGGCCCGGCTACGATGCGCTCTACACGGCGGAGGTCGGCGTGGTCTGGGCCTGGGTGACGGTGAGCGGCCGGCCCGCGCATGTGCGCGACATGCAGGCCGGGGTGAACGCCATCGAGGCCGCCGCCGCCATCGCCGCGCGCTTCAAGGACTACGAATCGCGGCAGAACCGCGCCGAGCGCATCCACCCCGCCTTCCACGGCGTGAACCACCCGGTGAACGTCAACCTCGGCACCATCGAGGGCGGCGAGTGGAATTCCTCCGTCGCCACGCGCTGCCGCATCGGCCTGCGCGTCGGCGTGATGATGGGGTACACGGCGTCGCAGACGCGCGCGGACATCGAGGCGCTGGTCGCCGAAGCCGCGCGCGACCCGGTGCTGCGCGGCGCGCAGGTGCGGCTGGAGTTCAAGGGCTTCATGGCCGACCCCTGCGTCTTCGACACCGGCGCCGAGATCGTCCGCCTGGCGCGGCAAACCTACGCCGAGGCAACCGGCGGATCGCTGCGCGACTACCCCGCGACGGGGCTGACGGATGGGCGGCACTACGCGCTGCACCAGGGCACCCCGGTGGCCTGCTTCGGGCCCGACGCGGTCGATATCCACGGCATCGACGAGAATGTCGGGATCGCCAGCATGCACGGCATCACGCGGACCATCGCGCTGACCATGGCGCAGTGGTGCGGGGTGGAGAGGGTCGCGACGTGAGCACGAACATCCCGCTCTCCGGCGCCCGGCTCTGGGACAGCCTGATGGAGATGGCGCGGATCGGCGCCACGCCGAAGGGCGGCTGCAACCGCCAGACCCTGACCGACCTCGATGCCGAGGGCCGCGCGCTGCTCCGGCGGTGGGGCGAGGCGTGCGGGCTGGCGCTCACGGTGGATCGGGTCGGCAACATGGTGTTCCGCCGCGAGGGGCGGGACCCGTCGCGCGCCCCCGTCGCCCTCGGCAGCCACCTCGACACCCAGCCGACGGGCGGCAAGTTCGACGGCGTGCTGGGCGTGCTGGCCGGCCTGGAACTGATGCGCGCGCTGCACGAGGCGGGGGCGGAGACCGAGGCGCCCCTGCTGCTGATCAACTGGACGAACGAGGAGGGGGCGCGCTTCTCGCCGCCGATGATGGGCAGCGGCGCCGCCATGGGCATCTTCACCGAGGCCGAGGTGCTGGCCAAGCGCGCCCCGGACGGCGCGGTGTTCGGCGAGGAGCTGCGCCGCATCGGCTGGCAGGGCGAGGCCGACCCCGCCGATCTGCAGCGGGTCGGCGCCTACCTGGAGCTGCACATCGAGCAGGGCAGGCTGCTGGAGGATGGCGGCTTCGATGTCGGCATCGTCACCCACGCCCTGGCGCAGAGCTGGTTCGAGGTAGCCGTGGAGGGCGAGGAATCGCACGGCGGCTCCCCCATGGCCGGGCGGCGCGATGCGCTGATGGCCGCCGCGCCGCTGATCGGCGCCGTGGAGGAGATCGCGCTGGCCACCGTCTCGGCGGCGGGCGAGCCCGGGCGCGGCACGGTCGGCGTGGTGGAGGTCTATCCGTCCAGCCGCAACGTCGCGCCGGGCCGGGCCTGGTTCACCGTCGATTTCCGCCATGGCGACCCGGACAGCCTGGCGCGCATGGGCGAGGCGCTGGCGGCGCGCGCGGCCGGGATCGCCGCCGCGCGCGGGGTGACGGCGACGGTGGCGCCGTTCTGGCACTCGCCGCTGACGCCCTTCGACGATGCGCTGGTGCGGCGCTGCCGCGATGCGGCGGCGGCGCGCGGCTACCGCTGGCGCGATATCCCGACGGGCATCGGCCACGACGCGGTGTACATGGCACGCCGGGTGCCGACGGTGATGCTGTTCACGCCCTGCCATGGCGGCATCAGCCACAACGAGGCGGAGAGCATCACGCCGGCATGGGCGGAGGCCGGCCTGCGCGTGCTGGCGGATGCGGCGCTGGCGACGGCGGGGCTGGTGAAGCCCGGCGCATGAGGATCGCCGTCGGCGGCTTCCAGCACGAGAGCAACTCCTTCGCCCCCGTGCCCACGGGCTGGGCGCAGTTCCAGACACCCGGCGACTTTCCCGGGGTGCAGCGCGGCCCTGCCATGCTGGACACGCTGCGTGGCATCGCCCTGCCCATGGCCGGCATTATTCGGGCCCTGGAGGACGCGGGGGCGGCGATCGTCCCGCTCGCCTGGGCCGTGGCCAACCCCGCCGGCCCGGTCACGGCGGAGGCGTTCGAGCGCGTTCTCGGGCTGCTCGTCGCCGCCCTGTCCGATGCGCTGGACGGGGGGCCGCTCGATGGCGTGGTGCTGGAACTGCACGGCGCCATGATCGCCGAGGGATTCCCCGATGCCGAGGGCGAGGTGCTGCGCCGCATCCGCGCCGTGGTGGGCACCGACGTGGCGATCACCGCCAGCCTCGATCCGCACGCCAACCTGACGCCGGCGATGGTGGCGCTGGCCGATGCGCTCTCGCCCTACCGCACCTATCCGCATGTGGACATGCACGCGGCCGGGGCGCGCGCGGCGATGCTGGCGCTGGCGCGGATCCGCCGCGGGCGGCCCTGGGCACGCACCGTCCGGCAGCTCGACTACCTCACCGCGCTGACCGCGCAGTGCACGCTGGTGCCGCCGATGGCCGCGGCGATGGCGGAGCGGGCGCGCCTGGCCACGCTGCATGGCTGCGCCGAGCTGGCCTTCTGCTTCGGCTTTCCCTACTGCGACTTCCACGGCTGCGGCCCCGCCATCGTCGCCTTCGCCGAGGACCAGGCCGGCGCCGACGCGGCCGCCGACGCACTGCAATCCTGGCTGGACCGGCACGAGCCCGAATTCGCCGTCGCCGTGCCGCCCGCCGCGGATGGCGTGGCCATGGCCATCGCGGCGGCGCGGCGCGCCTCCCGCGCCGTGATCCTCGCCGACACGCAGGACAATCCCGGCGGCGGCGGGCATGGCGACACCACCGGGCTGCTGGCCGAGCTGATCCGCCAGGGCGCGCAGGGCGCCGTGCTCGGCTGCATCAACGACGCCGAGAGCGCCGCCGCCTGTCACGCGGCCGATGTCGGCGCAACGCTGCCGCTTGCGCTCGGCGGCCGCAGCGACGGCGCACCGCTGGCCGTCACCGCGACCATCGAGGCGCTGGGCGATGGCCGCTTCACCTGCACCGGGCCGGTGGCGCGGGGCAATCCCGTCGATCTCGGCCCGACGGCGCTGCTGCGCGTCGCGCCCGGCGTGCGGGTGATCGTGGCGTCCACCAAGATGCAGGCGCTGGATCAGGCGCTGTTCACGCATATGGGCGTCGATCCCGCCGCACAGGCGATCGTCGCCGTGAAGTCCAGCGTGCATTTCCGCGCGCATTTCGAGCCCATCGCGGACCGCGTCATCATCGTCGCCGCGCCCGGCCCGGTGGTGGCCGATCCGGCGGTGCTGCCCTTCCGCAGCCTCCGCCCCGGGCTGCGCCTGCGCCCCGGTGCCAACCGTCCATAGGACCGCGCATGCGCATCGCCATTGGCGGCTTCCAGCACGAAAGCCACTCCTTCGCGCCGCGGCCCACGGGCTGGCGGGAGTTCCTGGAGCCCGGCGGCTTCCCGGGCCTGCAGCGCCCGGCGACGCTGGTGGAGACGCTGCGCCCCACCTCCGTGCCCTGCGCCGGCGCCCTCGCGGTACTGGAGGAGGCGGGGGCGGAAATCGTGCCGCTCACCTGGTGCTTCGCCAACCCCGCCGGCCCCGTCACCGCCGAGGCCTTCGAGCGCATCGCCGCGCTGCTGGTTGCCGCGCTGTCGGACGCGCTGGAAGCGGGGCCGCTGGACGGCATCTACCTCGAGCTGCACGGCGCCATGGTGGCCGAGGGCTTCGACGACGCGGAGGGCGAGCTGCTGCGCCGCATCCGCGCCGTGGTCGGCCCCGACCTGCCGCTCACCGCCAGCCTCGATCCGCACGCGAATACGACGGCGGAGATGACGGCGCGCGCCGATGCGCTGGTGCCCTACCGCACCTACCCGCATGTGGACATGAAGCCCGCCGGCGCGCAGGCGACGCGGCTGCTGCTGGAGCGCATCCGCCGCGGCCGCCCCTGGGCGAGAAGCTTCCGCACGGTGGAGTTCCTGATTCCGCTGACCATGCAATGCACCATGGTGCCGCCGATGTCGGAGGTGCTGGAGGAGCGCGCGCGGCTCGCGGCCGAGCATGGCTGCATCGAGCTCGGCTTCTGCTTCGGCTTCCCCTATGCGGATTTCCCCGGCTGCGGCGTCGCCATCTCCGCCTATGCGGAGACGCAGGAAGCCGCCGATGCCGCCGCGGATGCGCTGAAATCCTGCATCGAGCGGCGCGAGTCCGATTTCGCCGGCAACGTGATGCCGGCCGAGGCCGGCGTGGCGGAGGCGATCGCCGTGGCGCGCGGCGCGACGCGGCCCGTCGTCATGGCGGACACGCAGGACAATCCCGGCGGCGGCGGCCATGGCGACACCACCGGGCTGCTGGCCGAGCTGATCCGCCAGGACGCGCAGGGCGCCGTGCTCGGCCTGATCAACGATGCCGGGAGTGCCGCCGCCTGCCATGCAGCCGGTGTCGGCGCGACGATCCCGCTCCTGCTCGGCGGCAGGTCGGACGGCGCGCCGCTGGCGGTGACGGCGGTGGTGGAGGCGCTCACCGACGGACGCTTCACCTGCACCGGCCCGATGGGCAAGGGCAACCCCGCCGATCTCGGGCCAACCGCGCTGATCCGTATTTCCTCCGGCGTGCGGGTCATCGTGGTGACGCGCAAGATGCAGGCGCTGGACCAGGCGCTGTTCACCCACATCGGCGTGGATCCGGGCGCGCAGCGGATCCTTGCGCTGAAGTCGAGCGTGCATTTCCGCGCGCATTTCCAGCCCATCGCCGAGGCGGTGATCGTCGTCGCCGCGCCGGGGCCCGTGGTGGCCGACCCGGCGATGCTGCCCTTCACCAACCTGCGTCCCGGCCTGCGGCCGAGGCCCGGCGCGAACCGCTGATCCTGGGCGCGGCACGCGCTGGCGCATCCGCCGCTCGCATTGGCTCACGCCGGATGCGCCAGCCTTGCTTGGGCGAGCAAATGCGCCGCCTTCGCAAACCAGCTCATACCAGCACGCGTTGATGTCGACACATCGACGCCCCTCGGACGCCGGGCGCCGCGCATCCGCACGGCCTGGCTTCGCGCCATTGGGCGCGCCGCATGGGTCGACAACTCGGCGCGTTGGCAGCAGGCGACGTCTGCTCTACGGCTGCGATGCGCCCGCGGCGTGCGCGGCGAAGGCGGCGCCCGGGGCGCTGTCGAGCCAATGCACCACGCGGTCGATGTCCGGCCGCCGCGCCGTGCACCAGGCGGCGTGGTCGCGTCCCGCGCGGCGCGGGTCGAAAACCGGCGCGGCGAAGGCGGCGCCCGGGGCGCTGTCGAGCCAATGCACCACGCGG
>JAIEOP010000161.1 GCA_019750465.1 Acetobacteraceae bacterium | reverse complement strand
CGCGGGTCGCCGCGCCCGGGCTGGCGCCGACGGCGGCAGCCCCCTCCGGAGTGGTCCAGCGCAGCACCTTGCCGCCACTACGCTGACTGCTCAGCAGGGCCGCACGGCGTCCGGCTCCTCCCCCCCCCCCCCGCGCGGAGCGATGCTGCCGACGGTGCCGGCGGGCAGCGTCAGCACGGCGCGCAGGCCGCTCGCCGCGAGATCGATCGTGATGCTGCCGTGCAGGTCGTGGCGGAGCTGCCGCTCGATGAGTTCGGAGCCGAAGCCGCGGCGGTCGGTCGTCGCGGAGGGCGGCGGCCCGCCTTCCTCGATCCACCGCAGGACAAGCTGCGCCGCGGTGCCGGTACCTTCCATATTCCAGGACACGGCCACCCGGCCGCCCTCCGCGGAGAGGGCGCCGTACTTCATGGCGTTGGTCGCCATCTCGTGCAGCACCATGCCGAGCGCGAGCGCGGCCTTCGGCGTGATGCGCAGGGGCGGGCCGTCCAGCACGAGGCGGCCGGCGCGGCCGGCATAGGGTGCCAGTTCCCGGTCGATCAGCGCGCGCAGCTCGACGTCGCTCCAGCCGTGCTGCGCGATCAGTTCATGCGCCTGTGCCAGCGCCCGGATGCGGCCGGCGAACACCGTGGCGAATTGATCGAGTGAAGTCACGCGCCGGATGGTGCTCGCCGCGACCGCCTGCACGATCGCCAGCATGTTGCGGACGCGATGGTTCAGCTCGTCCACCAGCGTCCCGAGCACTTCGCCCTCGACCACCCTGGTGACGTCGATGAAGGTGGCGACGACGCCGTCCACCTCGCCTTCCGTGGTGCGATAGGGCAGCAGCCGCATCAGGTAGTGGGCCGTTCCGCCCCTTGCGGCGACCCGTTGCTCCACGGGCGCGTGCCGGTCCAGGACCTTGCGCATCTCGCGCGGCAGATCCACCGCGTCGAGGGTGCTGGCGAAGGCGGTCACGGCCCGGCCACGATCGGCCGGCACGAGGTTGACCACCGCCGTCATCGCCGGCGTGAAGCTGCGGATCAGCAGGTTCCTGTCGAGGAACAGCGTGGCGATCTGGGTCGTGTCGAACAGGTTGCGCAGGTCGGAATTGGCGCGGTCCAGCTCGTCGATCTTGGTGGTGAGCTCGAGATTGGCGGTGCGCAATTCCTCGTTGACCGACTGCAGCTCCTCCTTCGACGTCTCCAGCTCCTCGTTGGTGGATTGCAGCTCCTCGTTGACCGAGACCATCTCCTCGTTGGCCGACTTGAGCTGCTCGGTCGCGGTCTCGTATTCCTCGTTCGCCGTCTGCAGGCGCTCGCGCAGGTCGCGCAGATCGCGTTCGAGCTGCGCGAAGGCGTCGTCCGCCTGCGGCTGCCCGCCGGTGGCCATGGCCTCCGGCATCGCGACCGGCGGGCCGAGATCCGAAAACACCACGACGAAGAGCGGCTCGGCGCCCTCGCGCCCCGGCAGCGGCGTCACCGTCAGCGAAATCGCCTGGCGGCGGTCGTCGAACTCGACATCCACCCTGGGCCGCACCACGCGGCGACGCGTCTCCATGGCCTCCCGCATGGCGACGCGCAGGTCGAGGCGCAGGCCGCGCCGCGCCATCAGCAGCAACTGCCGGCTCGGCGTGCCGGCCGAGGGTTCCAGATACCTGCCCAGATGCGGGGACTGGTGCACCACGTCGCCGTCCCGGTTCACCACGACATGGGCCGGAGCGAATTGGTCGAGGATGCAGGCATCCGTGGCCTGCCGCAGCTCCGCACCGCTGCGGGCGTGGGCGACGCGCGGTGCCGGGCTGACGGCCGGCGCCCGCATCCCGTCCCGCGAGTCGTACTGCGCCGGCATGGGCACCTCGCCGGCCGGCCCATGCTCGCGACGCCGGTAGATGTGGTGGGCCTTGTCCACGGCGGTGAACAGGTCGGCATGGCGCGCGATGGTCTCGGCAACGCCGAGGAACAGGACGCCGCCGGGCCGCAAGGCATAGTGGAACAGCGGAAGCGCCGCATCCTGCAGCGTGCCGCCGAAGTAGATCAGCAGGTTGCGGCAGGACACGAGGTCCATGCGCGAGAACGGCGGATCACGTATGACGCTGTGCGCGGAGAATACGCAAAGCTCGCGCAGTACCTTCGAAACGGCGTAGGATTCGCCGTCGGCAACGAAGAAGTGCGCCAGCCGGCCGGCCCCGACATGCGACAGCATGGCCGCCGGGTAGCGGCCGCGGCGCGCCACGCCGAGCGCGGTCTCGTCGATATCGGTGGCGAAGATCTGCGCGCGTGGTCCGCCGGGCACGGCGTCCATCCGTTCGCGCAGCAGGATGGCGAGCGTATAGGCCTCCTCGCCCGTGGCGCAGCCCGGCACCCAGACCCGCACCGTCTCCCCGGGACCGCGGCCGTCGAACAGGGCCGGAATGACACGCTCGGCCAGTGCGGCGAAGGCGTCGGCGTCGCGGAAGAAGCCGGTGACGCCGATCAGCAGGTCGCGGAACAGCAGGCCCGCTTCCTCGGGCGAGGACTGCAGGTGCGCGACATAGGCGTGCAGGTGGGGCAGGCGCAGCACCTGCGCGCGCCGTTGCACGCGGCGGAAGAAGGTCGGCGCCTTGTAGCCGGCGAAGTCGTGTCCGACACGCACGCGCAGGATTGCGCAGATCGCCGCCCGCGCCGCCTCCCTGGCGCTGTCCGCGAACACGGCCGCCGGCGTTCGCGCCGCGGCGCCGGGACCCGCGGTGAGTTCCGCCAGCCTCGCCGGCATGTCCTCGACCATCAGGACCAGATCGACAGCGCCGCCGGCGACCGCGCTGGCCGGCATCTCGGGGTATCGCGGCCCGGCCGCGTTGCTGCCCTGCGCGATGGTCAGACCGGCCTGTTCCTTGATCGCCTTCAGGCCCAGCGTGCCGTCGCTGCCGGTGCCGGACAGCACGATGCCGACCGCCCGTTCGCGTTGATCGAGCGCGAGGGACGCGAGGAAGACGTCGATCGGCTGGCGCTCCCGCGGCTGCCCCTCGGCCTGTGGCCGCAGCACCAGTCGGCCATCGGCGATGGTGATCACCGCGTCGTGCGGCAGCACGTAGGCGTGGCCCGGCGCAACGGCATCGCCGTCACGTGCGGCATGGATCGGCATGTCGGTGCAGTCGCCCAGGATCGCCGGCAGGGCGCTTTCGTGGCCGGCCCCGAGATGGGTGACCACGACGAAGGCCATTGCGGCGGGTGGCTCCGGCATGGCGCGGAACAGCGCCTGCAGCGCTTCCACGCCGCCGGCCGATGCGCCGATCCCGACCACGATCAACGGCTGATCGCCGGCGCCGGCCCCAGGCCCTGCCGAAGAGTCCTTGGCGAGCAGCTGTGTCACAAGGATATGGTGCTCCGGTGCCCGATAGCGTGGAGCAATCGCGAAAAGCGGCATTGTGCCGCTTTCGGATAATTGCAGATTTGCTTCGTTTGGCAGTGTCGCACGGATAGGTGGTGGTGCGGGCCGGAATATCACGCGTTCCATCACGAGGTCGTGCGCTTCGCCCAGCCGGAGCCGCTCCCGCGTACCGGGCGTTCCGGATCGTCGGCAGGTGCGGCCAGATGTCGCTGCATTCCGGCGGCTGCCGATCTGGCCTATCCTGCCGGCGTGACCGCCGCCGCTGCCGACCCGCCGCTGCCCTTCTGGAAGGCCAAGCCGCTCGAGCGCATGACGCGCACCGAGTGGGAAAGCCTGTGCGACGGCTGCGGCCGCTGCTGCCTGCACAAGCTGCGCGACGAGGATACCGACGAGGTCGCGCACACCAACGTCGCCTGCCGGCTGCTCACCATCGAGACCTGCCGCTGCTCCGACTACGAGAACCGCCGCGCCTGGGTGCCGGATTGCGTGAAGCTGACGCCCGGGCGGCTGAAGCGGATCGACTGGCTGCCGCCGACCTGCGCCTATCGCGTGCTGGCCGAGGGGCGGGATCTCGCCTGGTGGCATCCGCTGGTCTCGGGCGACCCGGAAACGGTTCACCGCGCCGGCGTCTCCGTCCGCGGCAAGGCGGTGCGCGAACGCGACGCCGGCCCCTTCGAGCACCACATCGTACAGTGGCCCGGCCAGGTGCCGCGCCGCGCCGCCACCCCACCGAACACCCGACAAGGAAGCTCCACCCGATGAAGGACGCGCTCTATGGCGGCGTGAATGCCGCCGTGCTCACCGCGATGCGGGCGGACCTCTCGCCCGACCTCGACCGCATGGCGGCGCATGCGCGTTGGCTGCTTGCCAATGGCTGCACCGGCCTCGGCGTCCTGGGCACGACGGGCGAGGCGAACAGCTTCGGCCTGCATGAACGCAAGCAGGTGCTGGAGGGGCTGATCAGCCGCGGTATCCCGGCGACGCGCATGATGCCGGGGACCGGCTGCGCCAGCCTGACCGACACGGTGGAGCTGACGCGGCATGCGCGCGACGCCGGCTGCCCGGGCGTGCTGGTGCTGCCGCCCTTCTACTACAAGGGTCCGAGCGATGACGGGCTGTTCGCCTATTTCTCCGAGGTGGTGAACCGCGTCGGCGGCGGCGTCGCGCTGTACCTCTACAACTTCCCGCAGCAATCGGCGGTGCCCTTCACGCTGGACCTGATCGGGCGGCTGCGCGCGGCCTTCCCGGGCGTGTTCCGCGGCGTCAAGGATTCGGGCGGCGACTACGCCAACATGAAGGCCATGTGCGACGCCTTCGCCCGTGACGGGTTCGAGGTGTATTCCGGCAGCGACGAGTTCCTGCAGCGCATCCTGACCGATGGCGGCGCCGGCTGCATCACCGCGGCGTCGAACGCCAACTGCCACTTCGGCGGCCTGGTGTACCGCCACCGCACCGGGCCGGACGCCGATGCCGCGCAGGCGGTGCTGAACGCGACGCGCAAGGCGGCGACGGGCGTACCGCTGATCCCCGGCCTGCGCGAGATCATCGCCCGCAGCACCGGCGATGACGGCTGGCGCACCATCCGCCCGCCGCACCTGAAGCTGACGCCGGCCCAGGCGGATGCCGTCTGGGCAGCCTGGGGCGCCGCGGGCGCGCTGCCGCTGCCGGGCCTCGCGTCTGCGAGGGCGGCCGAATGAGCGGGCTTCCGGGCGTTCGCACCGACAGCGGGCCGCTGCGCTGCCGCGAGCCGGCGACCGCCACCGTGCAGCATGATGACGAGCATGTCCGCGTCACCCGCTGGGATTTCGGCCCCGGCGCGGAGACCGGGTGGCATCGCCATGGCTGGCTGTACGTGGTGGTGCCCGTCACCGACGGCACGCTGCATATCGAGCTGCCGGGCGGCGAGGCCATGACCGCGACGCTGAAGGCAGGCGTCGCCTACAGCCGGCCCGCAGGCGTCGAGCACAACGTGGTGAATGGCGGCGCCGCGCCGCTGTCCTTTGTGGAGACGGAGGTGAAGGGGTTGCCGGGGTAGCGACGCTTCCACCCCGGCCCTCCCCCGCACGCGGGGGAGGGAGAAGGGGGCTTACTGCGCGGCGGCCTGGCGGGGGAATTTGCCCTTCAGCGCGGCTTTCCAGATCTTGCCGGTGGCGGTCATCGGCAGGGTATCGACGAACTCCACCGCGTCCGGGATCCACCACTTCGCCACCTTGCCCTCGTAGAAGGCGAGGATGCTCTCCTGCGTCGGTGCAGTGCCGGGCTTGGGCACCACCAGCAGCAGCGGCCGTTCGTCCCATTTCGGGTGGTGCATGGCGATCACCGCCGCCATGGCCACGTCCGGGTGGCCCATGATCACGTTCTCCAGGGTGATCGAGCTGATCCACTCGCCGCCGGACTTGATCACGTCCTTGGCGCGGTCGACGATCTCGATGCAGCCGAGCTCATCGACCGTGACCACGTCGCCGGTGCGGAACCAGCCATCCGGCGTGTGCGCCGGGTCGCCGGGCTTGTTGAAGTAGGCGCCGGCGATCCAGGGCCCGCGCACCTCCAGCTCGCCGAAGGCGATGCCGTCATGCGGGATGTCGCGGCCCGCCTCGTCGCGCACCCGGATATCCACGCCGAACAGCGGCCTGCCCTGCTTGCGGGCATAGTCGAGGAAACGGTCCTCGTCCCAGTCCGCGTTCTCCACCTTGCGCGCGTTGACGGTGCCGAGCGGGCTGGTTTCCGTCATGCCCCAGGCATGCAGGATGGAGACGCCGTATTCCTTCAGGAAGCCGGCATTGATCGCGGTCGGCAGCGCCGTGCCGCCGACGACCAGGCGGGGCGGGATGGTAAAGCGCCGTGCCGGATCGGCGCGCAGCCATTGCAGCAGCGCCGTCCAGATCGTCGGCACGCCGGCGGAGAAGTTCACCCGCTCCTCCTCGAACAGCCGGAACAGCGAGGCCGGATCGAGCTTCGGCCCGGGCAGCACCAGCGAGGCGCCGACCACGGCGGCGCTGTACGGGATGCCCCAGGCGTTCACGTGGAACATCGGCACGACCGGCAGGATCGTGTCCGCCGCGCCGAGGCCGAAGCAGTCCTTCTGCAGCGCCGAGAGGGCGTGGATCACGGTGGAACGGTGCGAGTAGAGCACGCCCTTCGGGTCGCCCGTGGTGCCGGAGGTGTAGCACAGCGAGGACGCCGCGCGCTCATCGAGGTCGGGCCAGTCGTAGCGGGTGGGCTGGCCGGCGATCAGCGCCTCCTGCGCCAGGATCTCCACCTTGCCGCGCAGCTTCGTCTCGGCCGGGATCTGCCCCGCCTCGCCCATGACGATGATGGCGCGCAGCGCCGGCGGCAGGCGGTCCGCGATGCCCTCCACCACCGGCCAGAGCGTGGGATCGACGAGCAGGTGGGTATCCCCGGCATCCGCCAGGATGAAGACGAGCTGGTCGGGGAAGAGCCGCGGGTTCAGCGTGTGCAGCACCGCGCCCATCGAGGAGATGCCGTAATAGGCCTCCAGGTGCCGGTGCTCGTTCCAGGCCAGGGTGCCGATGCGCTCGCCCTGCTGGACGCCGCGCGCCGCCAGGGCATGGGCGAGCTGCGCGGCGCGGCCGGCGATCTCCGGCCAGGTATGGCGCGCCAGGCTGCCATCGGCGCGGGCGGAGACGATCTTCGATTTCGGATGGTTGCGCGCCGCGTGCTCCAGCAGCGAGGAGATCAGCAGCGGGCGGTCCTGCATCAGGCCGAGCATGGTTGTGGGTCCTCCCTGGCGGTTCGGCGACGGTGCGCGAGGGAGATATCGGGGCTGGGGGCGGGGGCCGGCAAGGGCGCGGCGCGGCAGCGGCCCCCTACCGCGTCACATGCGCGGCCACCGCCAGCCATTGCCCGCCCTGCCGCGCCCAGACATCCGTGTAGCGGCCCTGCCGCCGCTCGCCCGAAGCGGTCGCGTAGTCGGTCCGTGCGTGGATGATCGCCACATCGCCCAGGATGCGGATCAGTACGCCCCGCGCCACCAGCCCGGTGATCGTCACCGGCCGCGCCGTCTGCGCCAGGAAGGCGGCGCGATCGACCAGCGTCCCGTCGGGGTTGGAGCAGAAGAACTCCGCCGCCAGGATGCGCTCGAAGCCGGCCACGTCGCCGGCCTGCACGCAGCGGATGTACTCGGCGTTCAGCGCGTCCAGCGCGGCGTGGTCATCCATGGCGGCCTCCCGGTCCAGCGCCAGCATGCCAGACCGGCGCGGCGGATGCTTCGCCCATGCGCGAGGGTTCAGCCGCCCCGCGCCGCCCCCCGCAGCAGCGCCGCGGCGCGCTCGCCGATCATCAGCACCGCCGGCTGGATGTTGGAGGAGGGGATCAGCGGCATCACGCTGGCATCGGCCACGCGCAGCCGCTCCACGCCCTTCACCCGCAGCAGCGGGTCCACCGGCGCCAGATCGTCCTCGCCCATGCGCGCCGTGCCGCAGGGGTGATAGACCGTGCCGCCGTCGCGGCGGACATGCGCCAGGATCTCCTCGTCCGTAGCGGCGCGCGGCCCCGGCGTCAGCTCCTCCTCGATCAGCGCGGCCAGGGGGGCCTGGGCGGCGAGCCGCCGGGCGTACTTCACGCCCTCCACCATCAGGCGCTGGTCGTGCGGCGCATCGAGGTAGCTGGCGCGGATCACCGGCTTGGCGTCCGGGTCCGGGCTGCGCAGCGTGATGCTGCCGCGGCTGTCGGGCCGGCACTGGCAGGCGCTGAACATGAAGCCGGGGTGCGCGTCCGGTCCCACGTCGTAGGTGGTGACGGTGAAGTTCACGAAGAGGTACTGCATGTCCGGCTCCTCGGCGCCGGGCAGCACGCGGGCGAAGAGGTTGGCCTCAGCCGCGCCGATGCTCATCGGGCCGCGGCGGTCCCAGGCGTAGCGCGCCGCCATCTGCAGCTTGCCGAGCGGGGCGTTCCACAGCTCGTTCACCGTGCCGCAGGGTTTCGTCCGGTAGCGCATGCGCTGCAGGAAGTGGTCCTGCAGGTTCCGCCCGACGCCGCGGCTGTGGTGCAGCACGGGGATGCCCATCTCGGCCAGGTGCGCGCCGTCGCCGATGCCGGACAGCATCAGGATCTGCGGCGTGCCGATGGCGCCGGCGCAGAGCACCACCTCCCGCCGCGCCTCCCAGCGTTCCAGGCCGGCGGGCCCCTTCACCAGCGCACCGATGCAGCGCGTGCCCTCGAAGAGCAGGCGGCGGATGCCGCGCCCCGGCATGATGTTCAGGTTGGCGCGGCGGCGCGCGGGGCGGAGGAACATGTCGGCCGAATGGCTGCGCCGCCCGCCCTTCACGTTCATCTGCATCGGCCCCGCGCCCTCGTGCCAGGGGCCGTTGAAGTCCTTCACCCGCGGGTAGCCCATGGCGATCGCGCTATCGATGAAGGCCTTCGCGCCGGTGGAGACGTGGCGCGCCTCGGCGGCGTGGATCGGCCCATCCGTGCCGCGCCCTTCGGAGGCCGGGCCGTCCCAGGTTTCCATGCGCTGGAAGAAGGGCAGCACGTCGTCATGCGCCCAGCCGCGCGCGCCGGACTGCGCCCAGCGGTCGTAGTCGCGCGGCGAGCCGCGCAGGAAGACCAGCCCGTTCACCGCGCCCGACCCGCCCACCACCTTGCCGCGCGGCCAGTGGATGGAACGGCCGTCGAGGCCCGGCTCGGCTTCCGTGTGAAAGCGCCAGTCGTACTTGCCGGAGGCGTAGAGCCGCGCGAAGCCGGCGGGAATGCGGATCCAGGGCTCGTTCCAGGCCGCCGGCCCGGCCTCGATCAGCGCCACCTGCGTGCCGGCATCTTCCGAGAGGCGCGCGGCGACGACGCAGCCGGCGGAGCCGGCGCCGAGCACCAGCACATCGGTCGCATAGGTGGCGGCAACGGTCTCCGCGTCGCGCGGCATCGGGCCTTCGGGCATGGCGGTCAGGCCACCCCGTCCGCGAGCCTGTCCAGGTGGTAGGCCGTGTCGCCGAACATGTGCTCGATGACCATGACGCGGCGGAAGAAGTGGCCGACGGCGTATTCCTCCGTCATGCCGATGCCGCCATGCAGCTGCACCGCGTTCTGGCTGACGAAGCGACCGGACTGGCCGACGCCGACCTTGGCCATGGAGATGTTCCTCGCGCGGTCCGCCGCATCGGGCTCATCCACCATCATGGAGGCGAGCATGGCCATGGAGCGGCCCTGCTCCAGCGCCACCATCATCTCGGCGGCGCGGTGCTGCAGCGCCTGGTTGTCGCCGATCGGCCGACCGAATTGCTGGCGCGTCTTGAGGTAGTCCAGCGTCATGGCCTGCATCGCCTCCATGGCGCCCACCACCTCGCCGGCGGTCGCCGCGATGCCGGCCTGCACCACGCGCTCGATGACCGGCAGCGCATTGTCCTTCTCCCCGACCAGCGCATGGCCCGGCACCTTCACGGCGGCGAGCGCGATCTCGGCCGCCTCCGTCCCGTCGCGCAGCCGGTAGCCGCGGCGCGTCACGCCCGGCGCATTGGCGTCCACCAGGAACAGCGAGAGGCCCGCCGCCTCGTGCCGCGAGCCGGCGGTGCGGGCGCTCACCACCAGCGCATCGGCCGAGGCGCCGTGCAGCACCACGCTCTTCGCGCCTTCCAGCACGAAGCCGCCGCCGCCCGGTGCCCCGGTCGCGGTGGTCATCACGTCGGTCATGTCGTAGCGCGCCTGGCGTTCGTAGTGCGCGAAGCCGAGCCTGGTGGTGCCGGCGGCGATGGCGGGCAGGATCTCGCCCTGCTGCGCCGGGCTGCCGGCGAGGCGGATGGCGCCGGCACCCAGCACCACGGTCGCCAGGTAGGGCTCCAGCACCAGGTGGCGGCCGAATTCCTGCATCAGCAGCATCACCTCGACGGCGCCGCCGCCGAAGCCGCCGTGCTCCTCGGCGATCGGCAGGCCGAGCAGGCCAAGCTCGGCGTATTGCGCCCACAGCGCCGGACTCCAGCCCTGCTCCGTCTTCAGCAGCGCCTTGCGCTGCTCGAAGGCGTAGGTGTCGGCCAGCAGCCGGCCGACGCTCTCGACCATGAGGCGCTGGTCTTGCGTGAGATCGAAGTCCATGGAGGTTTCCTGGTGTACGTTCGTTGGGCGGTGCCGTGGTGCAAGCCCCTCCCCCGCGCGCGGGGGAGGGGTATGGGGTGGGGGCGGCGGCGCCACGATGTCGCGGCGCGCCCCCCCCCCCCCCCCCCCCCCCCCCCCGGGGGGGGGGGGGGTTGGGGGGGGGGCCCCGCGGCGCCACGATGTCGCGGCCACCCCCACCCCGGCCCTCCCCCGCGAACGGGGGAGGGAGCGCGGCTCACAGCCCCAGCACGGCCTTGTTCAGGATGTTCTTCTGGATCTCGTTCGTGCCGCCGTAGATCGAGGCGGCGCGCAGCATCAGGTAGGCCGGCGTCGCCTGCACCGCCCATTCCGGCAGCAGCGCCGGCTCGTTGGTCAGCGCCGCCAGCTCCTGCTGCCACACCGGCATGGCCTGCGGCCCGCCGACATCCATCAGCAGCTCCGAGGTGCCCTGGAGCAGCTCCGTCCCCTTGATCTTCAGCACGGAGGAGAGCGGGTCCGGCCGCCCGTCCTGCGACTTGTCATAGGCCGAGACCACGCGCGCCTGGGTGATCTCCAGCGCCTTCATGTCCACCTCGATCTGCGCGACGCGGGTGCGGAAGCCCCTGTCCTCGATCAGCGGCTTCCCGTTCATGTTGACCTCGCGCGCCTTCTCCAGTGCGAAGCGGGTGCGCTCCTTGCTCTTGCCGAGGCGGGCGATGCCGGTGCGCTCGTTGCCGAGCAGGTACTTGGCCACCGACCAGCCGCGATTCTCCTCGCCGACCAGGTTCTCCACCGGCACCCGCACGTCGGTGAAGAACACCTCGTTCAGGTGGTGGCTGCCGTCGATGGAGATGATCGGCCGCACCTCCACGCCCGGCGTCCGCAGGTCCACCAGCAGGAAGGAGATGCCCTGCTGCTGCTTCGGCGCCTTCGGGTCCGTGCGCACCAGCAGGAAGCACCAATCCGCGTTGTGCGCTGTGCTGGTCCAGATCTTCTGGCCGTTCACCACGTAGTGGCCGCCTTCCTTCACGGCCCGCGTCTTCAGGCTGGCGAGGTCGGAGCCCGAGCCGGGCTCGGAGAAGCCCTGGCACCACCAGTCGTCGAGGTTGGCGGCGCGCGGCAGGTAGCGCCGCTTCTGCTCCTCGGTGCCGAACTGGATCAGCACCGGGCCGAGCATGGTGATGTTGAAGGAGGAGACCTCGGGCGCCGGCGCGGCCAGGTTCTCCTCCAGGAAGATCATCTTCTGCACGGCGGTCCAGCCCGGCCCGCCCCACTCCTGCGGCCAGGAATAGGCGGCCCAGCCGCGGGCGTTCAGGATGCGCTGCCAGGCCACGATGTCCTGCTTGCGGGCCGGATGGCCGAGGCGCATCCGCTCGCGGATCTCGCGCGGCAGGTTGTCCCGGATGAAGCCGCGCACCTCCTCGCGGAAGGCCAGCTCCTCGGGCGTGAAGCGCAGATCCATGGCCGTCTCCTCCTGCTTGCCCGCATGATGTTCCGCCGGCCCGGGCCGGGCAAGCCCCTGCGCCGCGCCGTAACACCGATCTGCAACAGAAGCGTCACGTCGCCGTCACTCCGGCCGGGTATAGCGCGCCCGACGAGAGGGACGAGGCATGCTCGAATTGCAGGGCGTCACGCGCCGGTTCGGCGCGGTGACGGCGGTCGACCGCGTCACGCTCACCGTGCCGCGCGGGCAGATGGTCGGCATCATCGGCCGCTCCGGCGCCGGCAAGTCCACGCTGCTGCGCATGATCAACCGGCTGACCGATCCCAGCGAGGGCACCATCCGCTTCGAGGGGCGCGACGTCACCGCCCTCTCCGGCGCCGCGCTCAGGGCATGGCGCAGCGACTGCGCCATGATGTTCCAGCAGTTCAACCTCTGCGGCCGCCTCGATGTGCTGACCAACGTGCTGGTCGGCCGGCTGCATCACGTGCCGGCCTGGCGCGCCCTGCTGCGGCTCTGGCCGGAGACCGACAAGGCGATCGCGCTCTCGGCTCTCGAGCAGTTCGACATGGGCCGGATCGCGGCGCAGCGGGCCGAGAGCCTCTCCGGCGGCCAGCAGCAGCGCGTGGCGATTGCCCGCGCCCTGGTGCAGGAGCCGCAGATCATCCTGGCCGACGAGCCCGTGGCCTCGCTCGATCCGCGCAACGCGCTGCTGGTGATGGAGGCGCTGGCGGAGATCAACCGGCGCTTCGGGATCACCGTGCTGGTGAACCTGCATTCGCTCGATCTCGCCCGAACCTATTGCGAGCGGCTCGTCGGCCTGGCCGAGGGCCGCGTCGTCTTCGACGGCCCGCCGGAGGCGCTGACCGATGAGGCCGCGCAGACGCTCTATGGCCTTGAGGCCGCAGAGGCCGTCGGTGCCGCCGCGGCCGCGGCCTTGCCCGTCGCCGCCTGACACCCCCGACCTGGAGACCCCCCATGCTCAGCCGCCGCCTGCTGCTCTCGGCACCTGCCCTCCTCCCCGCCGTCACGCTCGCCCAGGGCGGCCGCCCGGCGGAGCTGGTCTTCGCCGTGGTCCCCGCGGAGAACGCCGCCGGCGTCACCGAGCGCTACAACCCGTTCGTCGAATACATGAGCCGCGCCATCGGCACCCGTGTCACGCTGCGCGTCGCCAGCGACTACGCCGCGGTGATCGAGGGCCAGCGCTCCGGCTCCATTCACTTCGCCTTCTACGGCCCTTCCGCCTTCGCGCGCGCGCTGATGACCGGCGCCCAGGTGGAAGCCTTCCTCATCGAGGTGAACGAGGACGGCTCGAAGGGCTACTACTCGGTGTTCTACGTGCGCCGCGACACGCCCTTCCAGTCCGTGCAGGATCTTCGCGGGAAGAATCTCGGGCTGGTCGATCCCAACTCCACCTCGGGCAACAACGTGCCGCGCTTTGCGCTGAGCCGGATGGGCATCAACCCCGAGCAGTTCTTCGGCCGCGTCGTCTATGCCGGCAGCCACGAGAACGCCGTCATCGCCCTCCAGCAGGGCACGGTGGACGTCGCCGCCAATTGGTGGAACGACGAGCGCGAGAGCAACCTGATGCGCATGGAGCGCAAGGGCATGGTGCGGGCGGCGGATTTCCGCATCGTCTTCCGCTCCGAGCAGATCGTGAACTCGCCCATGGCCTGGCTCGCCGCCCTGCCGGCGGAGACCAAGGCGGCGATCCGCGGCGCCATGCTGGCGCTGCCGCAGCGCGAGCCGGCGCTGTTCCAGCGCATGACCGATGGCAAGCAGCGCCCCTGGGAGCCGGTGGACAACGCCGCCTACCAGCCGATCGTCGAGCTGAACCGCTTCGTGGACAACCTGCGCCGCCAGCGCAGCTGAGCCCGTGGCGATCGCCGCCCTGCCGCTGCTGCCGCCGGCGCGGCTGGCGCCGCTCGCCTCGGGCTATGGCGCCGTCCGCCGGGCCGAGCACCGCCGCGTCCTGGCCGGCGCCATCCTCGTGCTGGCGCTGGCGCTGCTCTCGGGCTGGGTCGCGGAGGTCGATCCGGCGCTGCTGTGGGAACGCGGCAGCCATTTCTTCGGCTACTTCGCGCGCATCCTGACGCTCGAGGCCGGCCCGCATGCCGGCAGCCTCGTGCTGCGCGACCCTGCCGAGTGGTTCTGGGGCCTGCCGCGCTGGCTGGCGCTGCTCGGCGACACGGTGCTGATGGCTTATGTCGGCACGCTGCTGGGCTGCCTCGGCGGCTTCGCGCTCGGCCTGCTCTCGGCGGCGAACATCGTGCGCTCGGCGCCGCTGCGCTGGGGCGTGAAGCGGGTGCTGGAGTTCTGCCGTACCGTGCCGGAGGTGGTGTTCGCCCTCATCTTCGTCATCGCCTTCGGCCTCGGGCCGCTGCCGGGCGTGCTGGCCATCGCGATCCACACCCTCGGCGCCCAGGGCAAGCTGTTCTCCGAGATCGTCGAGAACATCGACATGAAGCCGGTGGAGGGCGCCACCGCCGCCGGCGCCTCCTGGGCAGGGATGGCACGCTTCGCCGTGGTGCCGCAGGTGCTGCCGGGGTTCCTCTCCTACGCGCTGCTGCGCTTCGAGGTGAACGTGCGCGGCGCCGCCGTGCTCGGCTTCGTCGGTGCGGGCGGGATCGGCCAGGACCTGGTCGAGGCGGTGCGTAAATTCTACTACAACGACGTCGCCGCGCTGCTCGTGCTAATCATCCTGACGGTGACGCTGATCGATGCCGGTACCGGATGGCTGCGCCGGCGCCTGCTGGGGGCCGCGTGAAGGACGCCCCGCGACACCCCGCCTTCGCGCCCGCCGATGCGCGCGGCGCCGGCGGCCAGCTCGCGCTTGCGGCGCGGGCCCGCCTGCCGGTGATCCGCGCCGCGCATCCCGACCAATTCCGCGCCGTCACGCCGACGCGCCTGACGGTGGCGGCCGTCATCCTCGCGATGGCGGCGCTGCTGGGTTTCGGCATCTGGCGGCTGGAGATCGAGCCGGCGCGGCTGCTCTCGGGCTTCGGCCAGCTGCTGCACTTCCTCACCCTGATGGTGCCGCCCGCACCGGCACCCGGGGCCGGCCTCGCCACCGTGCTGCACGCACTGGCGGAGACGCTCGCCATCGCCTTCCTCGGCACCGGGCTGGCCGCGCTCATCGCGCTGCCCCTGGGGTTCCTCGCGGCCCGCAACACCACCGTCCACGGCGTCGTGCGGGTGCTGTCGCGGCGCGGCCTCGACGGGCTGCGCGGCATCGATGCGCTGATCTGGGCGCTGATCTGGGTGAGCGTGGTCGGCCTTGGCCCCTTCGCCGGCGTGCTCGCCATCATGACCGGCGACATCGGCATCTTCGGCAAGCTGTTCTCCGAGGCCATCGAGGCCGCCGATCGCAGGCCGCAGGAAGGCGTGGTGGCCGCAGGCGGCAGCGGCGCCGCGCGGGTGCGCTTCGGCGTGCTGCCGGAGGTGCTGCCGGTCATGGCCGGCCAAGTGCTCTACATGTTCGAGAGCAACACCCGCTCCTCCACCATCATCGGCATCGTCGGCGCCGGCGGCATCGGCCTGGTGCTGGCCGAGATGATCCGCACGCTGGAATGGGGCGCGGTGTCCATGATCGTGCTGCTCATCCTGGCGATGGTCGCCGCCATCGACCTGGTCTCCGGCCGGCTGCGCCGCGCCATGATCGGCGGAAGCGGCGCCGCGGCGTGAGTGGCGGCACGGGTCATCGCGCCGACGCCGCAGCAGGCCGCGACGCCGCGTTTGTCGGGCGGGGCTGGCGCTGCGGCAGCACCACGCGGTCGTCCACCGCGTAGATGCGGCAGCACGACGGCCCGCCGCCCTCCACCGGCGCGGCGAGGCACTCTGCCAGCGCCGCGGCCTCGGCCTCGGCCGCGGTGGCGCCGCCGCGCACGAAATACCCGGGCGGCGAGGCGGCGATCGCCATCGCCTTCGGCGCCGGCGGCACGCGCATAGGGGGCAGGCGTCTCGCGCCGTTCGGGCGGCACCGTCGCCGGATCGGCGCTTCTGCCCTCGTCCGCCGGCTCCGTTCCCCTGGACGGGCCCTGGCCCCGCGTGCTGCAAGGGCATGACCCTGCCGGAGGAAGATCGCCATGCGCCTTGCGCGCCGCACGCTGCTCGCCGCCACGCCGCTGCTCGTCGCGCCTGTCCTGGCGCGGGCGCAAGGCGGCGCCGCCGCACCCTGGCCGGACCGCCCGGTGCGCATCCTGGTGCCCTTCGCCGCCGGCAGCACGCCGGACGTGGCGGCCCGCATCCTGGCGCCGCATTTCCAGCAGGCTTTCGGCCAGCCCTTCCTGGTGGAGAACCGGCCCGGTGCTGGCGGGGCGATCGCCACGGAAGCGGTGGCGAAGGCGACCGACGGCCACACCATCGGCGTCTCGATCGGCGGCCCGGCCAGCACCGCGCGGATCCTGAACCCGAACCTGGGCTACGACCCGGTCGCCGACCTCGCGCCGATTTCCTACCTGGTGCGGATGCCGGTGGTGCTCGCCGTGCACCCCTCCGTGCCGGCACGGACGATGGGGGAGTTCGTCGCCCATGCGAAGGCGAACCCGGGCCGGCTGAACTACGGCTCCATCGGCGCGGGGACGATCGGGCACCTGGTGATGGCGGATCTCGCCGCGCGGCACGGGCTCGACATGACCCATGTGGTGTTCCGCAGCGTGCCGCAATCGGTGACGGAGATCGTCGCCGGCCGCATCGAGGCCATGGCCGCGGTCACCGCCGCCGTGCTCGGCCAGGTGCGGGACGGGACGGTGCGCGCGCTCGGCATCAGCAGCGAGTCGCGCTTCGCCGCGGCGCCCGACATCGCCACCTTCACGGAACAGGGCGAGGGGCCGGCGATCTGGACATGGATCGGGTTGTTCGGCCCGGCCACGATCCCGGCCGCGCGGCTTGCCCGGCTGGGAGAGGAAGCAGAGAAGGCGTTGGCGGCGCCCGAGGCGAGGCGGGCACTCGAGAATGCCGGCTTCGACGTGGTGGGCGGCCCGCCGGCGGCGCTCCGCGCGCAGATCGCCGGCGACATGGAGCGCTGGGGCGGGCTGATCCGGCGCCTCGGGATCCGGGTGGACAGCTGAGGTGCGCCGCGGCGTCAAGGCAACGCCGCGCCTGACGGTCGCGGGTGGCGGGTCGCGCCCGCCGCCCCGCCAGGTCCACCCCGGCCGGGTCAGGCTGCCGGCTTCTCCGTGGGGCCGTCGCCCCGGGTCTTCCACAGCGACAGCACGATCGAGCCGGCGATGATGGAGAAGGTGACCATCAGCGCGTACTCCACCGGCACCGCCTTGCCGCCCGCCAGGTAGTTCGCCAGCATCTTCGCGCCGACGATCATCAGCACGATCGACAGCCCGTGCTTCAGGTACTTGAAGCGGTGGATGATGCCCGCCAGCGCGAAGTACATCGCGCGCAGGCCGAGGATGGCGAAGACGTTCGCGGTATAGACGATGAACGGATCGGTGGTCACCGCGAAGATCGCGGGAATGCTGTCCAGTGCGAAGACCAGGTCGGTCAGTTCCACCAGAATGAGCACCAGGGCCAGCGGCGTCAGGAACCACTTGCCGCCTTCCTTCCACGTGAAGCGGTTGCCCTTGTAGTCCTCCGTCACCGGGAGACGCCGCTTCATCCACTTCAGGACGGGGTTGTTGCGCGGGTCCGGATCCTCCTCCTCCCTGCGGACGGACTGCAGCATCTTCCAGCCGGACCAGACCAGGAAGAGGCCGAAGAGAATCATCACTTCGTCGAACTCACGCAGCAGCGCGGTGCCGAGCAGGATCATGAGGCCGCGCATCACCAGCGCGCCAAGGATGCCCCAGAACAGCACCCGATGCTGGTAGGCGGCGGGCACGGCGAACTTCGTGAAGATCAGCACGAAGACGAAGATGTTGTCGACCGAGAGCGACCATTCGATGATGTAGCCGGTAAGGAATTCCAGCGCCTTGGTCTGCCGTTCCTCCGGCGTGTGGCCGTAGGTCATCCAGATGTAGGCGCAGAAGCACATCGCCAGCAGGAAGTAGGCGCCAGACTTGAGCAGCGCGGTCTTCACCGGCACTGGCAGCGGGTCGCCGTTCGCATCCTTTTTCGAGAAGACGCCCAGATCGAGCAGCAGCAGGCCGAGGACGGCCGCGTTGAACGTCGCCCAGAACCAGATCGAGGCTTCCATCGCCGCATCACCCGTCTGGCGCGATGCAAGCGGTCCCTCAGGGCGGGTCCGGCCCGAATCGCGCGCGATTGCACGCGATCCGACATCGCCGCCGGGTGCGGGGCCATGCGCAGGGCACGGCTCCACTGTCCCGACGGCCAGAGGGGCCCGGATCGTTGCGCGAAGTGGTCCGGGCGGGGACGGGTTTCAAGCCCCCAATGCATCACAGGCCACAAAGGGCCGGTGTTGACCGCTCCTGCTCCTCGGCTCGATTGTCCCCCGCCGCAGAGGGAACCGCCATGACCATGTCCGACGAACACCGCATGCTGCAGGACCTGGTCGCCAAATTCGTCGACCGGGAGCTGATCCCACTGGAGCCCGCCACGCTGAAGCGCGAGGCCGAGGGCGGCAAGTTCGCGCTGACGGAGGCGGAGAAGGCGCCCCTGCTGGCGAAATGCCGGGAGCTCGGCCTCTGGGGCCTCGACAGCCCGGAGGAATTCGGCGGCGCCAACCTGCCGGTCGAGGCCCTCGCCCTGGTGAACGAGGAGCTGGGGCGGACCATCACCCCCTTCATCTTCCCGCCCGACAGCCCGAACCTGCACATGATGGTGCAGGTCGCCAGCCCGTGGCAGCGCGAGCGCTACCTGGAGCCCTATGCCCGCGGCGAGATGACCAGCTGCATCGCCATCTCCGAACCCGGCGCCGGCGGCGACCCGGCCGGCATGACCACGCGCGCCGCGCAGCAGGGCGAGGACTGGGTGATCAACGGCCGCAAGATCTGGGTGAGCAACGTCCCCGCCTGCGACTTCATCATCCTCATGGCCCGCACCGGGGAGGGCAAGCGCCAGGAGGGCGTCACCGCCTTCATCGTGGACAAGGGCACCCCCGGCTTCATCATCGAGCGCGAGATCCCGATGATCGGCGGCCGCCGCACCTATGAGCTGGTCTTCGAGGATTGCCGCGTCCCCGCGCGCCAGGTGCTGGGCGAGGTCGGCCGCGGCTACGCGCCCATGCAGCTCCGCCTCAACATCCGCCGCATCGAGATGGGCGCGCGCTGCGTCGGCATGGCGCGGCGTGCCCTGTCCATGATGATCGGGCATGTGAAGGAGCGCGTGACCTTCGGCCAGAAGCTCTCGGATCGGCAGGCCATCCAGTGGTGGATCGCCGATGGCGCGACCCGCATCCATGCCTGCCGCCTGATGGTGCAGGCCGCGGCGCGCACCATGGACACCGGCGGCGACGTGCGCCAGGAGGCCAGCATGATCAAGGTCTTCGGCACCGAGATGGCGACCGACATCATCGACCAGGCGATGCAGGCCTTCGGCGCCATGGGGATGACGAAGGAGCTGCCGCTGCAGCAGCTGGCCAACATGATCCGGGTGATGCGCATCTACGAGGGCCCGACCGAGGTGCACCGCATGGCGCTGGCCCGGCGCGTGCTGAAGGAGGGGATCAGGTGAAGGAGGGGATCATCTGAGGCGGCGACTGCGCCTCACGCAATGGTGCCCTGGGCGCGCAGCGCGGCGATGGCAGCCTCGTCCAGCCCGATGCGCCGGAGGATCGCCTCGGTCTGCGCGCCGAGCGCCGGCGCGGCGCGGGTCGGCGGCGGGGCGCCATCGACGCGGATCGGGCTGGTCAGCATGCGCACCGGCGCGCCGCCCTCCTCGCGCATGAAGTCGGCGACGGCCCCGCGCTCCGCGGCGAAGGGATTGTCGAGCGCCTGGGCGATGTCCAGCACCGGCGCGGCCGGCACCACGCCGGCGAAGGCCGCCATCCACTCGGCCGTGCTGCGGGTGGCCAGCACCGCGTCCAGCGCCTCCGTCAGCGCATCTCGGTTGGCCAGGCGCGCGCCGAAATCCGCGTAACGCGGGTCCGCAGCCCAGTCGGGCCGCCCGATCACCTCCGCCAGGGCGGGCCAGAATTTCTCCTTGTTGCACATGATCAGCAGCCAGCCATCCCGCGTGCGGTAGAGCTGCGACGGGGTGAGCGACGGGTGCGCCCCGCGCTTCTCCCGCCCCTGCACATGGCCGCCGTTCAGGTACCAGGTGGCGAGGTAGGAGAGGTTGTGCAGCGCCGTGTCGAACAGGCTGACATCGAGGTCCATGCCGCGGCCGGAGGCGCGCGCACCGACCACGCCGGAGGCCAGCGCGAAGGCCGTCATCAGCCCCGTCATCATGTCCACGACCGAGAGGCCGAAGCGCGCCGGCGGACCGTCCGGCTCGCCGGTGACGCTGAGGTAGCCCGCCTCCGCCTGCATCAGGTAGTCGTAGCCCGGCCAGGATCGCCGCGACCCCTCCCGCCCATAGGCCGAGAGATGCGCGCAGACGATGCGCGGGTTGTGCGGCGCCAGCGCGGCGTAGGTGATGCCGAGCCGCTCCGGCAGGTCGCCGCGCAGGTTGTCCAGCACCGCATCCGCCTCGGCGACGAGGCGGTGGAACAGCGCCATGCCGTCGGCGTGCTTCAGGTTCAGCGTCAGGCTCTGCTTGTTGCGGTTGAACGCCTGGTGGAAATGGCTGTCGCCCTTCGAAAAGTAGAAGGGCCCGACCTGGCGGCCGACATCGCCGCCCTCCGCCGGGTTCTCCACCTTGATGACCTCGGCGCCGAGGTCGGCGAGCAGCATGGAGCCGAAGGGGCCGGCGCCGTACTGCTCGACGGCGAGCACGGTCACGTCCGTGAGCGGCAGCCTCATATCGGGCTGCGCTCGATCAGGCGGCGGGCGATGAGCAGGCGCTGGAGTTCGTTGGTGCCCTCGCCGATTACCAGCAGGGGCGCGTCGCGGTACAGGCGCTCCACCACGAATTCCGGGCTGTAGCCGTAGCCGCCATGGATGCGCATGGCCTCCAGGCTGTTCTCCACCGCCGCCTCGGTGGCGAAGAGCTTGGCCATGCCGGCCTCGTAGTCGCTGCGGTCGCCGCGATCGAGCGCCTCCGCCGCCTTGCCCACCAGCAGCCGCGCCGCCTCGGTGCGGGTAGCCATGTCGGCGAGCTTGAGGGCGATGGCCTGGTGCTCGTGGATCGGCTTGCCGAAGGTGCGGCGCTGCTGGGCGTAGCGCACGGCCTCGTCCAGGGCGCGCTGCGCGACGCCGACGCCGCGTGCCGCCACGTTCACCCGGCCGAGCTCGAGCCCGACGATGGCGTGCTTCAGGCCGGCGCCCTCGACGCCGCCGATCAGCCGGTCGGCCGGGATGCGGTAGTCCTCGAAGACCAGCTCGGCGCTGTCGATGCCCCGGTAGCCGAGCTTCGCCAGCTTGCGGCCGACGGTGAAGCCCGGCCCCTTCTCGGCCAGGAACATGGACATGCCGCGATGGCGGGGCTCGGCCGTGGGATCGGTCTTGACGAGCAGGGCGAAGCAGGTGCCGTGGATGCCGTTGCTGATCCAGGTCTTGGTGCCGTTGACGACGTAGTGGTCGCCCTCGCGGCGCGCGACGGTGCGAATGGCCTGCAGGTCGGTGCCGCAATCGGGCTCGGTCAGCGCCAGGCCGCCGCGCAGCGCGCCGGTGGCGAAGCGCGGCAGGAACTCCCGCTTCTGCCGGTCCGTGCCGATGCGGTTGACGATCCAGGCCATGATGAGGTGGGAGTTGATGATGCCCGACAGCGACATCCACTCCCAGGACATGCGCTCGATGACCTGCGCATAGGTGGAGGGGCGCAGGCCAAGCCCGCCATGCCCCTCCGGGATCACGCAGCCGAACAGGCCGAGTTCCCGCATCCGCTCGACGATCTCGTGCGGGTACTCGTCCGCCCGTTCCAGCGTCGAGGCGACGGGGCGGACATGGCGTTCCAGGAAGCGCTCGACGGTGTCGAGGATGGCGCGGTCGTCGGTCATCGCGCGGCCGCCCGCCGCGGCACCAGGGCCGAGCGCTCGAAATGCAGGAACACCGTGCCGTCCGCCTTGAAGCCCTCCGTCCGGGTGGTGACGATGCCCTGGCCCGGGCGGGACCGGCTCTCGCGCACCGCCAGCACCTCGCTGCGGGCATAGACCGTGTCGCCGGGATGCACCGGCGCGACCAGCGCGATCTCCTTCCAGCCGAGATTGGCGATGGCGTTGAAGCTGATGTCGTTCACCGTCATGCCGACGACGATCGCCAGCGTGAGCGCGGAGTTGACCAGCGGCCGGCCGAACTCGCTGCCGGCGGCGAAAGCGGCGTCGCAGTGCAGCGGATGCTGGTTCATGGTCAGCAGGCTGAACTGGATGTTGTCGGCCTCGGTGATGGTGCGGCCGGGCCAGTGCTCGAACACCTGGCCGGGGGCGAAATCCTCGAGGAAATTGCCGCGGGTGCGGCCGGCGGCGATCATCGGTGGCCCCTCCTGGCGCGGCGGCGAGTTTGCTGCCGGCGGGTGCCGCCGTAAAGCACTGCTACGCCAGGGCCGGGCGCGGCTGCCGGCGTTGCAGCATCCACAGTGCGATCGCCATGGTCAGCAGGTTCCACAGGATGCCGTGCACCACCGCCATCTGATAGGAGGTGGTGGCATCGAAGATGGCGCCCGAGACCCAGCCGCCGAAGGCCATCCCCGCCAGGGTGGAGGACAGCACCAGCCCGACCCGCGTGCCGGCCTGCCGCGGCGGGAAGCATTCCCGCACGATGATCGCGTAGCTCGGCACCAGCCCGCCCTGGAACAGGCCGAACACCGCCGAGACGACGTAGAGCGAGGCCAGGCCGTCGAACGGGATGAACAGCGCCAGCGCGACGGCCTGGAGCGAGGCGAAGAGCAGCAGCGTCGCGACCCCGCCGACCCGGTCCATGATGAAGCCGGAGGCGAGGCGGCTGACCACGCCGGTGGCGAGCATGACGGACAGCATCTCCGCCCCGCGCGCCGCACCGAAGCCGAGATCGACGCAATGCGCCACGATGTGCACCTGCGGCATCGCCATCGCCACGCAGCATGAGAAGCCGGCGAACATCAGCAGACCCTGCAGCGCGTTGGGCGAAAGGCCGAAGGGCCGGGCGGGATAGGCGATGGCATTGGCGACGCCCGGCTGCACGTCGCGGATCGGCGAGCGGCGGCGCAGCACCAGGGTCAGCGGCAGCATGGTGACGAGGCAGAAGGCGCCGACCGCGAGATGCGCCTGGCGCCAGCCCCAGGCATCGATCATCGCCTGCAGCACGGGCGGCCAGAGCGCGCCGGCGAAGTAGCTGCCGCTGGACGCCAGCGCCACGGCGATGCCGCGCCGCCGGTCGAACCAGTGCGAGGTGTCGGCGACCAGCGGCGCGAAGATGGCGCTGCTGCCCAGCATGCCGATCGCCACGGCATAGGCCAGCGCGAAGCTCCAGAGGCCGGTTGCGAAGGACGCGCCGACATAGCCGATGGCCAGCGACACGGTGCCGATCAGCGCCGGCACGATCACGCCGTGCCGGTCGGCCAGCCGGCCCATGATCACGCCGCCGGCCATGAAGCCGATCATGGTGAGGGTGTAGGGCAGGGAGGCATCGGCGCGGGCGATGCCGAATTCCTGCTGCACCGTCGGCAGCGCGACGACGAGCGACCACAGCCCGACACCGCCGATGGTGCTGATCGCAACCGCGGCGGCAAGGCGCCACCAGGCATAAGCCGATTCCACGCCATCCGCTGCCGCGGCGACGCGCATGTGCTGGGTCACAATTCGGTCTTTCGCGGTGACGGCGTTCCTCGGCGAGCCTAGCCCTGGGTCCCGGCGCTGGGAACCGCGGGCGCGGCAGGATTGATCGAACGGGCATCATGGCGCACCCTCGGCGGGCGCATGGATCGCGCGGGCCGGTTCACGGCTGCGGGCGCCCGGCCCGTTGCCGGCCGGGCCGCAGGGCAGGGAGGCAGCGATGGTCGAAAGCCTGGTGTTCCGCGGCAAGGTCGAGTGGTCCGGGGAGAATCCCGGCATCTCGCTGAAGACCGACCCCGAGGGGCCCTTCACCACGCTGGCAAGCTTCTTCCGCGTCGTGCTCTCGCCGCATGGGCGGGGGCATGCGCTGGTGCTGGTGCAGTCGCCGCAGGAGGGCGCGCCGCCGGCGGACCGCGCCAACCTCTGCCTGACCGACAACGAGCCGCTGGCGCGCTACCTGATCGACGGCTTCGCTTCGAAATTCGCCGCCTTCAAGGGGCTGCCGGCGTTGGCGGGACTGCAATTCCGCAAGATCGATTCTGTGAACACCTCGGGCGACGCGCTGACCGACCATGCCGAGACGGTGCGCGCCGGTGACCTGACGGTGGCGCTGCGCTGGTCCGGGCTGGGTGAGCCTTTCTGCTTCGCCCATCCGCCGGAGAATTCGGCGACGGGCGCGCACCACATGCCCTCGCTGTTCGTCGGCAGCACGCAGCCGAGCATCACGGTGAACGGCCGGGTGCTGCCGGGCAGCCCGGTGCCGCGCACTGTGGCGGGGCATCCGATCACGACGGCGATGCTGGCGTTTTCGGAGACCTGGATCAGGGCGTAGCGCCGCCGGGCGGGGCGCGACTACATCGTCGCGCCCAGCATCCAGGGCGCGAATTCCGCCGCCCCGAAGTCGAACGCCTCGCTCTTCGTCCGCTCCCCGGACGCCGTGCGCAGCATGTGCGCGAAGATGCGCTGGCCGGCCTCCTGCACCGTCTCCTCCCCGGTCAGGATGGTGCCGCAGTCGATGTCCATGTCGTCCATCATGCGCTCATACATCGGCGTGTTGGTGGCCAGCTTGATGGAGGGCGTCGGCTTGCAGCCGAAGACGCTGCCGCGGCCGGTGGTGAAGCACAGCAGGTTCGCACCTCCCGCCACCTGGCCCGTCGCGCCCACGGGGTCGTAGCCCGGCGTGTCCATGAAGACGAAGCCGCGCGCCCGCACCTCCTCGGCGTAGCGCACGACGTCGACCAGGTTGGTGCTGCCCGCCTTGGCCATGGCGCCGAGCGACTTCTCGAGGATGGTGGTCAGCCCGCCGAGCTTGTTCCCGGGCGAGGGGTTGGCGTCCATCTCGGCGCCCTCGCGCGCCGTGTACTCCTCCCACCAGCGCATCAGGCCGACGAGCTTCTCGCCGACCTCGCGGCTGACGGCGCGGCGGGTCAGCAGGTGCTCGGCACCGTAGGTCTCGGGCGTCTCGCTCAGGATCACCGTGCCCCCGTGCCGCACCACCAGGTCGCTGGCCGCGCCGAGCGCCGGGTTCGCGGTGATGCCGGAATACCCGTCCGAGCCGCCGCATTGCAGCGCGACCGTCAGCTCGCCGGCGGGCACAGCCACGCGCGTCACGCGGTTCGCCTCCGCCAGCACCTCCCGCACGAAGCCGATGCCGGCCTCCACCGTCTTCCGCGTGCCGCCGATCTCCTGGATGTCCATGTTGCGCAGCCGGCCGGCGAGGCGCTGCTCCTCCAGCAGACCGCCGATCTGGTTCACCTCGCAGCCGAGGCCGATGACGATGACATGGCTGAAATTGGCGTGGCGCGCGAAGCCGCCGAGGGTGCGGCGCAGCAGCGTCAGCGGCTCGCCCGCCGTCATGCCGCAGCCGGTCTTGTGCGTCAGCGCGACAACGCCATCGACGTTCGGCCAGTCGGCCAGCGGGTCCTCCCCGGTCAGGGGGTTGCGGCGGAAGCACTGCGCGATCAGCTCGGCGACATGGGCCGAGCAGTTCACGCTGGTGAGGATGCCGATGTAGTTGCGCGTCGCGGCCCGCCCATCCGCCCGCCGGATGCCGTGGAAATGCGCCGGCACCGGCACCTTCTCGGTCGGGCTGGCATCGACGCCATAGGCATAGTCGCGGGCGAAGTCGCCCATGGCGAGGTTGTGCGTGTGCACCCAGTCGCCGGGGGCGATCGGCGTCGTGGCGAAGCCGATGATCTGGCCGTAGCGGCGTACCGCCTCGCCCGGCGCGTGGCCGCGCGTCGCCACCTTGTGGCCGGGCGGGATGCGCCGTGCGGCGGCGATCCCGGCGCCGACGGGGGTGCCCTGCGGCAGGGCGATGCGCGCGATCACCACGCCGTCCTCCGGGTGCAGGCGGATGACGGGTGGCTGGGTGATGGCGTCCATGGCTGGCGGGTCCCTCCGGTTGGGGGAGTGTAGCAGGCCGGGGCGGGGGCGCGGCAGGGGCGGGGCGCCGCCGCGCCGCCGGCCCTACGCCTCGCCGGCCACCGTCGTCCGCAGCATCAGCTGCGTGTACCTCGGATGGTCGAACAAGGTCGCCGTGTGCAGCGTGGCGCGGTTGTCCCAGATCACCAGGTCGCCCTCCCGCCAGCGGTGGCGGTAGATGTAGCGGTCCTGCGCGGCGTGTTCCGTCAGCGCGTCGATCAGTGCGCGGCCCTCCGCCTGCCCTCGATGTCGCTGATCACAGCGGGGTGGAGGAACAGCGACTTCGCGCCGGTCACCGGATGGGTGCGCACCAGGGGCTGCGGTGGCGGTGAGGGACATGCGGCATCTCCCGGAGCGGGGTGGGCCGCCTGGCTGGCATGTCTTCCTTGGACCATGCTGTCGCGGCGCGGTCGGCCCAGTATGGCCGGGCAGGTCCAGGATCGGCAAACCGGGGCAGGCCCCCGAACCCGGGACGCATGCCGGCTGGATCCAGGGGGCTTTCCGCGGTGCCTGCCGGGCGACGGGCGCTCTTCCGGAAACCGTCAGGCACAGGCCGTCAAGCCGAATGCGTCCAGTCGCAGCCGGTCTTCGGCTTCACCCCCTGCTTGCAGAGCCTCGGGCGGCTCTTCGCATTGGCGCTGACCTGGTAGCCGCAGATGCCGCAACTCCACATGCCGGTCTTGCTGACCGCCGCGTGCAGCGCAAGGATGATGCCGCAGTGGTTGTTCCAGGAAAGCCGGTGCGCCTGCGCCAAGGCCTGGTTGTAGCCATCCTTCGCGTCCGCGCCGTTCTGCACCAGCACGCAGGTCGCCGAGGTGGTGCCCTTCTTCTTGCGGATCCCGACGGCGCCGCTGTCCTTGCCGTCCCGGGTCAGGTTGTTCAGCTGGATCTGCGTGTTGAAGCCGCCGGTGACCGGCGCCTGGTCGGTGTCCAGCCGCCAGGTGCCGTCGCGGGAGGCGCCATGGCCCTCGCGCCCGATCTCGTTGATCAGCCCGCGCAACTCGCTTTCGTAGTCGGTCCGGGACATCAGGTTGTCGTCGTCGGTGTTGGAGTCGACGAAGATCAGGAAGCCGCGAGCGGTGCAGTTGTGGCTCTGGCCGCGGCGGCGTGCGAGGAAGCCGTCCGATCCCGTCGAATCGCTCATGGTGGTCTCCCGGCCGGGGCTGCGTTCCACGCGGAAACGTTCCGGCTGCTTGACGCTAGAGCGGGATTCGTTGAGGCAGAATCGCCGCAAACGCTGAATCCCGCGACCCGGCAAAGGCTGGAGCGTGTTGCGTGAGCGCATGCGAACGCAATCCGCTCTGGCGTGGGTGCGCGTCCACGCTCAAGGCCGGGGCGGTGCCCGGGATCCGCCACCGTCAGCCACATGCTTGCCCCCGCCGCTTCGCTCCGCCATGGTAGCCGCGGACACCTGGGGGAGCCCTGGTCGGGGCTGAGAGGCGGAGGCGACTCCGCGACCCATGGAACCTGATCCGGTTAGGACCGGCGAAGGGAGCGGTGCCATCCGTTCGTCCGCGCCCCTTCTTGCCCGCGCCATGCGCGCGAGCCCGGGGCGCGGCACGCCCGGACACCGTTCTCTTCTCCGCTCGCCAGGGAAGAGGATGCCCATGCACCGCCGCTCGCTGCTCGCCGCCGCCATCACCAGCTTCGCAACCCTCGCTGCGCCGGCGCGCGCCCAGGGGCCCGCGGCCGCCCGGGCGCGCACCCTGCGCTTCGTGCCGCAGGCCGCGCTGGCGGTGCTGGATCCGGTGTTCAATCCCACCACCATCGTGACGACGCATGGCTACTGCGTCTTCGACACGCTCTACGGCGCCGACCGCCAGCTGCGCCCGAAGCCGCAGATGGCGGAGGGGCACGGGGTCTCGGCCGATGGCCTGCTCTGGACCATCCGCCTGCGCGAGGGGCTGCTGTTCCATGACGGCGAGCCGGTGCGCTCGCGCGACTGCGTGGCCTCGCTGAAGCGCTGGATGGTGCGGGACGGCTTCGGCCAGGCGCTGGCGCGCGCGGTTGCGGCGTGGGGCACGCCGGACGACCGGACGCTGACCATCCGCCTGCACCGGCCCTTCCCGGCGCTGCTGGATGCGCTGGCCAAGCCGGCCGCCTCGCCGGCCTTCATCATGCCGGAGCGCAGCGCCGCCACGCCGCCCGACCGCCCGGTCGCGGACATGACCGGCAGCGGCCCCTGGCGCTTCGTCGCGGGCGAATTCGTGCAGGGCAGCCGCGCCGTCTACCTGAGGAACGACCGCTACCGCCCGCGCGAGGAGCCGGCGGATGCGGCCGCCGGTGGCAAGCACGTGCATTTCGACCGGCTGGAGCTGGTCTGGATCCCCGATGGCGGCACCGCGGCCGCCGCGCTGCGCACCGGCGAGATCGACTGGATCGAGTATCCGCTTCCCGACCTCGTGCCCCTGTTGCAGCGCGACCGCAACGTGATCACGCAGGTCTACGACCCGAACGGCTTCCTCGGCTTCCTGCGCTTCAACCACCTGCACCCGCCATTCAACAGCGTGGAGGTGCGGCGCGCCATCCGCGACGCGATCGTGCAGCCGGACTTCATGCAGGCGGTGGCGCTGCCGGAGGACTGGCGGGAGTGCCATGCCATGTTCCCCTGCGGCCTGCCAGGGGTGACGGAGTTCCCGCCCGCCCCGAGCGGGAATGCGGCGATGGAGCGCGCCCGCGCCGCGCTGCGCGAGGCCGGCTACGGGGGCGAGCCGGTGGTGCACGTGAACCCCACCGACTTCCCCGCGGTGACGCAGCAGGGGCGGGTCACGGCCGACCTCATGCGGCGCCTCGGCGTGAACATCGACCTGGTCGAGAGCGACTGGGCCACCACGGTCGCGCGGCGGGCGAAGAAGGACCCGCCGGCGCAGGGGGGATGGAACCTGCACAACACCAACTTCCCCGCCGCCGGCATCGCCAACCCCGCCGTCTCGCCCATCATCCGCGCCCACGGCGAGGCCGCCTGGTTCGGCTGGCCGAGCGATGCCGGGGTGGAGGAGATGGTGCAGGGCTGGATCAACGCGCCGGACGCCGCAGGCCAAGCCACCGCCATGGCTGAGTTGCAGCGCCGGGCCTGGGACGCGGTGCCCTTCGCGCCCACCGGGTTGTTCCGCCTGCGCACCGCCTTCCGCGCCGACATCACCGGCGTGCTGCAGGGACCGAATCCCTTCGTGTGGAACCTGAGACGCGCATGATCCGCGCGCCCCGTGCTAGGATGCCGCCATGGTTGCGCTCCGCAAGCGGCCGCCCCGCCGCCTCACCGTCGATGAGTTCCTGGACTGGGCCGAGGACCAGGACGGGCTCTGGCAGTTGCGCGACGGCGAGCCGGAGCTGATGAACCCGCCTTCGGTGCCGCATGGCGAGATCCTGGGCGAGCTGGGCCGGCTGATCGGCAATCATCTCTGGTCGCGCGGCAGCCCGTGCCGCGTAGTCGTCGGGCCCGGGGTGATTCCGCACCTGCGCTCGGACCACACCATGCTGGTGCCGGATCTCGCCGTGACCTGCGCGCCCCCTTCGGCCGCGCGCGCCCTGGCCGAGCCCGTGCTGCTCATCGAGATCCTGTCGCCGTCGAACGAGCGGCAGACCCGGGCGAATGTCTGGGCCTTCGCCTCCATCCCCTCGGTGCAGGAAATCCTGCTGATCGGCAGCATCCGCGTCGGTGCCGAGCTGCTGCGGCGCCGGCCGGACGGGGCCTGGCCGGAGCAGCCCGAGGCGCTCGGGCCGGCGGATACGCTGCGGCTGGAGAGCATTGGCTTCGCCGCACCGATGCGCGATGCCTATGCGACCACGGTGCTCGGCGCCGGGGGGTGACCCCCACCCCTGCCCTTCGCGCGGCCGCGTGCTATATGGGGTCCTGGAAGGTCGGCGGTGGACGGGCTCCCCGCCAACCCGGTCAGGTCCGGAAGGAAGCAGCCGTAACGGGTTCTTGCCTGGGTCGCTTGCCGGCCTTCCACCCTACCCACCGCGCGAGACGCCCCCGCTCCCATGGTTCCCAGCGACCTCCTTGGCGGCGAGAGCGGTGAGGACGAAGCCGGCCTGCCCGAACCGCCGGCGCCCGACGGACCCGGCCTGTTCGGTGCGCTGATGGCGCCCGCGCCACCGGCCGCCGCGCCGGCGCCGATGCCGATGCCGATGCCGGCGGCTGTCGCGGCCCCGCCGCCCGCGCCCGAGGCCACGCCCTACCGCGTCCTCGCCCGCAAGTACCGTCCCACCACCTTCGGCGAGCTGATCGGCCAGGACGCGCTGGTCCGCACCCTGCGCAACGCCTTCGCGCAGAACCGCGTCCCCCACGCCTTCCTGCTCACCGGCGTGCGCGGCGTCGGCAAGACCACCACCGCCCGCATCATCGCCCGGGCGCTGAACTGCATCGGCCCGGACGGCAATGGCGGCCCCACCGTCGATCCCTGCGGCACCTGCCCGGAATGCCGCGCCATCCTCGCCGACCGCCACCCGGACGTGCTGGAGCTGGACGCCGCGTCGAACAACAGCGTCGACGACGTGCGGGAGCTGCGCGAGACGCTGCGCTACCGCCCCGCCCAGGGCCGCTTCAAGGTGATCATCCTGGACGAGGTCCACATGCTGTCCGGCGCGGCCTTCAACGCGCTGCTCAAGACGCTGGAGGAGCCGCCGCCGCAGGTGAAGTTCATGCTGGCGACGACGGAGCTGCGGAAGGTGCCCACCACCATTCGCTCCCGCTGCCAGACCCACTTCCTCCGCCGCGTCTCCCAGCCCGAGTTGCGCGCCCACTTCGCCCGCATCGCGGAGCGGGAGGGCATCGCCGCGGAGGACGCCGCGCTGGCCATGATCGCGCGCGCGGCGGACGGCTCGGTGCGCGACGGACTCTCGCTGCTCGATCAGGCGATCGCGCTGGGCGGCATCGAGGGAGCGGGGGTGACCGTCGCCGCGGTCGCCGACATGCTCGGCACCGCCGACCGCGGCCTGGTCATGGACCTGACCGAGGCGGCGCTGAAGGGCGATGTCGCCGCCGGCCTCGCGCTGATGGACCGCGCGCATGAGCGTGGCGCCGACCCGGTCGCCATCCTCCAGGACATGCTGGAGCTGACGCACACGCTCTCGCGCCTGGTCAGCGTGCCGACCCTTGCCGCCGACCCCTCCCTGCCGGAGGAGGAGCGCACCCGCGGCGCCGCCCTGGCGCGGACGCTGACGGTGCCGGTGCTCGGCCGCGCCTGGCAGATGCTGCTGAAGGGCCTGCAGGAACTCCAGCAGGACGGCGTGGACAAGCGCGCCGCGGCCGAGATGGTGCTGATCCGGCTCGCCCATGTCGCGGAGCTGCCTACGCCGGGCGACCTGGTGAAGCGCCTGGCCGAGGGCGCCGGGGCCACGGCCGGTGTCCCGCCGCGCCCTGCGCCGAACGGCGGTGGCGGGGCGCCGATGCGGGCCAGGGCGGGCGGCGG
>JAIEOP010000004.1 GCA_019750465.1 Acetobacteraceae bacterium | reverse complement strand
GCTAGTAATCGCGGATCAGCACGCCGCGGTGAATACGTTCCCGGGCCTTGTACACACCGCCCGTCACACCATGGGAGTTGGTTTCACCTTAAGCCGGTGCAGGAACCGCCCAGGGGAAACTCTGGGGGACCAAGCCGGCCACGGTGGGGTCAGCGACTGGGGTGAAGTCGTAACAAGGTAGCCGTAGGGGAACCTGCGGCTGGATCACCTCCTTTCAAGGACGGCCCGTGGTGGGCTGGGCGCGCATTCCTTCGGGGATGGCGCGGCCCTGGCTGCGGGCTTTGTTCTGCAATGCCGATGCCTTCAGGTGGCAGGGCGTCCTGGCATGGCCGGCCTGGTGCGCGGCTGCCCGGTCCCGGATGGGGCCGGCGGCGGCATTCCGGTGGCCGTGCCGGGTCCTTGCCCAGGACATGATCTCTCTCCGGATACCCTGATGTGTTGCCGCGCTGGCGGCGTTGTGGCCGGGTTCGTGCCTCGGGAGACCGAGGGCGGGCCTGGGCGCCGCCCGCGCATCCTTCCCCCCAGAACCTGGCCGGCCTGGCCTTGCGCGGTGCGCGGGGTGCGGGCCGGGGCCGGGGGCCAGTAGCTCAGTTGGTCAGAGCACACGCTTGATAAGCGTGGGGTCGGAGGTTCAAGTCCTCCCTGGCCCATTGCTTTCGGCATTGCTCCGCAGTGCCGAAAGCGATCCGCCGGAGGCGAGCCTGGCGTCCGGCCCCTTGCTGGGGCCGGGGCGGCGCATTGCGCCGCCAGCCGTCGTGTGGGCCGCGTCGTGTGGGCCGCGTCGCGTGGAACGATGGCGGCCATGCTGAAGGATGACCATCTGGGGGCGTAGCTCAGTTGGTAGAGCACCTGCTTTGCAAGCAGGGGGTCGTCGGTTCGAATCCGGTCGCCTCCATTGCTCCCGCGGCTCGCCGCGTCAGCAATCCGCCGGCGGCGAACCCGGCGGCGAACCAGGCGTCCGGCCCCTTGTTGCTGGGGCCGCGGCGGCACCCTGCGCCGCCAGCCGTTGCCTTTGGCTGATGCTTCCAAGATCCCCGCCTGGCTTGGCGTGGCCCCTTGCGGTGTCACGCGACGTCCGGGCGGCATGTTCTTTCACAGGTGAAGACGGGAATGGTTGGTAAGTTGGTTGAGTAGGATTGTGCATGTGCTTGTAGGGTAGCGTAGTGGCTTTGGTGCGGCCTGGGCTGGCGACGGTGCTGGCGGGCCTGGCCTTTCGTGGTCTTGGACGTGGGGCGCGGTTTGGTCCTGCGTGCGGGCGGCGGCGGGTTTGGCTGGTTGGGATTGTTGCGGTCGAAGGGTCGGTGCCGAGCGAGAGAAGGGCGTCCGGTGGATGCCTTGGCGCCAAGAGGCGATGAAGGACGTGGCACGCTGCGAAAAGCCGCGGGGAGATGCGAGCGATCGTTGATCCGCGGATGTCCGAATGGGGAAACCCACCCTTCGGGGTATCCCGGCCTGAATTCATAGGGCCGGGAGGCAAACCCGGGGAACTGAAACATCTCAGTACCCGGAGGAAAAGACATCAACCGAGATTCCGTGAGTAGTGGCGAGCGAAAGCGGAGCAGGCCAGTGGTCATTGCGAGAGAAGCCGAAGGATCTGGAAAGGTCCGCCGCAGCGGGTGACAGCCCCGTAGGCGTAGTGCTCGCGGTGATCCTTGAGTAGGGCGGGGCACGTGAAACCCTGTCTGAACATGGGGGGACCACCCTCCAAGCCTAAATACTCCTTGGCGACCGATAGTGCACAAGTACCGTGAGGGAAAGGTGAAAAGCACCCCGACGAGGGGAGTGAAAGAGACCTGAAACCGGACGCCTACAAGCAGTCGGAGCCCCCTTGTGGGGTGACGGCGTACCTTTTGTATAATGGGTCCGCGAGTTTCTGTTGGCAGCAAGCTTAAGCCGTGAGGCGAAGGCGCAGCGAAAGCGAGTCTGAACAGGGCGCAAGGGTCCCCATTGCAGCTTGCTGCAATGGGTGCCCGCAAGTTGCCGGCAGAAGACCCGAAACCTGGTGATCTAGCCATGGCCAGGCTGAAGGTGGGGTAACACCCACTGGAGGGCCGAACCCACGCCTGTTGAAAAAGTCGGGGATGAGCTGTGGCTAGGGGTGAAAGGCCAATCAAACCAGGAGATAGCTGGTTCTCCGCGAAATCTATTGAGGTAGATCGTCATTCGGTCACCGCCGGAGGTAGAGCACCGGAAGGGCTAGGGGGGCCCAAAGCCCTACCAAACCCTACCGAACTCCGAATGCCGGCGAGTGCAGGGTGGCAGACAGACAGTGGGTGCTAAGGTCCATTGTCGAGAGGGAAACAGCCCAGACCACCAGCTAAGGCCCCCAAATCGTGGCTAAGTGGGAAAGCATGTGGGACGGCCACAACAACCAGGAGGTTGGCTTAGAAGCAGCCATCCTTTAAAGAAAGCGTAATAGCTCACTGGTCTAATAGCTGTCCTGCGGCGAAAATGTACCGGGGCTCAAGCCACGTGCCGAAGCTGTGGGTGCCCCCGGGTCAAGCCCGGAGGCGCGGTAGCGGAGCGTTCCGTAGGCCTGTGAAGGCGGGCTGTGAGGCCTGCTGGAGGTATCGGAAGTGCGAATGCGGACATGAGTAGCGACAAGGAGAGTGAGAACCTCTCCCGCCGAAAGTCCAAGGGTTCCTGCGCAAGGTCAATCCGCGCAGGGTGAGCCGGCCCCTAAGGCGAGGGCGAAAGCCGTAGCCGATGGGAACGGGGTGAATATTCCCCGGCCCGCCAGACGTGACGACCGTGCAGCCGTGTCATCCCTTACTGGATTGGGGTGGCTGGTGGATCGGTCCGGGAAACAGCGCTGGCATATGGACCGTACCCGAAACCGACACAGGTGGACTGGTAGAGCATACCAAGGCGCTTGAGAGAACCATGCTGAAGGAACTAGGCAAATTGCTCGCGTAACTTCGGGATAAGCGAGACCCGTCTCTGGGCAACCAGGGGCGGGTGGCACAGACCAGGGGGTGGCGACTGTTTAGTAAAAACACAGGGCTCTGCGAAGTCGAGAGACGACGTATAGGGTCTGACGCCTGCCCGGTGCCGGAAGGTCAAGGGGAGGAGTGCAAGCTCCGAACCGAAGCCCCGGTAAACGGCGGCCGTAACTATAACGGTCCTAAGGTAGCGAAATTCCTTGTCGGGTAAGTTCCGACCTGCACGAATGGCGTAACGACCTCCCCACTGTCTCCAGCATGGGCTCAGCGAAATTGAACTCCCCGTGAAGATGCGGGGTACCCGCGGTCAGACGGAAAGACCCTATGAACCTTTACTGCAGCTTCGCAGTGGCGCCAGGAAGGGGCTGTGTAGGATAGGTGGGAGCCTTGGAAGCCGGGGCGCCAGCCCTGGTGGAGGCAACCTTGAAATACCACCCTGCGCCTTTCTGGCGTCTAACTGAGCCCGGTCATCCCGGGCCAGGACCCTGCGTGGTGGGCAGTTTGACTGGGGCGGTCGCCTCCCAAATGGTAACGGAGGCGCGCGATGGTGGGCTCAGGCCGGTCGGACATCGGCTGCTGAGTGCAAAGGCACAAGCCCGCCTGACTGCGAGCGCGACAGCGCGAGCAGAGACGAAAGTCGGCCTTAGTGATCCGGTGGTCCCGCGTGGAAGGGCCATCGCTCAACGGATAAAAGGTACTCTAGGGATAACAGGCTGATCTCCCCCAAGAGTCCACATCGACGGGGAGGTTTGGCACCTCGATGTCGGCTCATCGCATCCCGGGGCTGGAGCAGGTCCCAAGGGTTCGGCTGTTCGCCGATTAAAGCGGTACGTGAGCTGGGTTTAGAACGTCGTGAGACAGTTCGGTCCCTATCTGCCGTGGGTGTTGGAGACTTGCGAGGATCTTTCCCTAGTACGAGAGGACCGGGAAGGACGCACCTCTGGTGCACCAGTTGTCCCGCCCGGGGCATCGCTGGGTAGCCAAGTGCGGACGGGATAACCGCTGAAGGCATCTAAGCGGGAAACCCCCCTCAAGACGAGGTCTCCCCGAGGGCCGTGGAAGACCACCACGTCG
Organism: Acetobacteraceae bacterium; assembly: GCA_019750465.1. Lineage (GTDB taxonomy): Bacteria > Pseudomonadota > Alphaproteobacteria > Acetobacterales > Acetobacteraceae > JAIEOP01. Next base: position 27,235 of record JAIEOP010000004.1, on the reverse strand, counting down.
ATAGGCCGCAGGTGCAAGCCGGGCAACCGGCGCAGCCGAGCGGTCCTAATCGCCCGATCGGCTCGACACCATCAACACCCTCAGACCGCGCAACCCTGACCAGCCGGCACGCCGCCGCAGCGCCACATCCCCCCACACAGGGGCGGGTGCGGCCCCGCACGCAGCACCAAGCCGCGCCACGGTCAGCACCGCGCACAAAGACCAGGACACGCCAGGGCCAGGCCGCGCCCCTGCAGGCACACATCACCCAGGCACACCTCACCCAGGCACCAACACCAGCCATTCCCCCTCACCTCACCCCAGGGCAGGGCCCACAAGGCCCGGCCCCAAGGGGCGAGGCAGCAGCGTGAACACCCGTGAGGCAATGGATCGTCCGCCCCGGTGGCCCGGTGGCCACGGCGGGGCTGCAACACCCGATCCCATCCCGAACTCGGCCGTGAAACGCCCCAGCGCCCATGGTACTGCCGCTCAAGCGGCGGGAGAGTCGGTCGCCGCCGGGCCGCCAGGACGGACCATCCAGACACCCTCACCAAGTGCGCAACGCCGCCGCCTCACACACACCCATCACCAACGCGGGGTGGAGCAGCCCGGTAGCTCGTCAGGCTCATAACCTGAAGGTCACAGGTTCAAATCCTGTCCCCGCATCCCAAGGAAAACGACAGAACCAACAGGGACGCCCAAGGACGCGCCCTCTACCCTGCAAGGCGCACCATGTTGCGCCATGCGGTCATGCCGCATCGCCGGTCGTGCCCGCGCGACGCAGCGGCACGTTCAAGCGCCAGACAGCAAAGTTGAGCGCGCCGGCGAATGTCACCCAGGCGAGATAAGGCACCATCATCCACGCCGCGCCGGCATGGTGCGGCGCGAATGCCAGGATGGTTGCGAGGATCGCCAGCCAGAGCGCGATCAGGTCGAAGAATGCCAGATCCATGCGCCGTAGGCCGAAGAACAGCCACGACCATATCGCATTCAGCAGCAGCTGCCCGGCGTACAGCGCCAGCGCAACGCCCGCGCCCGCAAACCCTTTCTCGCGCCATACCAGCCAGCCAGCAAAGGCAATCATCACGTAGAGCACCGCCCAGGCCGGGCCGAACAACCAGTTCGGCGGCCGCCAACGCGGCTTGGCAAGCGACTCGTACCATGCGCCGGGCCGAAACAAGGCGCCTGAACAGGCCACGGCCAGGTTCGCCGCAAGAAAGCCCATCAACCCGACAATGTTCACGGCACCATGCCCATCATGGCGCCCGCTGTCCCTGCAAGTAGGCGAGCAGATCGTTCAGCTGCGTGTCGTTCTTGATGCCGGGAAAGGACATGATGCCCCGTTGCGCGACAGCCTTGGGGTCCCGCAGATAGGCGCGCAGGTTGTCGACGGTCCAGGTGTGACCTGCCGCCCCCAGTTCACGCATGTTGGCCGAGTAGCGGAATGCCTCGATCGAGGCTGCCTTGCGGCCGACGATGCCCCATAGATTGGGGCCGACACCGTTGCGGCCACCCTGGTCTATGGTGTGACATGCCCGGCACTGATTGAAGACACGTTGGCCGGCCGCTGCGTCTCCAGCGTCCTGTGCGCGCGCAGCGCCAGACAGGACGGGTGCCGCAGCAAGCAAACCGGCCAGGAACAAACGACGCATGAGTTCATGCCTCCGACTGAGATTGGGGTGAAATCAACCAGCAGTGTGGCTGTTGCCGAGATGCCGTGCCAGCCTGTGGAGAGCGAGAGCGACGATGCTGCTGGAACTCGTGGCCACGGGCCGAATCGCAGACCTCGTGCTGCTGTGCTTGGCGGCCGAAGCGCTCATGTTGACGGCGTACCGGCTCTGGTGCGGCGGCGGGCCAACAGCGGGCGACATGCTCGCCCTTATACTGCCAGGGGCATTCCTTGCATTGGCGTTGCGCGCAGCACTCCTGGACGCCGACGCCATATGGGTGATCCTCAATCTCGCTGCCGCTTTCCTGGCGCACCTTGCCGATCTTCGACGTCGCTGGCGGCGCCCGGTCACGTGACCATCCCGGCGTGCTGGCAGGCGAACGAGAACAAGCCTGCGTCGCTCTGCCATGCCGGCTTGCGCCAAGTTCGAACCGGGGAAAAAGCGCAGAAGCGTCATCGGTTTCCCGCCGGTCGACGCCCAAATGGCGGGGCCAGAACCAGGATGGCCGCGGAGGCTGTCACACAGGCACCGCGACCGCGCTGCTTTCGCCGCGGCGCTGGCCGATTTGCCGGCACGGTGGACCTCATGTCGCACGGCCCATCCGGCGCACGATCCAACCCATCAGCAGAAAACGTCCGCGGGCGAGTCCCGCCTCAGGCATGCTCCCAGCTCGCGGCCCAGCACCACCGCATCGCCCAGCCTTCCCTCGAGCGTGCTGCGCCGCAGGAAGCTGCCATCCGCACGCGCGACCAGGCCAGTGAGACGCAATCCTCCCCCGGGCAGCACCTCGGCATGGCCGCCGATCGGCGTGCGGCAGGACCCGTCCAACGCGGCGAGCAGGGCGCGCTCGGCGGAGGATACGGCACGCGCCCGCGGGTCCTCGATGGCGGAGAGCAGCTCGCAGAGCGCCTCGTCCTGCGCGCGCACGGTCACGCCGACGATGCCCTGGCAGGCTGCCGGCAGCATCACCGCCGGATCGAGCACCACGTCCGCCTCGCGATCCAAGCCAAGGCGGTTCAACCCGGCAATCGCCAGCAGGCTCGCCGAGACCTCGCCCGCATGCAGCTTCGCCAGACGCGTCTGCACATTGCCGCGCATCGTGCCGATGTGCAGGTCCGGGCGGGCGTGCAGCAGCTGCGCCTGGCGACGCGCCGAGGAGGTGCCGATCAGCGCACCGCGCGGCAGGCAGTCGAAGGGATGCGCCGGGTCGACCGGCGCCTCGCAGCCGGCGCCGAGGATCAGCGCATCGCGCGCATCCTCCCGCTTCAGCGTGCAGGCCAGCACGACGCCGGGTGGCAGCTCGGTCTCCAGATCCTTCAGGCTGTGAACCGCGAAGTCCACGCGCCCGTCCAGCAGCGCCTCGTGGATCTCCTTGGCGAAAAGCCCCTTGCCGCCGATCTCGGCGAGCCGCCGATCCTGGATGCGGTCGCCGGAGGTGGTGATCGCATGCTCCTCGAAGGCCTTGGCGTCGCGCAGCACCGGGCAGAAGCGCGTGATCAGCCCAAGGAACTCCCGCGTCTGCCACAGCGCCAGGGGCGAGCCCCGCGTGCCGACACGCAGCGGCAGGGTGCCGCCATGCGGGCGCACCATGGCGCCATCCACGGGGCCGAGGCCGGACGGCATGGCCACGCGTCCCACACCGACGCGCCGGCCCGCGGGACGACCCGGGAATGCCACCATTACAGCCGTCTCCCCCTCATCACCGCCCCCCTCAGGCCCTGACCAGGCCAAGGAGATGTCCGAGGTCCTTGAAGAAAATCCGCACATGCGCCAGCGGGTCGCGGCGCACGAGTTCCTTGTTCATGTAGGACTGCCACGTGAGCCGCTGCACGTCCTTGTCCTGGCAGATGGCGACGAACCGCTCGCGCCGCTTGTCGGACGAGTACCAGAAGTACTGCATCACCCCGAGCACCCAGAAGACGCGGCCATGCGCGCGCATGAAGCGCGCCCGTGCCTGCCGCAGCGCGCGTGCGTCGCCGGTCGTGCAGAACGCCTCCGCCGCCTCGGCGACCAGGCGGCCGCAGAGCATGGCATAGTAGATGCCCTCGCCGGAGGCCGGCGCGACGACGCCCGCGGCATCGCCGGCCAGGATCACGTCTCGCCCATTGTCCCAGCGCTTCAGCGGCTTCAGTGGCAGGGGCGCACCCTCGCGCCGGATCGTCTCCATCCCGGCAAGGCCGGTCGCGGCCCGCAGCGCACCGACCGAGCCGCGCAGCGAGAAGCCCTTGCGGGCGGATCCGGTGCCGACGCTGACCGTGTCGCCATGCGGGAAGATCCAGGCGTAGAAATCCGGCGAGAGCCGGCCCTGGTAGTAGACGTCGCAACGCGCGCCGTCATAGCCCGGCGCCTCGCCCTGCGCCGCCCCCTGGGGCGCACGCAGGATCTCGTGGTAGGCGAAGACGCAGCGCACGCGCTCCGCGCCCTTCACCGCCTGCCGTCCCACCGCGCTGCGCGCCCCGTCGGCGCCGATCACGCAGCGGGCGCGCACGCACACCGTCCCGGACGAGCCGCCGGCGCGGTACTCCACCACGGCGGTCCCGTCCGCAGCGCGGGAGAGCCGTTCGAAATTGCCCTCGCGCAGCGTCGCGCCGTGCTCGCGCGCCCGCTCGCGCAGCCATGGATCGAAGACATCGCGATCCACCATGCCGACGAAGCCGCCCGGGTCGATCGGCATGTCCACGGCGCGATCCGAGGGCGCGACCATGCGCGCCCCGGTGATGCGCGCGACGAGAAGATGGGCTGGGATGTCGAAGTCGCGGATCAGGCGCGGCGGGATGGCGCCGCCGCAGGGCTTGATGCGCCCCGCCCTGTCGAGCAGCAGCACGGACCGGCCGCGGCGGGCCAGATCCTCGGCCGCCGTCGCGCCGGCGGGGCCGCCGCCCACCACGACAACGTCGAATTCCTCCGCGGCGTCATTCATCGCATCACCTCCTCAATGCACAGCCGGCGCCAGCGGGCCGAAGCCGCGCCGGCCGCGTTCGCCGCTGCGGCCGATGCGCCAGGCCATGGCGGCGGCCGCGAGGAACAGCGCCGCGTCGCCGAGGAACACCGTCGCATAGCCGCCGAGCTCCGATCCCGTGAGCAGCCGCCCGAGATCCAGCAGCACCGTGCCGGTCAGCCCGCCGAGCCCGAAGGCCACCGCCTGGGCCGCGCCGAACAGTCCCATGCGCACGCCTTCTCGCCCCGGCGCGCCGCGGCCGACCACCTGCATCATCGCGGCGATCGCGGCGGCGGCGAACATGCCATTCGCAACCCCAAGGGCGAAGTAGACGGCACGCAGCGGGATGCCGCCGGCCGCCGCGCCGGCACCCGCCAGCGCGACGAGCAGCAGCGCCGCGCAGCCGCAGCCACCGAGGACCAAGGCGCGCAGCACCTCGAGCCGGCCGCCGGCGAGGTGCCCGATGACCGCGATCGCAACCATGCCCACCAGCACGCCGCCATGCTGCAGCGAGGAGAGCCGCGTCGTCTCGCCGAGGGTCATGCCGAAGACGCTGCCGGCGAAGGGCTCCAGCACCAGGTCCTGCGCGCTGTAGGCAAGCATCGCGACGAAGACGAAGAGCGTGAAGTGCCTGGCCTCCGGCTCGCCCCAGACCTGCGCCAGCGCGACGCGGAACGGGGTCGCCGCCGGCGCCGGCGCCGCGGATGCCGCGACACGCCCCTCGATGCCGGCCACGGCAAGGCTGCCGAGCAGGAAGGCCAGCGCGCAGACCGCGGCCGTCACGCCCAGCAGCCGCTCCGGCGAGTAGGGATCGAGCTGCCGCCCCGCCACCGCCGTGGTGAGCACGAACCCCGCGATCATCATGATCCAGACCAGCGAAGCCGCGGCCGGCTTGCGCGCCGGCGCCACGCGCGCGGCCAGCAGCACCAGCAGCGCCGTCCCCGCCGCCCCGACGCCGGCCCCCACCAGCAGGAAGGCCAGCACCGCCAGCGCGATCGCCGGCAGCAGCGGACCCCCCATCATGCCGGTGGCGAGCGCTGCGAGCACGGCGCCGGCGCAGAGCACCGCCAGGCCGCCGACGATCCATGGCGTCCGCCGCCCGCCGACATCCGAGCCATGGCCCATGCGCGGCCGCAGCATCTGCACCGCATAGTGCAGCCCCACCAGCACGCCGGGCAGGGTCGCCGGCAGGGCGTACTCCACCACCATCACCCGGTTCAGCGCCGAGGTGGTCAGCACCACGATGGCGCCGAGCGCCGTCTGCACCAGGCCGAGGCGGATGATGCCGAGCCAGGAGAGGGGGGCAGCGGCGGTCATCCAGCGGCTCCCAGGGCCGGCCGCAACGCCAGGGCACTGGCCATCATCCCGAGCACGTACAGCAGCACGCCGGTGCCGTTGTACCAGGGTGCCAGCCCACGCGGGTCGCGCAGCAGCCGCGCCATGCAGAGCAGCTGCAACAGCAGCGAAGCGGCCACGGCGCCGGCGTGCCAGGGCGCCCCCCAGGCCCACAGCAGCACGAGCACCGCCACCTGCGGCACCGCCATCGCCACGCAGGCCAGGCGCGCCGCGCGCTCCGGCCCCAGCCGCACCGGCAAGGAGAGGATGCCGAAGCGCCGGTCGCCCTCGATCGACTTGAAGTCGTTGAGCGTCATGATGCCATGCGCGCCGAGGCCATAGAGCAGCGCGACGCCGGCCACCCGCGGATCCGGCGCGCCGCCGGCCAGCACCGCGGCGGCGGTGATCCAGGGCAGCGTCTCGTAGGACAGGGCGCAGGCGGCATTGCCGGTCCAGCCATCGCGCTTCAGCCGCAACGGCGGCGCGCTGTAGGCCCAGGCAAGGGCGACGCCGAGCGCCGTCGCGGCGAACCCCCAGGGCCCGAGCAGCCAGCCGACGCCGAGCGACAGCGCCGTCCAGGCAACGGCCACCCAGAGACCGGTCCGTCCCGGCAGCCGCCCCGAGGGAATCGGCCGCTGCGGTTCGTTGACCGCGTCCACGTGGCGATCGAACCAGTCGTTCACGGCCTGGCTCATGCCGCAGACCAGGGGGCCGGCGAGGACGACGCCGAGCAGCGCCAGCGGCCAGGCCGCGGCGAGGTCAGCCCCCGAAGCGGCAACGCCGCAGGCGAAGGCCCACATGGGCGGGAACCAGGTGATCGGCTTCAGCAGTTCCAGCACCGCGCCCGGCGCCGGCCGCACGGCCCGTGGGTGGGCGGAGGCTGGCTCCGCCGGTGCCGAGGTCGCCATCCGCGCGCTAGTCCCGTTCCATGGTGTCGGCGCCGAGATCGCCGAGGCCGTAGCGATGCAGCTTCACGTAGAGGCTCTGCCGGCTCAGGCCGAGCATCTCCGCCGCCGAGGCCCGGTTGTCGCCGCTGATATCCAGCGCCGCCTCGATGCAGAGCCGCTCGATCGCGTCCGCCGCCTCGCGCACCAGGTCCTTCAGCGGCACGCGCCCGATCAGTTCCTTCAGCTCCTCGACCGAACGTCCCGGCGAGGGGCTGTGGTTGCGCACTGCGGCAGGCCTCAGCCGCGCGCTGACGTCGCGCACGGCGAAGCCGAAGCGCTGGTCGCCGCCATGCAGGACCGGGGCGGCCGAGATCTCGACATGCACCTGGCCGCCGAGCTGCCCGCGCAGCGTGGTGGCGTAGAGCCGGACCGCGCCGCGGTTGCGCAGGTTGCTCAGCAGGACCTCGGTCTCGACGCCCTCCCGACCGAGCCAGCGGTCGAGTCGCTCGCCACGCGCCTGCTCCTCGGTGACGAGCTGGACCAGTTCGAGGAAGGCGGCGTTGGCCGTGATGACCTGGCCTTCGGCATCCGTGACGACCAGCCCATCGGGCAGGCTGTCCACTGCGCGCAGCATGTCCTGCCTTGCCCTTGGAAGCAGGATCGCGTCGCCGTCCGGCCCGGCCCGCGACAGGCGCAGCAGGAAGACGAGTCCGTTCTCGTGCCGGAAGGTCGAGCCGTTGATGCGGATCTCCGCGGAACCACCCCCCGGCAGCCGGACCTCGATCTCCTCCGCCCTGCCGGTGCCGCGCAGCGCGCCCAGCATCGCCTGCAGCGCACCGCGGCTCTCGCCGTCGAAGGCGTCCAGCAGGCTGCGTCCTACCAGGCGCCGGGAGGTGTCCGCAAACAGTTGCTGCGCCGCAGGATTGGCCTCGATGACCTTGCCGTTCGCGCCATCCACGATCAGCACCGCATCCTCGGACATCTGGAACAGCAGGCGGTACCGCATCTCGGCCTGGCGCAGCTGGGAATAGCCGCGCTCGACCGATTGCTGGACCTCGACCAGCCGCTGCTGGAGCTGCGAAACGGGCCGCAGGTCGCGCCCGAACACGATCCGGCCCCCGGTCTCGCGCAGCGGCCAGGCGGCGTAGAGGATGGGCACGGACTCGCCCGCGGCGCCGACCTGGTTCACGTGGCGCCAGCGATGCGATGTCGCACCGCGTTGCTCGCGCACCATGTCCTCGACCTTCGGTCGGCTGTCGCGTGCGACGGTCTCGACCCATGCCTTGCCGATCCAAGTCTCGCCACGGCCGAGCTCGGCGGCCAGGTCTTCGCTGCTGAACGCCACGTCACGGATGGTGCCGGCGGCATCAAGCACGATGGCGACATCCGTGGCTGCGGCGATGAGGGCGCCGGTGGCTTCCGCGTCGAGCGAGCCGAGGGATGCCTTGGGGGCCTTGAACGACTTCACGCTGCGTTCCGTCCTTCGTGCCAGAGGATCCCTTTCTCGTTCCGACCCTCCCCAAGGTCAACGTCGTTCGGGTGGCGAAATCGCCTCCGCAATCATCAGGCCGTGGCGCCATGGAGCGCCAACAACGTCTCGGCCTGCAGCACCGCCTGCTCGCCGTCCACGGCCATCGCGTCGGCGCCCGATTCAAGCGCGAGATCGGGGCGCGCCAGGAAGATCGGCCCCCCCACCAGGATGCCGATGCCGCGGTTGAGCGATGCCCGGCGGACGTTGCGGATGAGACGTGCGAGCAGCTTCACCTCGTCCTCTCGGCCGAGCGTGAAGCCGGCGATGGCGAAGTGCTCGGCGCCGACCTTGGCGACGATCGCCTGCGCGCTCTCCCCGCTGCCGCTCCATACTTCCCAGCCGCCTCGCCGGAAGAACTCCGTCACGATGAGCAGGCCAAGGGTGTGCTGTTCGCCGGGCACCGGCGAGAGCGCGACGCGCCGCGCCATCGCGGATCCACGCCTGTGCCAGGGCAGGTGACGCCCGAGGTGCAGCACCGTCTGCTGCAGCGCACAGAGCCCCATGGTGACCGTGGCGAAGTCGCACTCGTCGGATTCCCACATCTCGCCGAGCCGCCGCGCCACCGGCGCGAGCAACTCAAGGTAGATGCGCTCCAGGGCCACGCCGCGAGCCTGCAGGGCATCGGCATAGGCTTCGATGTCGGGCTGGTCGCCGCGCAGCGCCAGCGCGGTGACGGTGGACACGTCGGCCTCGGTGGGAACCGCGCTGGGTGCACGGTCGATCGACGCGGGCGTCGTCGCCTGGCGATGCGCGGCGACCAGCCGAGGAATGACATCCTGTTCGAGCGTGCGCACGACGAGGGCGACCCGGCTGCCGCGCAGCGCGATGCCCGCTGCCGGCTCGCCGAGCCGGGTCGCGGTCAGGCCGGCCGGGGAGCGGAGCGAGGGGCGCGACGCGGGATGCAGGTCGACGACGCCGCAATGCGCGGCCTGCTCGCGGGCGGCGAGGGCAGGCGACGCATCGAGCCCATCACCCCGCATCGCCATGATCTGTGGAGCGTCCATCGGCTTCCCTGCCATCGCCCTCTCCCCTCGGCACTTCACTCTAAGCCTGCCACGAATGTCAACCAAGTTGATCGTCAATTCAACTTGACATACCGTCCGGATGCTCCGTAGCCTTCCTATCACGAGCCAAGCGGACGAGGGCAACGCGGTGCGAGACCGAAGCAAAAACGAGAGGAAACATCGACGTCCTCCGGCTTCCCGTCGCGGTCCGCGCGGCGCTCGTTCGTTCCGATCACCTGACCGCGTTTGACGGAAGGTTGTCAAGAGATGCTTACAACGCGGTTCCTGGACCCTGTGATCGACGCGCTGGACGGAAGTCCCTGGAGCAGTTCCGCCGGCCGCATGCCCCGCAACCGTGCCGCCGTGCAGCGCCGCACGCTCTACACGCCGGAGGAACGCCAGCGCCGCGACGCATCGCCCTGGACGCTGGTGCAGGGCATCCTGGCGCCGCTGCAGTTCGCCGTCTTTCTCGCGAGCCTCGGCCTCGTGCTCCGCTTCCTAGCAACGCATGAGGGCTTCGGCCTTGCCACGGGCTCGGTCGTGGCGAAGACGCTCTTTCTCTACGCCATCATGGTCACCGGCTCGATCTGGGAGAAGGAGGTCTTCGGGCGGTACCTCTTCGCGCCGGCCTTCTTCTGGGAAGACGTGTTCAGCATGCTCGTGCTGGCGCTGCACACCGCCTACCTCGCCGCCCTGTTCTGGGACATCGGCGATGCGCGGATGCAGATGCAGCTCGCCCTGGCGGCCTATGCGGCCTACGTCATCAACGCGGCGCAGTTCGTCCTGAAGCTGCGTGCCGCACGGCGCGAGCAACAGGGCGCCGCCGCCGACGGCGCCTTCGGCCGCACGGCATGAGCGCCATAGCGGCATCCCTCCCCACGGACGCCGGCGCCGCCGGCTGCGGCGATGCGCCGGTGCTGCGCGAACGCGGCCAGCGCGAGGTGTTCTGCGGCCTCACCGGCATCGTCTGGCTGCACCGCAAGATCCAGGACGCCTTCTTCCTCGTCGTCGGCAGCCGCACCTGTGCCCACCTGCTGCAATCGGCCGCCGGCGTGATGATCTTCGCCGAGCCTCGCTTCGCCACCGCGATCATCGAGGAACGCGACCTGGCCGGCCTCGCCGACGCGAACGAGGAGCTGGACCGCGTCGTGGCGCGGCTGCTCGGTCGCCGGCCCGACATCCGCATGCTCTTCCTGGTCGGCTCCTGCCCGTCGGAGGTGATCAAGCTCGATCTGGCACGCGCCGCGCAGCGCCTGTCCCAGCGTCACATGCCGGCGGTGCGCGTGCTGCACTTCTCGGGCAGCGGCATCGAGACGACCTTCACGCAGGGCGAGGATGCCTGCCTCGCCGCGCTCGTCCCGGAGATGCCCGCGGAGCCCGGGTCGGCGCGGTCGCTGCTGGTGGTGGGCGCGCTGGCCGAGGTGGTGGAGGACCAGTTCCTCCGCCTGTTCGCGGCGCTCGGCGTCGGCCCCGTGCGCTTCCTGCCCGCCCGCCGCGCCGCGGACCTGCCCGCCGTCGGCTCCGGCACGCGCTACCTTCTCGCCCAGCCCTTCCTCGCCGAGACGGCGCGTGCGCTGGACGCGCGCGGCGCCCGGCGGATCCCCGCACCCTTCCCGCTCGGGGCGGAGGGCACGACGCTCTGGCTGCACGCGGCTGCGCAGGAGTGGGGCGTGGGCGAGCGGACATTCCGCGAAGCGACCACCATCGGCGAACAGCGCGCGCGCCACGCGCTGCTCCGCCGGCGCGAGCGGCTCTCCGGCCAGCGGGTCTTCTTCTTCCCCGACTCGCAGCTGGAGGTGCCGCTCGCGCGCTTCCTGGCACGGGAACTGGGCATGGTGCCGCTCGAGGTCGGCACGCCCTACCTGCACCGCGAGCACCTTGCCGAGGAGCTGGCGCTGCTCCCGCCCGGCGTGATGCTGAGCGAGGGGCAGCACGTCGAGAACCAGCTCGATCGCTGCCGCGCCGCCAGGCCGGACCTGACCGTTTGCGGACTCGGCCTCGCCAATCCGCTGGAGGCGGAGGGCCTTGCCACGAAGTGGTCCATCGAGCTCGTCTTCACGCCGATCCAGGGCTACGAGCAGGCCGGCGACCTCGCCGAGCTGTTCCTGCGGCCGCTGGCCCGCCGGGCCAGGCTGGAGGTCTAGCGCCATGCAGCTCGCGGTGTGGACCTACGAAGGACCGCCCCATGTGGGGGCGATGCGTGTCGCCGCCGCGATGGAGGGGCTGCACTACGTCCTGCACGCGCCGCAGGGCGACACCTATGCGGACCTTCTCTTCACCATGATCGAGCGGCGTGCGACGCGCCCGCCCGTCACCTACACCACCTTCCAGGCGCGCGACCTCGGCGGCGATACCGCCACGCTGCTGAAGACCGCGACCCTGGATGCCTATGAGCGCTTCCGCCCGCAGGCGATCCTGGTCGGCGCATCCTGCACGGCGGAGCTGATCCAGGACGACCCGGGCGGCCTGGCGCGCACGCTGGGACTTCCCGTGCCGGTGGTGCCGGTGGATCTGCCGGCCTACCAACGCAAGGAGAACTGGGGCGCGTCGGAGACCTTCTACCAGCTCGTCCGCGCCTTCGCCGGTCCGCGCGCACCGCGCCCCGGCACCGTGCGCGCGGCGAGCGAGACGCGCTGCTGCAACATCCTCGGCCCGACCGCGCTCGGCTTCCGCCACCGCGACGACGTGGCGGAGGTCCGGCGGCTGCTGGCGTTGCTCGGCGTTCCGGTGAACGTGGTGGCGCCGCTCGGCGCCACGCCGGCCGACCTGGCGCGGCTCGGCGAGGCCGACTTCAACGTCGTGCTCTATCCGGAAGTGGCGATGCAGGCCGCAGCCTGGCTGAAGCGGAACTTCGCGCAGCCGCACACCACCGCGATCCCGATCGGCGTCGGCGCGACGCGCGACTTCATCGCCGAGGTTGCGCGCCTCGCGGGTGTCGATCCGGCGCCTGCGTTGGCGGAGGCGAGCCGCCTGCCCTGGTACTCGCGCTCCGTCGATTCGACCTATCTCACGGGCAAGCGCGCCTTCATCTTCGGCGACGCGACCCACGCCATCGCCGCGGCGCGCATCGCCGCCACGGAACTGGCCTTCGAGGTGGTCGGCCTCGGCACCTACAGCCGGGAATTCGCGCGCGAGGTCCGCGACGCGGCGCGGGGGCACGGCATCGAGGCGCTGATCACGGACGACTACCTTGAGGTCGAGGCCGCCATCGGTGCCGCCCAGCCGGAACTGGTGCTCGGCACGCAGATGGAGCGGCACACGGCCAAGCGGCTCGGCATCCCCTGCGCCGTGATCTCGGCGCCGGTCCACGTGCAGGACTTCCCCGCCCGCTTCTCGCCGCAGATGGGCTTCGAGGGTGCGAACGTGCTGTTCGACACCCTTGTCCACCCGCTGATGATGGGGCTGGAGGAGCATCTGCTTGGCATGTTCCGCGACGACTTCGAATTCCACGACGGCGCGGGCGCCTCCCACCTCGGCGCCGGTTCGGCGCCCGCGGCGGCCGTGCAGCCGGCGACGCCACCACTCCCCGAGAGCGTGGGCGCCTGGGCGCCGGAGGCCGAGAAGGAGCTGAAGAAGATCCCGTTCTTCGTGCGCGGGAAGGCCCGCCGCAACACGGAGCGGTTCGCCGCGGATCGCCGCATCCCCCTCATCACGCTCGAGACCCTGTACGATGCCAAGGCGCATTTCTCCCGCTGAGGGCCCACCCCTCCGCATCGCGCTGGTGACGATGGACAGCCATCTCGCCGGCGTGGTCCAGGACGCCGAAGTCGCGCTGCGCCGGGAGATCCCCGGCCTCGTGCTGACCATGCACGCGGCCGACCATTGGGCCTCGGACGAGCAGGCCCTGGCCGCCTGCCTGGCCGACATCGCCGCCGCGGACATGGTCATCGCCACCATGCTGTTCCTGGACGACCACATCCGGGCCGTCCTGCCGGCGCTGGCCGCCCGGCGCGACGCCTGCGACACCATGCTGTGCTGCCTCTCGGCGGGCGAGGTGATGCGCCTGACCCGGCTAGGCCGCTTCGACATGTCGGCCGAGGCGCGCGGCATCATGGGCCTGCTGAAGCGCCTGCGCGGCGGCCGCGGCGGCGGCAAGTCCTCCGGCCAGGGGCAGATGCGCATGCTGCGCGAGCTGCCGCGGCTGCTGCGCTTCATCCCCGGAACCGCACAGGACGTGCGGGCCTACTTCCTGGCGCTGCAGTACTGGCTCGCAGGCACGCCCGAGAACATCGCGAACATGGTGCGCATGCTGGTGGGCCGCTACGCCGCGGGTCCGCGCGCCAGCCTCTCCGGGCGGGTGAGCGCCGCGCCGCCGATCCAGTACCCGGATGTCGGGCTGTACCATCCGGCGGCACCCGGCCGCATCTTCGACGATGCGACGCGGCTGCCGAAGCGCGGCACGGCGGGCACCGTCGGGGTGCTGATCATGCGCTCCTACGTGCTGGCCGACAACGCGGCGCATTATGACGGGGTGATCGCGGCGCTGGAGGGGAGGGGGCTGCGGGTGATCCCGGCCTTCGCCAGCGGCCTGGATTCGCGTCCCGCGATGGAGCGCTACTTCCTGCGCGACGGCGTGCCCATCGTGGATGCCGTGGTGTCGCTCACCGGATTCTCCCTGGTCGGTGGTCCCGCCTACAACGATGCGCAGGCGGCCGAGGCGATGCTGGCGCGCCTCGACGTGCCCTACCTCGCGGCGCATCCGCTGGAATTTCAGACCCTGGGGCAGTGGGAGGCCGATCCCCGCGGCCTGACGCCGGTGGAGGCCACCATGATGGTGGCCATCCCGGAGCTGGACGGCGCCATCGGGTCGATCACCTTCGGCGGCCGCAGCGGTGCGGCGGCCGAAGGCGGCCGGGCGCGCGGCATGATGGTGCAGCAGGATCGCGCCGATCGCCTGGCTGCCCGCGTCGCGCGGCTCGTCGCCCTGCGTGCGGCGCGTCATGCGGAGAAGCGCGTCGCCATCGTGCTGTTCAACTTCCCGCCCAATGCCGGCGCAACCGGCACCGCCGCCTACCTTTCGGTCTTCGAGTCGCTGCACCGCACGCTGCGCGCCATGGCGGCCGCGGGATATCGGGTCGAGGCGCCGGAGACCGTGGAGGCGCTGCGTGCGGCGGTGCTGCAGGGCAACGCCGCGCGCTTCGGCACGCCGGCCAACGTCGCCGCGCGCATCCCCGCTGACGATCACGTACGGCGGGAGCCGTATTTGGCCGAGATCGAGGCGCAGTGGGGTCCCGCGCCGGGCCGCCACAACAGCGACGGCAGCGCCATCCAGATCCTCGGGGCGCAGCTCGGCAACGTCTTCGTCGGCATCCAGCCCGCCTTCGGCTGGGAAGGCGATCCGATGCGCCTGCTCTTCGAGCACGGCTTCGCGCCGACGCACGCCTTCAGCGCCTTCTACCGCTGGATCCGCGAGGAGTTCGGCGCCCATGCCGTGCTGCATTTCGGCACGCATGGCGCGCTGGAGTTCATGCCGGGCAAGCAGGCCGGGCTTTCCGCCGCATGCTGGCCTGACCGGCTGATCGGCGACCTGCCGAATTTCTACCTCTACGCCTCCAACAACCCGTCCGAGGGCACGCTCGCCAAGCGGCGTGGTGGCGCCACGCTGATCAGCTACCTGACGCCGCCGGTCGCGCATGCCGGGCTGTATCGCGGGCTGCTCGACCTGAAGGCGTCGCTGGATCGCTGGCGCGCGCTGGAGCCGGACGCCGACGCGATGGCACGCGCCGCCCTCGCCGGGCTGATCCAGGGCCAGGCGGCAGCCGTGGACCTGGCGACGGCCGAGCCGCCCTGGGGCGACGGCGCCGCGGAGGCGATCGCGCGGCTCGGCACGGCGCTGCTGGAGCTGGAATACACGCTGATCCCGCACGGGCTGCACGTGGTCGGCGAGGTGCCGGATGCCGCCCAGCGCGCCGAGATGCTCGACGCCGCCGGCATCACCGATCCCGCGGAGCGCGCGCGCCTCGACGCGCTGATGGCACAGGATCACGAGATCCCCGCCCTGCTGCACGCGCTGGATGGCGGCTACATCCGCCCCGCGCCGGGCGGCGACCTGCTGCGCACCACCGAGGTGCTGCCGACGGGCCGCAACCTGCACGGCTTCGACCCCTTCCGCATCCCGTCCGCCTTCGCGGTGCAGGACGGCGCACGCCAGGCGGACCGGCTGCTGGCGCGCCACCTGGCGGAGAGCGGCGCACTGCCCGAGACGGTGGCGATCGTGCTCTGGGGCACCGACAACCTGAAGACCGAGGGCGGCCCGATCGCGCAGGCGCTGTGGCTGCTCGGAGCGGAGCCGCGGCACGACAGCTATGGCCGGCTGGCAGGGGCGCAGCTCGTCCCGCTGGAGCGGCTCGGGCGGCCGCGCGTGGATGTCATGGTCACGCTGTCCGGCATCTTCCGCGACCTGCTGCCGCTGCAGACGAAGCTGCTCGCCGAGGCCGCCTTCCTCGCCGCTGCGGCCGAGGAGCCGGTGGAGCGGAACTTCGTGCGCAAGCACGCCCTCGCCTTCCAGGCCGCGCATGGCGGCACCGTCGAGGACGCCAGCCTGCGCGTCTTCGGCAATGCCGACGGCGCCTATGGCGCCAATGTCAACCAGATCCTGGAGCACGGCGCCTGGACGGACGAGGCGGAACTGGGCGAGGCCTGGCGGCGCCGCAAGGGCTTCGCCTACGGGCTGGATGGCCGCCCGGCCCGGCATGACGGCGTGCTCGCGCACATGCTCGGCACGGTGGATGCGACCTACCAGAACCTCGATTCGGTGGAGCTCGGCATCACCACCGTGGACCACTACTTCGATACGCTCGGCGGCATCAGCCGCGCGGTGAAGTCGGCGCGCGGCGGCCGCGCCGCCAACGTCTATGTCGGCGACCAGACCCGCGGCGAGGGGACGGTGCGCACCATCGCAGAGCAGGTGGCGCTGGAAACCCGCACCCGCGCCCTCAATCCCAAGTGGTTCGAGCCGCTGCTCGCCCACGGGCACGAGGGCGTGCGCTGCATCGAGGCGCAGGTCACCAACACGATGGGCTGGTCCGCCACGACCGGCGAGGTCGCGCCCTGGGTGTACCACAACCTCGTGCAGACCTTCATGCTGGACGACGCGATGCGCCGGCGCCTGGCCGCGCTGAACCCGATCGCCTCGGCGCGCATCGCCAACCGCCTGATCGAGGCGCATGAGCGCCGCTACTGGACTCCCGATCCCGACATGCTCGACGCGCTGCGCCGCGCCGGCGAGGAGCTCGAGGACCGGATCGAAGGCATCGCCGAAGGGGCCCCCGCATGACCGTGAT
Source organism: Acetobacteraceae bacterium (assembly GCA_019750465.1). Lineage (GTDB taxonomy): Bacteria > Pseudomonadota > Alphaproteobacteria > Acetobacterales > Acetobacteraceae > JAIEOP01. The sequence goes on along the minus strand of JAIEOP010000004.1, from coordinate 10,608 downwards.
CGTCCGCCCGCCGCCGGGCCTTGCCAGCGCGCGCCGCCACGGCGATGGCGAGGGCAGCGTTCAGGTGCACACGGACCCCGACGGGCGCATCGACAACGCGCGGGTCTTCGCCGTCTACGGCAAGGGCGGCATCGGCAAGAGCACCACGTCCTCGAACCTTTCGGTGGCCTTCACCCGGCTCGGCCGGCGCGTGCTGCAGATCGGCTGCGACCCGAAGCACGATTCCACCTTCACCCTGACCAAGCGCCTGGCACCCACGGTGATCGACGCGCTGGAGGCGGTGGACTTCCACGCCGAGGAGCTGCGCACCGAGGACTTCGTGTTCGAGGGCTATGGCGGCGTGCTCTGCGTCGAGGCCGGCGGCCCGCCGGCGGGCACGGGCTGCGGCGGCTACGTGGTCGGCCAGACGGTGAAGCTGCTGAAGGAGCACCACCTGCTGGAGGAGACCGACATCGTCATCTTCGACGTGCTCGGGGACGTGGTCTGCGGCGGCTTCGCGGCGCCGCTGCTGCATGCGGACCGCGGGCTCATCGTCGCGGCCAACGACTTCGACAGCATCTTCGCGATGAACCGCATCGTCACGGCGATCAAGGCGAAGGCGAAGAACTACCCGGTCCGCCTCGGCGGCGTCATCGTCAACCGCAGCGCCGGCACCGACCAGATCGACCGCTTCAACCGCGCGACCGGCATGCGCACCCTGGCGCATTTTCCCGACCTCGACGCCATCCGCCGCTCCCGGCTGAAGAAGGCGACGCTGTTCGAGATGGAGGACAGCCCCGAGGTCCGGCTGGCGCAGGACGAGTACCTGCGCCTTGCAGAAAGCCTGTGGAACGGCACCAAGGCCGTCGAGGCGACGCCGCTGAAGGATCGCGACATCTTCGACCTGCTGGGGTTCGACTGATGCACTCCGCCACCTACACGGCCCGGCGCGGCCAGCTGGAGCACTATTTCGACCGCACCGCGGCCGAGGCCTGGAAGCGCCTGACCTCAGACGCGCCGGTCAGCGGCATCCGCGCCACCGTGCGCGCCGGGCGGGACGAGATGCGGGCGACACTGCTCTCCTGGCTGCCGCAGGATCTGCGGGGCGTGCGGCTGCTCGACGCGGGCTGCGGGACCGGGGCGCTGGCGGTGGAGGCGGCGCGGCGCGGCGCGCTGGTGACGGCGGTGGACATCTCGCCCACGCTCATCGGCCTGGCGCGCGAACGCGCGGCGGGCGCCGGGCTTGCCGGGACGTTGCGGTTCGAGGTCGGCGACATGCTCGATCCGGCCCTGGGACGCTTCGACCATGCCGTGGCGATGGACAGCCTCATCCACTACCGGGCCGAGGACATGGCGGCCGCGGTGGCGCAGTTGGCAGGGCGCGCGGAGCGCTCCGTCCTCTTCACCTTCGCGCCCCGCACGGCCCTGCTGACGGTGATGCATGCGGCGGGGCGGCTGTTCCCGCGCGGCGACCGTGCCCCTGCCATCGAGCCGGTGGGGCCGGCGCGCATCGCCACGCTGCTGCGGCAGGGCGGCGGCGGCATCACGCCCGGGCGCAGCCACCGCGTCGCGCGCGGCTTCTACATCTCCCATGCCATGGAGGTGCGGCTGGCATGACGCGCGCGGGCGCCGCCCTGGCAGGTGTCTGGACGCGGGTCGGCCCGCGCTTCCTGCCCTTCGCCGATGCCGCGACGCCCGAGTTGCCGATAGGCCGGCTGCTGCGCCTCTCGCTGTTCCAGGTCTCCGTGGGCATGGCGGCGGTGCTGCTGATCGGCACGCTGAACCGCGTGATGATCGTGGAGCTCGACGTTCCCGCCGGGCTGGTCGCTGCCATGGTGGCGCTGCCGCTCGGCTTCGCGCCGCTGCGGGCGCTGATCGGCTTCCGCTCGGACACCCACCGCTCCGTGCTCGGCTGGCGGCGCGTGCCCTATATCTGGTTCGGCTCGCTGACGCAGTTCGGCGGCCTGGCGATCATGCCCTTCGCGCTGATCATCCTCTCGGGCGACAGCAACGGGCCGGCCTGGGCGGGGCATGCGGCGGCCGCACTGGCCTTCCTGCTGGTCGGCGCGGGCATGCACATGGTGCAGACCGTGGGTCTGGCGCTGGCTGCCGACCTGGCCCCGGCCCGCAGCCTGGCGCGCGTCGTGGCGCTGCTCACCGCCATGTTCCTGCTCGGCATGCTGGTCGCGGGCCTCGCCTTCGGGGCGCTGCTTGCGCCGTTCAGCCAGTTGCGCCTGATCCAGGTGATCCAGGGTGCGGCGGTGCTGACCATGGCGCTCAACATCCTGGCGCTGTGGAAGCAGGAGCCGCGTGACCCCGCACGCACGCGCGGCCGCGGCGACTCGCCCGGCTTCGTCGAGAGCTGGCGGCTGCTCAGCGGCAGCGGCCCGTGGGGCCGGCGCCTGGTCGTGATCGCCCTCGGCACCGCCGGCTTCGCGATGCAGGACGTGCTGCTGGAGCCCTATGGCGGCCAGGTCCTGGGTCTCGGTGTCGCCGCCACCACGACGCTGACCGCGCTGCTCGCCCTGGGCGGCATCATCGGGCTCGTCCTCGCGGCGCGGGCGCTCGGCGGCGGCTGGGACGCGCACCGGGTGGCGGGCGCCGGGGTGCTGCTGGGTGCCTTCGCCTTCGCCGCCATCATCTTCGCCGCGCCGCTGGACAGCCCGGCGCTGTTCGGCTGCGGCGCGATGCTGATCGGTTTCGGCGCGGGCCTGTTCGCCCACGCGACACTCACCGCCTGCATGGGCGCGGCACCGCCCGGTCAGGTCGGACTCGCGCTTGGCGCCTGGGGCGCGACGCAGGCCAGCGCCGCGGGCCTCGGCGTCGCCGTCGGTGGCCTGCTGCGCGACGGTGTCGGCGCGCTCGCCCTGACGGGCCGGCTCGGGGAGGCGCTGGCCAGCACCGCCACCGGCTATGGCACCGTCTATCTCGTCGAGATCGCACTGCTTTTCGCGACCCTGGCCGCGATGGGGCCTCTCGTGCAGGCGGCACGCGAAGATCCGTCGGGGCTTCCCTCACGCCTTGGCCTGGCCGGCACGCCGACCGGCACCTGACCTGCACGGAGGACCGCAATGCGAACCGTCGTCGGCACCATCGATCTGGCCCTGATCGCGCTCTACGCCTTCTGGATCTTCTTCGCCGGCCTGATCTTCTACCTGCGACGCGAGGACAAGCGGGAGGGCTATCCGCTGGTCTCGGACCGCGGCGGGCGCGTGGTGGTGCAGGGCTTCCCGGCCATCCCGTCGCCGAAGACCTTCCTGATCGCGGACGGCACCACGGTGCAGGCGCCACGGCGGGAAGCGGTGCGCGACTTCGCCATGCGGCCCGCGGCGGGATTTCCCGGCGCACCCTTCGAGCCGACCGGCAACCCGATGCAGGACGGTGTCGGCCCGGCGTCCTACGCGCTGCGCGCCGAGCATCCGGAACTGGTCTACAACTCGACCGATCCGAAGATCGTTCCGCTGCGCCTCGCCCCAGCCTATTCCCTCGCCGCGGAGGATCCGGACCCGCGCGGCATGACGGTCGTCGGGTTGGACGGATCGATCGGCGGCACTGTGGCCGATGCGTGGATCGACCGCTCGGACGTGCTGTTGCGCTACCTGGAGGTCGAGGTGGTCGGCACGGCCGGCCCGCGCCGCGTCCTGGTGCCGATGCCGCTGGTGCGCATCGAGCAGCCCAGCAGCTTCCGTCCGGGCCGCGTGCGCCTGGCCTCGGTCACCGCGGCGCAACTCGCCGCCGCGCCCGCCCCGGCCCGACCGGACGAGATCACCATGCGCGAGGAGGATCGCATCACCGCGTACTTCGCCTCCGGCCATCTCTACGCAACGCCCGCTCGCCTGGGGCCGCTGCTGTGAGGGAGCACGAGCACGAACCCGTCCGCGGCCTGCCGGAACGGCTGCCGGCGGAGGAGGCGATCCTCTGGCAGGGATCGCCGTCCGCGATGCCGCTGGCGATAGGCGCCTTCCACCTGCGCGGGCTGGCCTTCTACTTCGCTCTGCTTGCCGTGTGGCGCATCGCCGCGTCCTGGGCGGACGGCGCGACGACGGCGCTGGCCGGCGCGGCCTGGATCCTGCTGCTCGGGGTGGTGGCGATCGCGGTGCTGGCGGTGATCGGCTGGCTGACCGCGCGCACCACGCTCTACACCATCACCACCCGGCGCGTGGTGATGCGCGTCGGCGTCGCCGTGTCGCTGACCGTGAACATCCCCTTCGCGGCGATCCGCAGCGCGGATCTGCGGCTGCACGGCGCCGGCCACGGTGACATCCGGCTGCTGCTTGCTCCCGGGCATCGCGCCTCCTGGATCGCGCTTTGGCCGCACCTGCGACCCTGGCGCGTCGCGCGGCCGGAGCCGGTCCTGCGCGCGCTGCCGGATGCGGAGCTCGCCGGGCAGGTGCTGGCCCGGGCGCTCGCCGCGGCGGCGGCGATGCCCGCACCCGTGCTGCAGGAGGCGGCGGAGGCGGCGCGTCGCCCGATTCGGCCCGAAGCGGCCGCGGCGGCTTAGGGGAGGCGGGCAGCATGCAGGTCCGCACTGCCGACCGCGGCTTTCCGCAGGCGCCGATGCTCGGCGTCGCGGCGGTGATCGCGCTGGTGCTCGTGCTGGCCTGGATCGGCGGCGCGCCGCCGCCGCCGGAGACGGCTGCCGCGCTCCGCACGCAGGACCTGCTGTTCGAGGACCGGGAGGACGGCGCGGTGACGGTGCGCGCGCCGGGGCGCGCGGCGCCGGTTGCCGTGCTGGATCCCGGCACCAACGGCTTCACGCGGGCGGCGCTGCGCGGGCTGGCGCGCGAGCGGTGGCGCTCGAGCCACGGGCCGGAGACGCCGTTCCGTCTGGTGGCCTGGGACGACGGACGGCTGACGCTCGACGATCTCGCAACCGGCCGCCGCATCGACCTGAAGGCCTTCGGCCCGACCCAGGCCGAAGCCTTCACCCGGCTTTTCGTCATCGAGGAGGGAAGACGATGACACGCATTCGCATGGGTGCCTGGCCGCCGATCCTGGGCGGGAGGCGGGAGGAGATCACCTGCAGCGTGGACATCGAGCACAGCTTCGACAGCCTGCACGCCCACGCCATCCCCGAGGGCATCGCGCTGCGGCCCGGCGACCGCGTCATCGTGCACGGCGCGCCGACCGAGGTCGGCTTCGGCGAGAGCCGCCGCCTGACCTGCCGTGCCACCGTGATCCGCGCCGGCGCGCTGGAGCGCGCCTGGACCGAGTTCTCGGCGCTGTTCGAGCTGGTCGAGCTCTACCACTGCGGCTTCGAGCCGAAGGAGTGCGCCGCGCCATGAACGCCGTCCTTCCCCCGAGCCGCGCCGCGGTCAACGAGACCACGCGCGCCGCCACCGCCGAGACCGTGCTGAGCCCGCGCTTCTACACCACCGACTTCGCGGCGATCGACGCCATGGACGTGACGCCGATCCGCGCCCAGTGGGACGCGCTGATGGAGGAGTTCCGCAGCGACCCGAACAAGGGCCACTTCGTGCGCACCGATGCCTTCGACGCCTTCCGGCTGGACGCGCTGCCCGAGCCGCTGCGCAAGGAGCTGCTGGAGTTCCTCGTCAGCTCCGTCACCGCCGAGTTCTCCGGCTGCGTGCTCTACGCGGAGATCCGCAAGCGCGTGAAGAACCCCGACATGAAGGACCTGTTCGGCTTCATGAGCCGCGACGAGGCCCGGCACGCCGGCTTCATCAACGACAGCCTGAAGGACATCGGCGTCGGCGTGGACCTCGGCTTCCTGACCAAGGCGAAGAAGTACCACTACTTCAAGCCGAAGTTCATCTTCTATGCGACCTACCTGTCGGAGAAGATCGGCTATGCCCGCTACATCACCATCTTTCGCCAGTTCGAGCGGCATCCGGAGCTGCGGTTCCACCCGATCTTCAACTGGTTCGAGAAGTGGTGCAACGACGAGTTCCGCCACGGCGAAGCCTTCGCCCTGCTGATGCGCGCCAATCCGCGGATCCTGGAGGGCACGAACAAGCTTTGGGTGAAGTTCTTCCAGCTCGCCGTCTTCGCCACGATGTACGTGCGCGACCACCAGCGGCCGGCCTTCCACGCGGCCCTCGGCATGGACCCCACGGACTACGACATGCGGGTCTTCCGCATCACCTCGGCGATCTGCGAGCAGGTCTTCCCGGTGACGCTGGACATCGACAACCCCGCCTTCCTGCGCCGCATGGAACGTCTGCGTGCGACCAGCGACCGGATGCTGGAGGCGAAGCGGATGCCCGGGCTGGCAGGCCGCGCTCGCCGCGCCGGCCTTGGCCTGCGGGCGGCCGCGCAGTTCGCGCATCTCTACCTGCTGCCGGGCCGCAGGAAGCCGCTGCCGGCCGACGTGCGCATGGCGCCGGCCTGGTAGCGCGGAAGCCCCCGCATGGTCGAGCACCTCTACCCGGCGCTGTTCGCGGTGACCCTCTGGTGGTCCAGCACCGGCCTGATCCTCTACCTGGATGGGCTGCGGCGGGAGACCTTCGGGCGCACCCTGATCGGCGCCACGGTGCTGCTGGCCATCGGGCTGTTCGCGCTGCACGCCGGCGCGCACGACATGACGCTCGCCGGCGCCTATATCGGCTTCACCGCGGCCATCCTCGTCTGGGGCTGGATCGAGGTCGCCTTCCTCACCGGCTTCGTCACCGGCCCGCGCCAGGAGGCATGCCCGCCCGGCGCGCGCGGCTGGCCGCGGTTCCGTGCCGCGGTCGCCGTTATCCTCTGGCACGAGATCGCCATCCTTGTAGGCGCCGGGCTGGTGCTGGCGGCGACGCTGGGCGGGCCGAACCGCATCGGCCTCTGGACCTTCCTGCTGCTCGCGGTGATGCGGCTGAGCGCCAAGCTCAACATCTTCATCGGCGTCCGCAATCCGGGCGAGACGCTGCTGCCGGACCATCTGCGCTACCTCGGCAGCTACTTCGCGCGGCGGCCGATGAACCCGCTGCTGCCGGTCTCCGTCGCGGGCGGCATCGCGCTGTGCGCGTGGCTGCTCGCCGCGGCCGTCGCACCCGGGGCCAGCCCGGCCATGGCCGCCGGCTGCACGCTGCTGGCGACCCTTGCGGGCCTCGCGGTGCTGGAGCACGTCTTCATGGTGCTGCCCATCCCGCCCGAGACGCTCTGGCGGCTGAGCCTGGGGCCGCGGCGGATGGGCGCGGGCGCCCTCTGCGTGGCCGCCCTTCCCACACCGATCGGCCCTCGCGGCGGGCGCGGCGCGATGGCCCGACCGGAGGATCCTCCGCCCCTGGAGAGCAGGACATGAACTACGAAGCCTTCTTCGAGAAGCAGCTCGACACCCTCCGCAGGGAAGGCCGCTACCGCGTCTTCGCCGACATCGAACGCCAGGCCGGGCAGTACCCGAAGGCGATGCGGCACCTGGGCGGTCGCCTGCGCGAGGTCACGGTCTGGTGCTCGAACGACTACCTGGGCATGGGCCAGCATCCGGAGGTGCTCGCCGCAATGCATGCGGCGCTGGACCGCTACGGTGCCGGCGCCGGCGGCACGCGCAACATCTCCGGCACCAACCACGAGCACGTGCTGCTGGAGCGGGAACTCGCCACGCTGCATGGCAAGCAGGCGGCGCTGCTGTTCAATTCCGGCTACATGTCGAACTGGGCGACGCTCTCGACGCTCGCCTCGCGGCTGCCGGGCTGCGTCGTCGTCTCGGACGAGATGAACCACGCCTCGATGATCGAGGGCATGCGGCACAGCCGCGCGCAGCGCCGGGTCTTCGCGCACAACGACGTGGCGGACCTGCGCCGGGTGCTCGGCGAGCTGGATCCGGGCACGCCGAAGCTGGTGGCCTTCGAGAGCGTCTATTCCATGGATGGCGACATCGCCCCGGTCGCCGACATCTGCGACGTGGCCGAGGCGCATGGCGCCATGACCTATTGCGACGAGGTGCATGCCGTCGGCCTCTATGGGCCCAACGGCGGCGGCGTGACCGAGCGGGACGGCGTGGCGCACCGGCTGACCGTGATCGAGGGCACGCTGGCCAAGGCATTCGGGGTGATCGGCGGATACATCGCGGGCTCGACCGCGATGTGCGACTTCGTCCGCTCCTTCGCCTCAGGCTTCATCTTCTCGACGGCACTGCCGCCGGCGATCGCCGCCGGCGTGCGCGCGAGCATCCTCCACGTGCGCGGCGCGGCGCCGCTGCGGGCGCGGTTGCAGGAGCGCGCGGCGACCTTGCGCCGGCGGCTCGACGCCATCGGCGTGCCGCACCTCGACAATCCGAGCCACATCGTGCCGGTGATGGTCGGCGACCCTGTGCTCTGCAAGGAGGTCAGCGACCGGCTGCTCGACGAGCATGGCGTCTATGTGCAGCCCATCAACTATCCGACCGTGCCGCGTGGCACGGAACGGCTGCGCATCACCCCCTCGCCGGTGCACAGCGACGCCGACATGGACCACCTGGTGGCGGCGCTGGAGACGATCTGGGCCAGCTTCAGCCTGCGGCGGGCCGCGTGATGGATGCAGCCGGAGGCGTGGCCGCCGGCCGCTGTGCCGACGCCCTTGCGGAGGAGGAGTCCGGGCCGGCGCCGGTGCCGCGGTTGCGCCCCCGCAGGAATGCCCCCGCGACGCCGGGCGGCGCCCGGCCGCCGTACCCCTTCGCCGCCCTGGTCGGGCAGGAGGAGATGACGCGCGCCCTGCTCCTCGCCGCCATCGACCCGGGCATCGGCGGCGTGCTGGTCCTCGGCGACCGCGGCACCGGCAAGTCCACGGCGGTGCGCGCGCTCGCGGCGCTGCTGCCGCCGATGCGCGCCGTCGAGGGCTGCCGCTTCAACTGCGACCCGGACCGCCGCGCCGCGCTCTGCGCGGAATGCACCGCCGGGCGGGCGCGCGGCGCGCTGCGCGCGGTGAGCGTGCCGGTGCCGGTGGTGGACCTGCCACTGGGCGCGACGGAGGACCGCGTCACCGGCGCGCTCGACATCGAGCGCGCGCTGGCCGATGGGACCAAGGCCTTTGAGCCCGGGCTGCTCGCCCGCGCGCATCGCGGCTTCCTCTACATCGACGAGGTGAACCTGCTGGAGGATCACCTCGTGGACCTGCTGCTGGACGTCGCCGCCTCCGGCGAGAACCTGGTGGAGCGCGAGGGCATCAGCCTGCGGCACCCGGCGCGCTTCGTGCTGGTCGGCAGCGGCAACCCGGAGGAAGGCGAGCTGCGGCCGCAGCTTCTCGATCGCTTCGGCCTGGCGGTGGAGGTGCGGACGCCGCAGGACCTCGCCACGCGCGTGGAGGTGGTGCGCCGGCGCGACGCGCATGACCGCGACCCGGTTGCATTCGCCGCGGCCTGGCAGCCGGAGCAGGTGAGTCTTCGACAGCGGATTCAGGCGGCCCGGGCGCGGCTCGATGCGATCGCCACGCCGGATGCGGCGCTGGAAGCGGCTGCGCGGCTCTGCATCGCGCTCGGCACCGATGGGCTGCGTGGCGAGCTGACCCTGCTGCGCGCCGCCCGCGCGCTGGCGGCCTTCGAGGACGCGCGGGAGATTTCCACGGCACAGCTCCGCGCCATCGCGGCGCCCGCGCTGCGCCATCGGCTCCGGCGCAACCCGCTCGACGAGGCGGGGTCCACGGTGCGGGTGGAGCGCGCCGTGATGGACACGCTCGGGCCGTGAAGGCCGCCAGCGAGCCTGCGCCCGTGGACATGGCCGCTTCGCCCGATGGCGATGCGGCGCTGGCCATTGCGCTGCTCGCCGTCGATCCCGAGGGCCTGAACGGCGCCTGGCTGCGCGGTCCGCCCGGGCCGCTGCGCGACGGCTGGCTCGACGGGCTGCGCGCGGCGCTGCCGGTGGATGCCCCCTGGCGCCGGCTGCCGCCCGACGTGCCGGATTCGCGCCTGCTCGGCGGCCTGGACCTGGCCGCGACGCTGCGCACCGGGCGCGCCGTGGCCGAGCGGGGCGTGCTGGCGGCCGCGGATGGCGGCGCGGTAGTCCTGGCGCTCGCCGAACGCACCGCCGCCGGCGTGACGGCGCGCCTCGCCGGCGTGATGGATCGGGGATCGGTGGACATCCAGCGCGATGGGCTTGCCATGTGTTGGCCGACCCGCTTCGCGCTGGTCGCGCTGGATGAAGGCATCGGCGACGAGCGCGCACCGCCCGCCCTGTGTGACCGGCTGGCCTTCACGCTGGCCCTGGACGATCTCCCGCCCCGGGCCGTGTTCGACGTGCCACCCGCGGCGGAGATCGCCGCGGCTCGCGCGCGGCTTGCCGGCGTGACAGCCGCGGAGGACGTCGTGCGGGCGCTCTGCGCGACAGCCATGGCGCTCGGCATCGCATCGCCGCGCGCATCGCTGCTGGCACTGCGCGCGGCGCGGGCCGGCGCCGCTCTCGCGGGGCGCTGCACCGTGAGCGGCGAGGATGCCGCGGTGGCCGCACGCCTTGTGCTCGCCCCGCGCGCCACCCGCGTGCCCGCCGAACAGGCGGAGAGCACCGCCAGCCCCGAGCAGCCGCCGGACGCAACACCGGAGGACTCCGACCAGGCTCCGATGCCGCCCGTCGACGCGTTGGAAGACCTCGTGCTGGCCGCGGCCCGTGCCGCCCTGCCGACCGCTCTGCTCGCCTCCCTGGCCGTCGCGGCGCGCGAGGCATCGCGCCGCGGCGCGGCCGCCGAAGGTCGTCGGGGGGGTGCGCGGCGCGAAGCCCGGCG
>JAIEOP010000323.1 GCA_019750465.1 Acetobacteraceae bacterium | reverse complement strand
GCCGGTGGGCAGCGTCGCTCGCGGCGAGCTTGCGCGGCAGGCTGCCCTGGCCCCGCCCGGGCCGGTGGCGGACGCCGCCCTGCTGGCGCGCGGCGCGGAGCGTTACGCAATCTTCTGCACGCCCTGCCACGGGGCGCAGGGCCTGGGCGACGGGCCGGTGGTGGCGCGCGGCTTCCCGCGACCGCCGCCGATCGCCGGCGCGGCGGCCGAGCGCAGCATGGCTGCGGTCGCCGCCAACCTTGCCAGGTCGCACCCCTTCGACGACCGCATCGCCCCGCACGACCGCTGGGCCATCGCGCGCTTCGTCGAGGCGGGAGCCAGGCCATGATCCGCCCGGCCGCCGGCCTGCTGCTCGGCATCGCCGCCGTCGCCGCCGTCGTGCTTGGCCAGCCGGCGCTGCTGGAGGCCTGGCTCACCGGCTTCCTGCTGTTCGCCGGCCTCTCGGCCGGGGCGCTCGGCGTGCTGGCGGTCGGGCACCTGCTGCGCGAGGACTGGCTGGCGCCGGTGCGCGCGCCGCTGGAGGCTGCGGCGCTGGCCATGCCGCTGGTCGCCATCATGGCGCTGCCCGTGCTGCTCGGCCTCGATGCGCTCTACCCCTGGGCGGGGCCGGTGCCGCCGCCGATGCCAGAGCCGCGCGCCGCCTGGCTCTCGCCCACTCCCTTCCGCCTGCGCATGGTTGCCATCCTGGGGCTCTGGATCGGGCTGGCCTGGCTGCTGACGCGGCAGGCCCGGCCGGACCGGCGCCTGGCCGGCGCCGTGCTCGCCGCCATGGTCACCAGCGTCACCATCGCCGCGCAGGACTGGTCGCTGTCCCGCGATCCGGGCTGGTGGGGCAGCCTGCAGGGCTTCGCGGTCTGGGTGGAGGGCATGATGGCCGCGCTCGCCGCCGCCGCGCTGGTCACGCTGGCGCGCGGCCGGATGCCGGACGGCGAGACCGGGCCGGGCGAGGCGGCGGAGCGCGGCCTGCTGGCCCTCGGCCTTGCGACGATCTGGCTGTGGTTCGTGCAGTTCATCACGGTGTGGATGGCCGACCTGCCGGCGGAGGCGGGCTGGTACCTGCGGCGGGTCGAGGATGGCTGGGGCCTGCTGAAGCTTGGCGTCGCGGTGCCGGCGCTGCTGCTCGGCCTGGCGCTGGCGGCGCCGCCGCGGCACCGGCCCTGGCGCATGGCCGCCGTCTGCCTGCTGCTGCTGGCGGGGCATGTCGTGCATCTGTGGTGGGCGGTGCGGCCGGATGCGCCCCTGGCACGGCCCAACCCGCTCCTGGATGCGGCGGTGCTGGGGGTGCTCGGCCCCTGCTGGGCCGGCTGGTGGTGGGCGGGCATGCGGCGCGGCGCCGGCGCGCGCGGATCTATCGCGACGGCGCCGGACCCCGCGGCGGTTCGCCCTGCCAGGGGAACCGCCCATTGATCTCGGTCTCCAGCGAGACGCTGAGGAAGGTCCGGATCAGCACGACGAGGCCAAGTGCCGCGATGTTGCGCAGATCGAGCGGCGCCGCGACGGTGCCGGCGATATCGGCGGCGACCAGCAGCTCGAGCCCGAGCAGGATGGCGCGGCCGAGATCGGCGCGGTAGCGGCGGTAGGGATCCGCCCAGCCCGCGCCGCCGGCCAGGCCGCGGCGCAGGAAGGCCAGGCTGGTGATCGCCGTTCCCAGCACCAGCGCGAGCAGGCCCGCGGCCTCCAGCCCCAGCGCGATCCACTCGGCGGCAAGGCCGATGGCGCCCAGGTCGCGGGTCATGTGCGGGCGGGACGCGACGAGGCAGGCACGGGCATGGCGCGGCAACACGGTGCGGCTGGCCCGGTTGCGGCGGCCGCCTGCATGGCTCCTTCACCGCCGCGGCAAATCGCGCCGTCAGCCCGCGCCGGCGTCTCCCTTCGCCGGGCGCAGATAGGCGAGCCAGTAGCCGAGGCCGACCACGACGCCGCCGATGACGTTGCCGATGGTCACCGGCACCAGGTTGCCGAGCAGACCGGCCAGCCCGATGGCGCCGTAGCCCGCCGGGTCGAGCCCCGAGTTCTGCCAGAATTCCGGCGCCGCCCAGTCGCGCACCATCCAGCCGTAGGGGATCAGCGACATGTTCGCCACCGAGTGCTCGGTCCCCAGCGCCACGAAGGCGGCGATCGGGGGAATGATCACCAGCACCTTGTCGGCGGCGCTGCGCGCCCCGAAGGCGAGCCAGACCGCGAGGCAGACCAGCATGTTGGCGAGGACGCCGCTGGCCAGCGCCGTGCCGAAGCCAAGGCCCGCCTTCCGCTCCGCGACGCGCAGCGCCGCCGCGCCGACGGTGCCCCCGCCCGCCTCGTGCAGGCCGGCGGCGAAGGCCAGGGCGGCCAGGGCCACGGCGCCGACGAAGTTCATCGCCCAGGCGATGCCGAGCGCCCCGAGGATGGGCGAGAATCCCGCCCGTCCCTCGGCCCAGGCGACGACGAGCAGCGTGTTGCCGGTGAACAGCTCCGCCCCGCCCACCAGCACGAGGATGAGGCCGAGCGAGAACACCACGCCGCCCAGCACCTGCCCCACGCCGAAGGGCATGCCATCCGCGCCCGCGGCGGCGACGAGGTAGAACAGCCCGCCCAGGGCGATATAGGCGCCGGCCAGCAGCGCCAGCACGGACAGCACCGTGACTTCGAGACCGGCCTTCTTCGCGCCCTTGCTGGTCGTCGCCGCGGCGATCTCCCGGGGCGTGTGCACGTCGGGGCTGCAATCCGGGCCGTTATCGGCCCGCGCCCCGGTGCCTGATTCGCCCATGCCGGGCTCCTTCCCTGGAATCAGCCGGCCTCGGGGACCAGGGCGGCACGCGCCTTCACGAGCCGTTCCCGGCGGAAGCCGCTCACCGGCACCACGCCCGACCAGGTCAGCCCGAGCACCCCGTTGGCGAGCGCCAGGCGCCGGTCCAGCTCGGGCGAGGCGCCCTCGGCACGGCGCTGCGCCACCAGGCGGTCGCGCCAGGCAACGCCGCAGCGCACCGCGTCCATGCCGTCCTGCGCGGTGCAGGGCGGCGCCTCGGCCAGCAGCCGGTCGATCGCCGCGACCACGGCGCGGCAGGCCTCGCGCTCCGTCACCGCCGGACTCCCCCGGGCCGGGCCGCCTGGGTGGTGCGGAAGACGTGCTCCGGCCGGCAGGCGCTGTCGTTGCCCGCCAGCAGCACGGCGTGGCGCATGGCGGCGCCGCCGAGGATCACCGCCAGCGAGGCGAGCTCCGGCAGCAGCGCCCCCGCGCGCCCGCCGGCGGCACGGCCGATCCCATGCGCCGCGATCGGCAGCGCCACGCCGACCGCCTTGCCGCCCAGCGTGTTCAGCACGGCCGGCGCGCCGCTGGTGATGGAGCGCTCCAACCCCTTCGCGGCCCAGGCCCGCTCCGTGGCGCGCGAGGCCAGCAGCTCGACCCCGGTGGCGAGCATCGCCAGCGTCTCCAGCCGGCGCGCGCTGGCCGTCTCGCCGGCGGCGCGCTGCGCCAGGGCCAGGGCCGAGGCGGCGCCGGCCATCGAGGCGGCGCCGAATTGTGCGGCGAGCGGGGCCGGCGCCGCGGCCCAGACCGGCGAGCTGGTGGAGGCGAGGAGGCCGGCGGTGTAGATGCCCATGCCGGCGCCGGCGACCGCGGCCGGCCCCTGCGCCGCATCCGCCACGCGCCGGGCGAGCCGGGAGCGGCGGCCGAAGACCGCGCCCAGCGCCGTCAATCCGCTCAGCCCGCCAAAGCCGGCGAGCAGCCAGGAGCCGAGCGACATCGGCGAGGTCGGGCGCAGGATGCGCAGCATGTTGTACCAGCGCCGCGGTGTCTTCAGGTGCCGGATCAGCACCAGCGGCCCGACGATGCTGCCGCCGAGCGCCAGCAGCCGCGCCCGCCGTGCCAGGCCGGCGCCGCCGTGCTGCGTGCGCGCCAGCGCCGCGATCACCTGCGCGGCGCCGGCGATGCCGAGGGTGACGATGTAGAAGGAGACCTTCCAGTCGAAGCTGCTGGCCTTGGTCACCGGGCGGCCGTGATAGGTCTCGCCCCGCCATTCCTGCTGCACGCCGGGCGGCAGGGCGGGGTGCCGGATGGTGACGCTCATCGCCGCCCCACCCCGATGGCCACGGCCGCGAGGGCGAGCCCGGCCATGGTGGCGAGGCCCGAGAGGAAGGCAGGCCGCGCGTTGCGCGCGGGGCGGGAAGGCGCCGGCGGCAGGTTGTAGCGCTCCGGCCGGTCGGTCAGCAGGAAGAAGGCGTTGAGTCGGCGCAGCCCGCCGGTGGCGCCGGGTGCGCCCGGCGTGCCGTAGAGATAGGCGTCCGCCTGGCCCTGCTCGCGCAGCGTCCCGACCCGCGCCTCGGCGCGCTCCACCAGCTCCTCGACGACGCCGAACTGGATGGAATCGGTGGGGCAGGCCTTGGCGCAGGCCGGCTCCAGCCCGCCCTTCAGCCGGTCGTAGCAGAGCGTGCACTTGTGCGCCTTGCCGTCCTCGGGCGCGAGTTCGACCACGCCGAAGGGGCAGGCCGGCACGCAGTAGCCGCAGCCGTTGCAGATGTCCTGCTGCACGACGACGGTGTCGAATTCCGTGCGGAACAGTGCGCCGGTGGGGCAGGCCTCCAGGCAGGGCGCCGGGTCGCAATGCTTGCAGACATCCGACATCATCAGCCAGTTCGACTGGTAGGGCGGCATCTCGGTGGCGCGCGTGCCGGTCTCCAGGAAGGTGACGTGGCGCCAGGTATGCGCGCCGAGCCGGCCCGTGTTGTCGTAGGAATGGCCGGTCAGCCCGAGATTGTCCGCCGGCAGGTTGTTCCATTCCTTGCACGCAACCTCGCAGGCCTTGCAGCCGATGCAGAGCGTGGTGTCGGTGAAGAAGCCGTAGCTCCGCCCGGGCTCGATGCGGGTGCCGGCGGTGAGTTCCGCCTCCTGCCCGCCCGGGGCGGGGCCGACCAGGCCGCCATCCATCAGCCCCTCCTCCGTGCCAGGCGCCCGGGCCGCAACGCGCAGGCCAGCGCCTTGTTCTCGTGCATGCCGGTGTTCGGGTCGCCGACGACGGCCGTGAGCACGTTGGCGATGTCGCCGGTGGCCAGGCCGGCCCAGCCGTAGTGCCAGGGCAGGGCGAGCTGGTGCACGGGCCGCCCGCCCTCGACGGCGAAGGGCCGCAGCCGCTCCGTCACCAGCGCCCGCGTCTCGATCTCGCCGCGCGGCGTGGAGAGCACCACCCAGTCCGTGCTGTGGATGCCGAGTGCCGCGGCGAGCTCCGTCGGGATCTCGCAGAAGCCCTCGGGCTGCAGCTCCGCCGTGGTGGGCACGATGCGGGTCGGCGTGCCGCCCGAATGGTGCTCGGTCAGGCGGAAGGTGGTGAGCACGTGCGGGAAGCGCGGGTCGCCCGGCGGCGCGATCGGGTTGTGATCATAGACCCAGCGCGGCGCGGCGGGGCTGCCATCGAGGCCCGGATGGAAGGCGTTCTTCACCGGCGTTTCGGTCGGCTCGTAGTGCTCGGGCAGGGGCCCGTCCTTCAGGCCGGAGGGCACGAAGAGAGCGGCGACGCCGTCCGGGATCATGATGAAGGGCTGCGTGCCGGAGAGCGCGTCCATGCCGGCCGGGCGCCTCGACCAGTCCGGCTCGTAGTCGGGGCGCTTGGTGGGAACGAAATCCACCGCGTCGGTGCCCACCCATCTGCCCGCCGCCTCGTCCCACCAGACCAGCCGCTTGCGGTCGGACCAGGGCCTGCCCTGCGGGTCGGCGGAGGCGCGGTTGTTCAGCGTCCGGCGGTTGTCGGGCCAGGCGTAGCCCCAGCTGAGATGCGTCCCCGGCCCGCCCGGGCCGTCGGCCTTGCGCTCGCGCGCGCGGTTGCGGCCCGGCTCCGGGCAGACGCCGGCGTAGATCCAGCAGCCGGAGGCGGTGCTGCCGTCGCGCTTCAGGTCCTTGAAGGCGGAGACCGGCGCCCGCTCCGGCCAGGTGTATCCGTTGATCTCGCGCAGCACGGCCTCGGCGTCCGGCTCGCCCTCCGCGTCCACCGGGTAGTCCCAGTCCAGCGCGCGGATCGCGGCATCCTCCTCGCGCGCGCTGTCGGCGTGCATCGCCTGCAGGCGGCGGCCGAGATGGCAGGTGAACCACAGCTCGGACCGGCTGTCGCCGGGCGCGTCCACCACCTTCTCGTGCCATTGCAGCAGGCGGTGGGTGTTGGTGAAGCTGCCCGCCTTCTCGCCGGAGAGCGCGGCCGGCATGAGGAACACCTCGGTCTGGATGTCCTCCGGACGCAGCTCTCCGTCGCGCACCAGGTGGCCGTCGCGCCAGAAGGTGGCGGTGTCGGTTTCCGCCACGTCGCGCACCACCAGCCATTCCAGCCTTGCCAGGCCGCGCTGGACCAGCCGCGAATTGCTGCCGCCCACCACCGGGTTCTGGCCCATGACGAAGAGGCCCTTGATCACCCCGGTATCCATCGCGACGGTCATGGGCAGCTGCGAGTGGTTGCCGGTGATGCGCGGCAGCAGGTCGTGGCCCATGCCGTTCGCCGGCGTGGCGCGCGCGCCGTAGAAGGCGCGCAGCAGGCTGACGTAGTAGTCCGGGAAATTGTTCCACCAGCCCGTGGGGTTGGTCTCCACCTCCAGGTATCGTTCCAGCGTGTCGTGCGGGCGGAAGGCGTGCGGCTGGGGCAGGTAGCCGGGCAGCAGGTCGTAGAGCGTGGCGATGTCGGTGCTGCCCTGGATCGAGGTATGCCCGCGCAGCGCCAGCAGCCCCCCGCCCGGCCGCCCGACATTGCCGAGCAGCGCCATCAGGATGGCGCCGGCGCGGATCACCTGCGCGCCCTTGGTGTGGTGGTTCCAGCCCACCGCGTAGCAGATGGCGCCGGTGCGTTCGCGCCCGCTGTTGCGCACCAGCGCCTCGGCCACCTTCAGGAAGACGTCGCGCGGGCAGCCGGTGACGCGCTCCACCATCTCAGGCGTGTAGCGGGCGTAGTGGCGGCGCATGACCTGGTAGACGCAGCGCGGGTGCTGCAGCGTCGGGTCCTGCGGCACCGGCGCCTCGTGCAGGCGCTGCATCGCCTCGGCGAAGCCCTCGATCTCCACATAGGCCTCGGCGAGAGAGGAGGGCACCACGACGCCGTCATACTGCCAGCTCTCCGGCGAGTAGCGCCGGCCCTCCTCGTTCCAGCCGGAGAAGTAGCCGGCGAGCTCCTCCGGCCCCTTGTAGTCGGGGCCGATGATGGCGGAGAGGTTGGTGTAGGGCAGCGCGTAGTCGCGGAACCAGTGGTCGTTCTCCAGCACGTGCCGGATCAGCCCTCCGAGGAAGGCGATGTCGCTGCCGGCACGCACCGGCGCGTAGATGTCGGCCAGCGCCGAGGTGCGCGTGAAGCGCGGGTCGGCATGGATGATCGTCGCGCCCCGCTGCTTCGCCTGCACGGCGAAGCGGAAGGCGATCGGGTGGTTCTCCGCCATGTTGGACCCCATCACGAGGATGCAGTCCGACCTGGCGAGGTCCCATTGCGGCATCGTCGCCGCGCCGCGTCCGAATGTCGCGCCCAGACCGGGCACCGAGTTGTTGT
This sequence comes from Acetobacteraceae bacterium, assembly GCA_019750465.1. Classification (GTDB taxonomy): domain Bacteria; phylum Pseudomonadota; class Alphaproteobacteria; order Acetobacterales; family Acetobacteraceae; genus JAIEOP01. The sequence goes on along the minus strand of JAIEOP010000323.1, from coordinate 23,278 downwards.
GTCAGACCCTGGCCTGGTTCTCGATGAAGACCATTCCCAGCCCGGCCGAGAACAGCTTCTTGATGAGGTAGTTCTCCTCGTTGTCGAGCGTCGCGCCGCCCATCGAGCCGATGGCCAGGGTGTGGTTCACCCGCGTCCCGTCGGGCAGGCGGGTGACGAAGCTTTCGTCGCGCGTGCGCTTGGTGAGCTGGGCGATGCGTTCCATCGCCCAGTCGAGCTCCACTTCCCGCCATCCGGTGGCGCCGGGCGCCCGGTGCAGGCAGCGGTCGATGCGCTCGGGGCTGACCATCAGGCCGAAGGTCGCCGCCCCCTTGGGGCAGAGCGTGCCCTGGTTGATCGGGCTCTTCGGGTCGCCCTCGACGGCGATGGGGCGGCCGTCCCTGGCGTAGATCAGCTGCGCGCAGCCCACCGCGCAGTAGGGGCAGATCGAGGTGCCGACCCGGTCCGCCCCCTCCAGCCGCGGCCGCAGGCTGCGCGACTGCTCGCTCTCCGCGGCGCGGCCCTTCTCCGGCAGGCCACGGAGCTGGCGCGGCACGGACCAGTCGCGCAGGAAATGCGCGGCGCGGTCGGGGATGGTGCGGCGGGGGCGGCGGCCTGGCATCGCGATCCTCCTGCGGTCAGTCGCGGTAGTCGAAGCCGGGCATGGCGCGCAGTTCCTCGCGCGTCATGGCGATGGTGGCGCGGCGGCTCTCGCCCAGGCGCAACCGCTCCAGCGGGATCGCGACGTGCTTCTCGGTGAAGCCCAGCGCGCGCTCGATCTCCACCACCACGGCGATGATGCGGCCGCTGGCGGGGTCGATCACCAGATCCTCCACCTCGCCCACCGCGACGTCGTCGCTGCTGCGGAGATCGCGATCCATCAGGTCCTTGGCGCGGATCTGGCCCTGCTGCAGGCGCGTCATCGCGCCGCCGGAGACGCCGGGCATCGCGGTGGTCGCGCCCGTGCCCTGCGCCGCGAGCGGGGGCGGGCTGGCAAGAAGCGCCGCGGCGAGCGCGGCGGGCAGCAGGATGCGCATGCAGGCGGTCTCCATTCAACGTGGCAGGATTTCGAGGTCGTCGATCACGCCGGCGTGCAGCCGCGCCGAGGCGTGCCAGGTCAGGCGCACGCGGCGGCCGCTGATCACCGCCAGGTCCTGCGGCTCGATCGCCGCCCGCGTGCCCAGCACGAACACCTGCCCCCGGCCATGGCCGGTGAGCAGCCGCAGCCTGCTTTCCTGGACCAGCAGGACGGTGCCGGTGGCCTGCGGCATGGAGGGAACCCCTCGGCTGGAGCCGTGCGTGAACCCGGTGAACGCCGGTCGCGCTGCCCGGTTCGGCGCCCGGTTCGCCCGCGGTCCGGCAGGCGCGTGACAACCCGGATTGCGCAGCGGCCCTTGCCGGGCCGACACTATGGCGAGGGACTTCAGGAGGGACACGCCCATGCATCGCCGCAGCCTGTTCGCCGGCGCCGCCGTGCTGGCCGCCACTGCACGCTTCCCGGCACCGGCATTCGCGCAGCCGGCCGGGGCGCGCACCCTGGTGCACGTGCCGCAGGCGAACCTCACCAGCCTCGATCCGGTCTGGACGACGGCGGTGGTCAGCCGCAACGCCGCGGGGCTGATGTTCGAGACGCTGTTCGGCCGCGACGAGAGCCTGGCCGCGAAGCCGCAGATGCTCGAGGGATTCCGCATGGAGGACGGCGCGCGGCGCTGGACCATGCGGCTGCGCGAGGGGCTGCTGTTCCACGACGGAGAGCCGGTCCTCGCCCGGGATTGCGTGGCCTCCCTGAAGCGCTGGATGGTGCGCGACCCGATCGGCCAGACCATCGCCGCGCGGCTCGACAGCCTGGAGGCACCCGACGACCGCACGCTGGTCTGGCGGCTGAACAAGCCCTTCCCCTCGCTGGCCTACGCGCTGGCCAAGACGCAGCCGAGTCCGGTGATCATGCCGGCACGCATCGCCGCCACCGATCCCTACCGGCAGATCCAGGAGATCGTCGGCAGCGGCCCGTTCCGCTGGATGCCCGACGAATACGTGCCCGGCAGCCGCGCCGTCTGGGCGCGGAACGAGCGCTACGTGCCGCGCGACGAGCCCGTCAGCTTCTGCGCCGGCGGGCTGCGCGCCATGGTGGACCGCGTGGAGTGGCAGATCATTCCCGATGCCGGCACCGCCGCCAGCGCGCTGATGAACGGCGAGGTGGACTGGGTGGACCAGCCCATCCCGGACCTGCTGCCGCGCCTCCGGCGCACACGCGGCGTCACGGTGGGGCTGCTGGACGAGCACGGCACCATTGCCGTGCTCCGGCCGAACCAGCTGCACGGCCCTACCGCCAATGCCGCCATCCGCCGTGCCATGCTTGCGGCGATCGATCCGGAGGAGGTGATGACGGCGGTGATGGGCACCGACCGCAGGCTGTGGCGCGCGCCGGTCGGGTTCTTCCTGCCCGGCACGCCCTCGGCGAACGACGCGGGCATGGAACTGGTCCGCACGCGGCGCAGCCCGGACGCGGTGAAGGCCATGCTGGCGGACGCCGGCTATGGCGGCGAGCCGATCCTGTTCATGCATCCCTCCGACCAGACCTTCTACGACGCGATCTCCAATGTCGCGGTCGCGAGCTTCCGCAAGGTGGGGCTGAACATCGACGACGTGCACATGGACTGGGGCACGGTGGTGCAGCGGCGCACCAAGAAGGACACGGTGGACAAGGGCGGCTGGTCGATCTTTCCCGCGGGCTTCCCGGCCGCCGAGTACCGCGACCCGGTCTTCGCCACCGGCATCCGCGGCAACGGGGCCGCGGCCTGGTTCGGCTGGCCCGACGACCCCGTGATCGAGCGCATGCGCGACACCTGGATGGAGACGACCGACGAGGCCGAGATCAAGCGCCTCGACCGCGGGATCCAGGCGCGCGCCTTCGAGACGCTGCCCTATTTCCCGCTCGGCCAGTACCTGCCGCAGGCGGGCTGGCGCAGCACGCTGCGCGGCCTGCTGAAGGGGCCGGTGCCGGTGTTCTGGAACGTGACGAAGGGATAGCCGGCCATGGCGATGCAACGCATGGTGCTGCAGATCGGCATGGGCACCGACATCCGCGGCGCCGATTCCACCAAGGCCGCGGTGCGCGCGCTGCGCGACGCGCTGTGGCACAATTCGCTGACCGTGACGCATGCGCTCGGGGTGCCGGTGGACAGCATGCACGTCGCCGTCACCATCGGCGCGCCGCGTCCGGAGACGGTGGACAAGGCGCAGGTCCTGGCGGTGCTGCCGCACGGCACCGGCACCGTCACGGTCGTCGAGGGCGGGCTGGAGATCCCGAACGAGGCCGGCACCGGATCGACGCTGCTGGCGCATGCCGCGGCCGAGGTCTTCCTCGACATCGACGAGAACGGAAGGCCGGCGGCATGACCACGCTCATCCCCCGCCGCGTGATCCTGGAGATGGGCCACGGCAACGACCTGCACGGCGGCGACTACACCAAGGCGGCGCTGCGCGCGGTGCAGGACGCGCTGCACCATTCCTCGCTGGCGATGCTGCGGTCCCTGAAGGTCCCGGCCGCCGAGATGCTGGTCGACGTGACGATCGGCGTGCAGCGGCCGGACCGGGTGGATCTCGGCCGCATGAAGGCCAGCCTGCCCCATGGCAGGGTTTCCGTGCGCGCGGTACATGGCGGCCTGGACGTGCCGGACCCGTCGCGTACCGATCCGGCGGTGATCGCCAGCGCTGCGATCGCGGTGCGCCTGCCGCTGCCATAGTGGGCAGGTCCTGACAGCCGGTCCCGGGAGGCAGGTGAGCCGGCCCACCGGATCAGTGCCCGGGGCGCTGCCAGGCCGTATCGGGCGTCTGGCACTCACCATCAGGCCGGCCGGGGAACGATCCCCCGATCTCGCGCGATTGATCCATGGGCGTGGTTCGGCCGCCGGCCGTCCGCCCCACCTCCGGGGACGAGTGGCAGCCGGGCGACGGAGCATGGACCAGTCCTGCCTGATGACGGGAAGCAGGAGCGCGCGCATGGTTCGGCTCTTCGAGGAGGCGACCGGCGCGCCGTTCAGCGATGGCAACCGCATCCAGCGGCTGCGCAACGGCGACGAGATCTTCCCGGCCATGATCGATGCGATAGCCGGGGCGCGCGAGAGCGTGGAGTTCCTCACCTACGTGTACTGGCGCGGCGAGATCGCGCAGCGCTTCGCCCATGTCCTGGCCGAGAAGGCGCGCGAGGGCGTTGCGGTGCGCGTGCTGCTCGATGCCTTCGGTGCGGCGCCGATGGCGAGATGCCTCATCAGCACCATGGAAGACGCCGGCGTCATATTGCGCTGGTTCCGCCCGCTGAAGCGTTTCCGGCTCTGGCGGGACCTGCGCCGCACCCACCGCAAGGTGCTGGTGACCGATGGCGAGGTCGGCTTCACCGGCGGCGTCGGCATCGCCACCGAATGGTGCGGCGATGCGCGCGACCATACCGAATGGCGCGACACCCATTTCCGCATCGTCGGTCCCGCGGTGCGCGGCCTGCGCGCGGCCTTCTATGGCAATTGGTGCGAGGCGGTGGCCGAGGAGGGGACAACCCCGAGCCTGGCCGAGGCCCTGGCACCGGGCGCGGACGCACCGCCACGGCCTGGCAACGCCATGACCCAGGTGGTCCGCTCCTCAGCGACGAATGGCTGGTCCGACGTGGTGGCCATGACCGAGATCGCGATCGCCAGCGCGCGGCACAACCTGCGCATCGGCACCGCCTACTTCACGCCGGATGAGGCGACCACCGCTGCGTTGGTCGCCGCCGCGGCGCGCGGCGTCGCGGTCGAGGTGATGCTGCCATGGCCGCACATGGACACGCGGGTCAGTCAGCTCGCCGGCGCCGATGCCGTCGCCCCGCTGCTGGAGGCGGGCGTGAGCATCCACGTGTTCCAGCCGACCATGTACCACGCCAAGCTGATCCTGGTGGACGAGACGATCTCCATCGTGGGCACCGCCAATTTCAACCGCCGTTCCGCCTGGCAGGACGACGAGGTCTGCATGGTCTGCCTCGACAAGGACTTGGCACGAGTCCTGGCCCGGGACTGGGCGGAGGATGTCGCGCGCTGCCAGCCCATGCGGCTGCAGGCCTGGCGCAAGCGCGGCCTCTGGCGCCGGCTGGGCGAGGCGGCCGCACGGCTGATCCGGCCGGCCGTCTGATGCAGACGCGCGTCGGTGTCGACACATCAACGCCCCTCAAGCACCGGGCGCCGCGCCGCGCGGCCGGCCTGGCTTGGCGCCGCTGGGCGCGGACCGCGTTCGCGCTCTCGGCGTGCCATCCGGGACGGCGGCGCGTACCCTGGCGCAGAACCTGCGGGTGGAGCTCCCGGCCCCGCCGCCCGCTTCCCCACCCGTGTCGACATCGTCGCCAACTGCCCGGCGCGCTCCGCGATAGCGGGCGATCCGCCCGCTATCGGCCCGGCATCGGCGGCACCCCCGGTGCCCGCCTCAGGTGCCGCTGCCGCGGCCGCGGCCGGCGATTTCGGCCTCGGCGAGCGCGACGGCGCGGCGGGCGTTGCCGGCCCAGGTGAGGTCGCGCGCGATCACCTCCGCCCGCGCCGCCGCGCCGAGGCGTGCGCGCAGCGCCGCGTCGCCCGCCAGCCGGTGCAGCGCCTGCCACATGTCACCCGGCGTGGCGGGATCGAACAGCAGCGCGGTGCGCTCGTGCGCCAGCACTTCGCGGATGTTCGGCTGGTCCGGCGCGACGATGGCGCGGCCGGCCGCCATGTACTCGAAGACCTTCAGCGGCGAAGCATAGGGCACGGCAGCCGGCTGCAGCGCGATGTCGAAGCCGGCGACCAGGCCGGGGACCGCCTCCCGCTCCGCGAGGCCGGTGAAGCGCACGCGGTCGGCGATGTTCAGCGCCGCCGCCAGGGCTTCGAGGCCGGGCCGCGCCGGCCCTTCGCCCACCACGGTGAGCTGCAGGCCAGGCTCGCCCTGCCAGGCGGCGATGCCGCGCACCACGCCATCCAGCCCGTGCCAGTCGCGCACGAAGCCGACGAAGCCCAGCGTCACGCGCCGCCCCGCCTCTGCCGGGGCAGGCGGCGCCGGCTCGGGGAATTCCGCGAGGTCGATGCCGTTGGGCACGACGACGATGCGCTCCCGCGGCACCCCCGCGGCGATCACGTGCTCCGCCAGCACCGCCGTCACCGGCAGCACGCGGTCCGCGGCGCGCCAGACCCGCGCCTCCGACCAGTGCGCCAGGCGCCTGAGCCGCAGGTTGCCGAAGCGCGCACGCTCCTCGGCAAGCGGGGCGTTGACTTCGACGAGGAAGGGCAGCGTCCGCTTCCGCGCCACCACCGCGCCGGAGAGGAAGAACAGGTTGTAGCGCTCATAGATCACGTCCGGGCGGAACTCCGCCGCCGCGCGATCGAGGCGCCGCGTCGCGGGCAGCGTGTAGGCCAGCTCCGCGAGCTCCGCGACGGCGCCAGGCAGCGCGCTGCGGATGCGGCTGATCAGCCGGCTCTCGCCGCCGAGGTTCGCCTGCTCGTAGGCGGCGGGGCCGACGACGCGCACCTCGTGGCCCTGGGCGCGCAGCGCCGCCACCATGGAATCGAGATGCACGCCCTGGCCGTCGCGCGACTGGATCCGGTGGCTGTAGAGGATTCTCACGCCGCCCTTCCGTCCTTCCGCATCCACCGCCGGCGCAGCGCGCCGAGCCCCTGCCGCGCGATCGCCGCAAGCCCCGCCGGATGCATCGGATCGGCCACCACCAGCCCGATGCGCCGGCGCGCCGTGCCGACCCAGAGCCGCTTGTAGGCGTCGTCGCCGCGGCCGAAATCCAGCTCCCGCACGCCGTCATCGGCCAGCAGGCCCTGGATCATCAGCGCGGTCAGCGCGGTGCCGGGAGAGGCGGCCCGCTCGCTCTCCAGGTGGGAGAGCTTCAGCACCGACGCCCGCGTCCCGCCGCGATCCAGCACCCAGTACTGCGCCGCAACCGGCACGCCGTCCGCGCGCCGGCGCAGCACGCCGAGGCGCAGCAGGCCGGCGGCGGCGGCGGCGCGCATCAGCGCGGCATCGAAATCGGGGAAGGGTTCCGCCGGCTTCCAGCTGCCGGCGCGCACGGCCTCGTAGGCGGCGATGCCGGCTTCCAGCGCGGGGCCGGGCGCGGCGATGCGCTCGAACGCCATCTCCCGCGCGGCGCGGGCGAGCTTGCGGCGGATGGTGGTGCGCAGCGCCGGCGGGCGGGCGTCCAGGTAGCTCTGCCAGCCCGTGCCGGGCGGCAGCGCCTCATGCCAGTTCAGCATGTGGTGATAGCGCAGCGCATGGATGCCGCCCTGCCGCAGCCCTGCCAGCAGCGGCGCCAGGCCGGGTGCCTCCGGATCGATCGTATCGAGGCGCAGCGGCGGGCAGAATCGCAGCATCCTGGCCAGGATGCGACCGGCCTCGCGCAGCGTGTCGAGGTCGGCCCCGTGTGCCGGCAGCGGGCGCCAGTCCAGCGTGTAGGGCGTGGCAAGGTTGGCCAGCGCGGCGCCGCGGCTGCGCAGCATCGGCATCAGCACCGCGCCGGATTCGAGGCAGAGCGCCTGCTCCCCGGGCGCCAGCGCATGGCCGATCAGCGTGTCGTACCAGAGGCGGGACGCGAAGAACTCACCTTCCGCGGCGCCGTGCAGGAAGCGGTCGCACCAGGGCGGCAGTCCGGCAGCAGGATGCTCGACCGGCACCAGGCGCGCCACGACCGGGGGCGGGGTCATGCGGGCGCCGCGGGAGGACCCGCCCGCCGCCGCTCCGCTGTTCATGCCTACCCCCACCATTGCCACGGCCTTTCGGCCGCCGCCCCGCGGCCGCACCGGGGCGACCGGCTTCGATGCGCCGCCGTGTATAGTCGCGACGCCCGGAGCGGGGCAAGGATCGCTACAGCGGCGGCATACCCGCCGGTCTTGGGCAAGGTCCGCGAACAGTCCATGGGAATGACCAGAAGAGACCTTGAACCTCGCCAACATTGCCGCGCCAGGGGAGCAAAGCTCGGGCAAGCTTGCACGGAAGCACCTGAACAAAGGTCGAAGATTTCCAGCCGATGCCGCGCCCGCACGGGGGCAGGGGTTCAGCCGCGGACGGCATAGACCAGCCGCCCGGCCCATTCGCGCAGCGCCAACCAGCTTTCCGTCCAGCGATCCGCCCGCGGCAGGTATTCCGAGAGGCGGTCAGCCTCGGGCGGGCGGCGGAAGCGCACCGGCGCCGGCAGCGCCCGCACGCCGGGGTGCCGCGCGAAGGCTTCCAGCGTGCGCGGCAGGTGCCAGGCATGGGTAACGACATAGGCCGCGCAGACCCCGGCATCGCGCAGCATGGCCACGCTGAAGGCGGCGTTCTGCGCGGTGTCGGCCGCGCGCGTCTCGATCCAGCGCGTCGGCACGCCGAATTCCTGCGCCAGGCTACGCCGCATCAGTTCGGCCAGCGGCGTGCCGCCGGGCTCCATGGGGCCGCCGCTGACCAGAACGGGCAGGCCGGTGCGCCGGTGCAGCGCCGCGCCGGCGCGGACCCGCTCCAGCGTCAGCGGACCGATGTCGAGCCCGTCCTGCCCGCGCACCGCCTCCGCGCTCAGCACCACGATCGCGCCGGGCCCATCGCAGCCCGGCGTGGCGTCGGCGGCAAGCGGCGGGCCGCGCGGCACCATGCTCTCGAGCGAGACCAGGAGCCAGCCGGAGACCAGCGGCGTCGCCAACGCCAGCAGCAGCAGCGCAGCCACCACGGCAAGCAGGCGCCACCGCATCGCGCCTCCGAGCAGGCAGGCCAGCACCAGCAGGATCGGCGGCAGGAGCAGCGTGGTCAGCACGGCTTGCGGGGACAAACGGCTCTCCTTCCGGGCCGATGACCCGCCTGGTCCGATACCATGGCGCCCCTGACCTGGCACCCCGGCAAACCCCTGCGTGGCGGCGGGCGCGCCCCATCCGGGATCCATGGCAATCCGGACGACTCCTGCGCCGGGCGGGCCCGCGACCCGACGGCGTCGTCGCCGACCGGGGTGCCGCGCGCATCGGGCCGGTCCGGCGGGCGGCGGAGACGGGTCATCGGCCTGCCGCGGGCGGTCGTGCGGAAGGCGATCGTGCAAGGCGCCCGATCCTGATCGCCACGCCTGCGTCAGCGCGCGGCGGCGACGGCGGCGCGCGGCACGCTTGCCGGAAGCGCCGGCGCGGCTGTGCCGAAGCATCATCGAGGCGCCGTTGCCGGCGCTGCCGGGCGCCCGGCTCACCGCTGCGCGAGCGCCTCGGTCCGCAGCTCATCCAGCACGCGCAGCCGCCCGCCCGGCACCTCCAGGTGCCAGAAGGCCCAGCCATTGCAGGTCGCCGCCTCCTGCACCGCCGCGCCGACCTGGTGGATGGAGCCTTGCGCGCCGCCGCAGCGCAGGCTGCCATCCGGCGCCACCACCGCCTGCCAGCGGCGGGCGCGGTCCGTCAGTACCGTGCCGGCCGGCACCAGCCCGCGCTCCACCAGCGCGCCGAAGGGGATCCGCGGCTGTTCGCGCTTCGCCGGGGTGGTGGCGAGGCCGCCCTCCGCGACCGGCACCACGGCGTCGATGCGCGCCTGCGCGGCATTGGCGTATCGCTCGTCGCGCTCAAGGCCGATGAAGCGGCGGCCGAGGCGCCGCGCCACCGCTGCCGTGGTGCCGGTGCCGAGGAAGGGGTCCAGCACCACGTCGCCGGGCGCGGTGCAGGACAGGATCACCCTGTGCAGCAGCGCCTCCGGCTTCTGGGTCGGGTGCAGCTTGGCACCCGTCGCGTCGCGCAGGCGCTCAGGGCCGGTGCAGAGCGGGATGAACCAGTCGCTGCGCATCTGCAGCTCCTCGTTCAGCGACTTCATGGCGGCGTAGTTGAAGCGGTAGCGGGACTCCTCCCCGCGCGCCGCCCAGATCAGCGTCTCATGCGCATTGGTGAAGCGCCGGCCGCGGAAATTCGGCATCGGGTTCGCCTTGCGCCAGATCACGTCGTTGAGGATCCAGAAGCCGAGATCCTGCAGCGCGGCGCCGAGGCGGAATACGTTGTGATAGCTGCCGATCACCCAGATCGTGCCGTCCTTGCGCAGCACGCGGCGACATTCCGCCAGCCATTCGCAGGTGAACGCGTCATAGGCGCCGAGATCCGCGAAACGGTCCCAGGCATCGTCGACGCCGTCCACCAGGCTGTCGTTCGGCCGGCGCAGGTCACCCTTCAGCTGCAGGTTGTAGGGCGGGTCGGCGAAGATGGCATGCACGGAGGCCGGCGGCAGCCGGCGCAGCAGCGCGACGCAATCGCCGACCAGCACCTGGTCGAGCGGCAATTCGAGCCCGGTGCCCAACTTCGCTCCCTCTGGAGTCCCCTGCGCGGCGCGGTCCCCGGTGGGGCGGCGTTCCTTCCGCGGCAGAATCGCGGTGTTGCCTGGACCCGTCAACCGGAAGCTGTCGGACGCCAAGCGCATCGGATATGGAAATCCAGCCCGGTCCTGGGTTCGCACGTGCCGTGACGCCTGCATCATGGGGCATGGATCCGGCGTTCCTGACCGTGCTGGCGCCCTCCGAGGGACGTTGATGTGTCAACATCAACGCGCGCCAGTACAGGTCGGCAATCCCGAGGCGCCGGCGCCAAGGCCCAGGGCGGGAGATGGGGGCGCGCCGCGCCGCGGCAGTCTTGCATTGAATTCGCGGCCCCGGGCCGAATAGGCTCGCCGGGCAGGCACGGCCGCCGGAGACGCGGCCCGCCGGGAGGATCACGCCATGGATCGTCGCACCCTGCTGGCCGCGGCCGGCGCCGGACTGGCCCTGCCCGCCCTCGGGCGGTCGCAGGGCCGCTGGCCGGACCGCCCGATCCGCATGATCGTGCCCTTCCCGGCGGGCGGCGGCACGGATGCCTGGGCGCGCATGACCGCCGAGCCGCTCGGGCAGGAGCTCGGCCAGGCCATCCTCGTCGAGAACCGCAGCGGCGGCTCGGGCATGATCGGCACCGACGCCGCCGCGAAGGCCGCACCCGACGGCTACACGCTGCTGATGAACATCACCACCCATGTGCAGTCGCCGGTGGTGATGCGGCGCTCGCCCTATGATCCGTTCCGCGACTTCGCCTTCATCGGCCGGCTCGGCACCACGGCCATCACCTTCGGGGTCGGGCCCTCGGTGCCGGCGGACCTTGCGACGCTCGACGGGTTCCTGGCCTGGGCGAAGGGGCGGTCGCTCGCCTTCGGCAATTACGGCCAGGGCACCACGGGGCATGCCTTCGCCATGCTGCTCGCGCAGGAGGCGGGGCTCGACGTCACGCACGTCGCCTATCGCGGCGAGGGAACGATGGTGCCGGATTTCCTCGCCGGCTCCTTCCATGGCGGCTTCAACTCCACCATCGCCGCGGGCGAGCTCTACAAGGCCGGCCGGCTGCGCCCGCTGGCGACCGGCGGGCCCGACCGCGTGCCCTCCCTCGCCGACCGGATCCCGACGCTGATCGAGCTCGGCTACTCGCAGCGGTTCAACTTCTCGGGCTTCACCGGGCTCTTCGCGCCGGCGCGCACGCCGCCCGAGATCCTGGACCGGCTGGTGCCGGCCTTCCGCAAGGTGGTGACGGCACCTGAATTCGTGGCGCGGCTGCACGCCATCGACACCATCCCCGGCTACGAGGATCCGGCGACCTTCCGCGCCTCGGCGGAGCGGACGATGCGGCAATGGGAGGAGATGGCGCGGACCCTCGACCTGTACTCCACGAGCTGAACGGGGTCTGCGGCGCCACCACACGAACCGGGAGCGGGACCATGCAGCGTCGTGCCTTCACCGCGTGCCTCCTTGCCGCGCCGCTTGCCAGGGCCGCACTGGCCCAGGCGCCCTTCCCGAACCGGCCCGTCCGCATCGTCGTGGCCTTTCCGGCTGGCGGCGGCACCGACATCATCGCACGCATGCTGCAGGATCCGCTCCAGGCGGCGCTGGGCGGCACGGTGATCATCGAGAACCGCAGCGGCAGCTCGGGCATGATCGCCGCCGAGCACATCGCCCGCTCGGCGCCGGACGGCTACTCGCTGCTGATGAACATCACCACGCATGTGCAGGCGCCGGTGGTGCTGCGGCGCTTCCCGTACGAGCCGATCAAGGATTTCTCCTTCATTGCGCGCGTCGGCACCGGCGCCATCACCTTCATGGTGGGCCCGGCGGTGCCCGCCTCGGTGACCACGCTGGCGGAGTTCGTGGCATGGGGCCGCGGGCGGCCGCTTTCCTTCGGCAATTTCGGCTCCGGCAGCACCGGCCATGCCTTCGCCGTGCTGCTGGCGAAGGAGGCCGGGCTGGACGTGGCGCATGTCGCCTATCGCGGCGAGGCGCCGATGCTGCAGGACAATCTCGGCGGGCAGATCCACGGCGCCTTCCACGGCCATGTGGCGCCGGCCGACGTCGTGCGCGACGGGCTGCTGCGGCCGCTGGGCAGCGGCGGGCCGGTGCGTGTCGCCGCGCTCGGCGGGCGGGTGCCGACGCTGGTCGAGCTCGGCTATTCGCGCCGCTTCGAGTTCCGCGGCTTCACCGGCGTCCTCGCGCCCGCGCGTCTCCCGCCGGAGATCGCCGAGCGGCTGGTCGCGGCCTTCCGCCAGGTGCTCACCGACCCGCAGATGGAACGCCGGCTGGCCGCACTCGACGTGAACGTGGACTTCATCGGCGGAATGGCGTTCCAGGCCTATGTCGAGCAGCTCCTGCATCTGTGGCAGGAGATGGCCGAGAGCCTCGATCTCTTCGCAACGGGCTGAGTGAGGGTCCGCCCCCTTGAATAAAGCGCCGGGAGCCGCAACGCATGCGCCGTCGTGATCTCAACGCTGCCCTGCTGCTTGCGCCGCTCGGCCGACCTGCGCTGGCGCAGGCGCCATCCTCCGCCCCTTGGCCGAACCGGCCCGTCCGCATCGTCGTCGCCTTCCCGGCCGGCGGCGGCACCGACATCCTGGCGCGCATGCTGCAGGACCCGCTGGCCGCGGCGCTCGGCGGGACGGTGATCATCGAGAACCGCGGCGGCGGCTCCGGCATGATCGCTGCCGAGCATGTCGCCCGCTCCGCCCCCGATGGCTACACGATGCTGTGGAACATCACCACGCATGTGCAGGCGCCGGTGGTGCTGCGGCGCTTTCCCTACGACCCGATCCGCGACTTCGCCTTCATCGCCCGCGTCGGCCTCGGCCCGATCGGCTTCATGGTCGGCCCCGCCGTGCCGCCGCAGGTGACCACCCTGCGCGAGTTCATCGACTGGGGAAGCGGCCGGCCGCTCTCCTTCGGCAATTTCGGCTCCGGCAGCACCTCCCACGCCTTCGGCGCGCTGCTGGCGCAGGAGGCGCGGCTGGACGCGACGCAGGTGGCCTATCGCGGCGAGGCGCCGATGCTGCAGGACAATCTCGGCGGGCAGTTCCATGGCGGCTTCCACAGCACCGCCGTGACCAACGACATGATCGCGGCGGGGCGCATCCGCCCGCTCGCCACCGGCGGGCCGGTGCGCACGCCCTCGCTCGCCGACCGCATCCCGACCTTCCTGGAGCTCGGCTTCTCGCAGCGCTTCGGCTTTGTCGGCTTCACCGGCGTGATGGCGCCGGCGGGCATCCCGCAGCCGATCCTCGACCGGCTCGTCGGCGCCTTCCGCAGGGTGCTGGCCGACCCGGCGATGGATGCGCGGCTGCGCGCCCTCGACCTCATCACGGGCTGGATCGAGCCGGCGGAGTTCCGCAGCTTCACCGAGCAGATCATGCGCCAGTGGATGGAGATGGCGGACCAGCTCGACCTCTATCAGAGCACCGGTTGACCGGCGCGCGGCGGCGGAGCAAGCGGCCCGCACGAATGCGTCCGGGAGAGTCCAGCATGCGCCGTCGCAGCCTTGCCATCGCCCTGCTCGCCGCGCCGCTCGCGGTGCCGGCACTTGCCCAGGCGCCATGGCCCAGCCGCCCGATCCGCATGGTCGTGCCGCTGCCCGCCGGTGGCGCCACCGACATCTGGGCGCGCCTGGTCGCCGAACCGATGGCCCAGCAGCTCGGCCAGCCCGTGGTCATCGAGAACCGCGGCGGCGCCGGCGGCATGATCGGCACCGAGGCCGTGAAGAACGCGGCACCGGACGGCTACACGATCCTGTTCCACATCGCCTCCTTCGTGCAGACGCCGGTGGTGTTCCGCCGCTGGCCCTACCAGCCGCTGGAGGACTTCGCCTTCATCGGCAAGCTCGGCACCACGCCGCTGCCCTTCTGCTGCCGCGGCGACCTGCCGGTGACGACGCTGGCCGAGTTCGTCGCCTATGCGAAGGGGCGTGACCTGAATTTCGGCACCTATTCGCCCGGCTCCTCGGGCCATGCCTTCGCGCAGCTGCTCTCGGACCGGCACGGGCTGAACATGACCGCGGTGCACTACCGCGGCGAGGCGCCGATGCTGCAGGACGTGCTGGGCGGCCGCATCCCCTGCGCCTTCCACTCCATGATCGGCTCCGGCGACCACATCCGCTCGGGGCGCATCCGGCCGCTGGCGACGCTCGGCACGGACGGCATCCCGAGCCTGCCCGCGGTGCCGACCTTCGCCTCGCTCGGCTACCCGCCGGAGGAATGGGCGCGCTCCGGCTTCGTCGGCCTCTTCGCCCATGTCCGCACGCCGGAGGCCATCCAGGCGCGGCTGTTGGAGGCCTTCCGCGCCGCCATGGCGCGGCCGGAGGTGCTGCGCCGCCTGGTCGAGACCGACACCATCGCCCAGTACCTCGGCCCCACGGAGTTCAAGGCGGACGTCGCGGGCTACATGGCCTTCTGGCAGGCGCTGGTGGATCGCATGGGGCTGAGCGTCGAGGGCTGAGGGCGCCAGGGCAGCCGGCGCTCCGGAGGGCGGGTTGCCGGCTACACCACCGGCGCCTTGCGCAGCTCCGGCTCCATCAGCCGCTCGAAGACGGCCTCGCCGGCCGCCGCCATCCCCGCCTCGCCGAGCGCCGCGCGCGGGTCCTCGGCATTGCGGATCGCCTTGTAGCCGTCCTCGGCCGGCCAGCCCGCGCTCTCGGCCAGCAGGTGGATCCAGTTCGCCACGCGCAGCCGGGGGCAGCCGCGTTCCAGCGCGACGCTTTCGCGGTGGCAGGAGTGGAAGATGGTGGCCAGCGTATCGGCGCCGCCCGCCGCCACGGCATCCAGCGTCGCGCGCTGCGCCGCCGCCAGCGCGCCCGGCACGCCGGACAGCGAGGAGCACATGTGCCCCGGCACGGCCAGCGGGTCATCGACCAGCGTGAGGCCCGGGATCAGTCGCAGCAGGTCGGCGACCAGGCTGTTCACCGGCACCCGCGGCTGGAAGCCAAGATGGCGGTGCAGCAGCACCCGCGCCGGAACGGGGCGCACCAGCAGCGTCCGCAGCCGGTCCTGCCTTGCGTGCAGCACCTCGGTGATGTGCGCCGTCTCGAAGTTGGTAGGCGTTGCCGGCGCCATCACGTCCTGCATGTTCATGTGGCAGGAGGGGCACCAGGTGATCACCTGGCCGTGCTCGGCGCCGGCCAGCCTCGCGTTGAAGCCCTCCACCGTGCGCCGGCCCATGCCCTCCGTGATGCGGGCGCTCGCCTCCTGGGTGGCGCCGCAGCAATTGGCCGGGCCGCCGGCGGGCTCGGCCGCGACGCCGACCGCTTCCAGCAGCCGCGCGGAGGCGCGGATCACCTCCCCATGGCGCACGAGGTTGCAGCCGAACCAGAAGACGGCCCGGTCGGGCGCGGGGTGCACCGTCACAGCCATGCCGCCTGCTCCTCCTCGGTCAGGGTCACCCGCGCGAAGGCCTTTACGCGCGAAGACCAGCCCGGATCGGGCCTGGTCGCGTAGCGTGGCGCCTCGCCGGTTGCACCGCGCGCGCGCATGCCGGCGAAGCGCATCATCAGCGCGACGTCGAGCGCCTCCGGACAGGCGGCGTTGCACTGCGCGCTGCGCGTGCAGGCGGCTATCCAGGCCACCGCCTCTGCCGCAACCCCGCCCTCCCCCAACAGCAGGGCGCGCATGCCGCCTGCCGCCACGCGCGGCTCCGCGGCATCGACGCCGGGCGCGAAGGGCGTCATCGGGCAAGCGGTGACGCAGGCGCCGCAGGCGGTGCAGGCGGCAGCCAGGCGCGCGCCCTCCGCCGTGATGCGCGCGGCGAGGCCGGTCATGCGCCGGGCACCACCGCGATGCCCTCGATCTCGATGCAGCAGTCGGTGCTGGTGAACTGCGCGCCGCCGACGCAGGTGCTGGCGGGCAGCTCCCGCAGTGTCGCCATCACCGCGCGCCGTGCCGCGTTGAACCCCTCGTAGTCGCGCATGTCGGCCAGCCAGACCGTGGTCTTGATCAGGTGGCCGAGCCCGGCGCCCTCCGCGGCGAGCGCGCGTTCCAGTCGCGCCAGGCATTCCCGCGCCTGTTCCTCCGCCGGCCGCCCGGCGGCGGCGCTGCCGCGCGCGGTGACACCGGAGCAGAAGATCAGCCTGGCCCCGCCGCCCAGCGGCACCACGCGGGCGGGGGAGAACAGCGGCCTCGGGGCGTCGGCCATGGCGATGCGTCCTTCTACCAGTGGTTCACGCGGCCCCACGCCGCGATCACCTCGCGCCCGCCATCCACCACGTGGTAGCGCTCATGCGCCGCGGCGGTAAGGCAGGTGTGGTTCGGCGCCACGCGCAGCCGCGCGCCGATCGGCAGGCGGTCGAAGGGAAGCGGTGCAGCGGACTGCACCTCGCCATGCTCCTGGTAGGCGCGGCGGATGATGGGCTCGCCCGGCAGCGGCCGCCCATCCAGGTCCAGCACCAGTCCGAAGCCGAAATCGCGCGGCGTGGCTTCGGTGGAGCGGTCCTTCGACAGCGCCAGCGCGCCGGCATCCAGCAGCAGGGTGTTGCGGTCCGGCCGGCGGCCGATGACGGAGGCCAGCACGGTCACCGCGATGTCCGCCATCGCGTGCGTGCCTATCTCCGCCTGGAACAGGTCGCCGAACATGTAGACGCCGGCGCGGGTTTCCGTGATGCCCGCCATGTCGCGCGCGTGCAGCGAGGTGGGCGAGGAGCCGGCGGAGATGATCGGCAGCGCGTGCCCCGCCGCGCGCAGGCTTTCGGCGGCGGCGAGGATGCGGCGGCGCTCCTCCTCCGCGATGCGCGCCATGTCGCCGATGCTGCGGCCAGCATAGCTGTGCCCCGAATGGCTCATCAGCCCGGCGAGCCGCGGCCCGAGGGAGTCGGCGATCGCCGCCAGCAGCGCTGAATCGTGCGGCACGCCGCCGCGCGCCTCGCCCACATCCACCTCGACCAGCGCGGCGAGGGGGCCGGGATGCGCGGCGATGGCGCGAGCCACGTCCAGGTCGTCGGTAATCACTTTCACCGTAGCACCGGCGACATTCAGCGCCGCCAAGGCATCGAGCTTCTGCGGCGTGATGCCGACGGCATAGATCTGGTCGCGCCAGCCGCCCTCCGCGAAGTACCGCGCCTCGGCGAGGGTGCTGACGGTGATCGGCCCGAAATCCGGCGCAGCCAGGCGTGCCACCTCGCGGCTCTTCGCCGTCTTCAGGTGCGGGCGCAACGCCAGGCCCGGGTGCCGCGCCACCGCCTCCCGCATGGCAGCCAGGTTGCGCTTCAGGACACCGATATCGAGTATCAGGCAGGGTGTCGGCAGGTCGTCGAGGGTCATGCCGGCCAGCCTACACGGCGGCGGCGCGCGGCGGCAGCGCCCATGTGGTGTCAGGGTCGATCGGCAGCACCGGCCGCGGCAGCCGGGTCCAGGGGAAGCGGTCGAGGATCGGGGAGGTGAGGCCCGGCCCGTCCACCTCCACCACGCGCTCGTGCGGGAAGAATTCGTCGAAGCCGGCGCGGAAATGGCCGCGGCTCTTCACCACCACCGCCCGCGCCGCGCCGATGTCGAGGCCGAGATGCTCGAAGAAGGCAGGGTCGGCGCATTGGTGGCGATGCGTGGTCACCACCACCGTGATGCCGCCGAGGCGCAGCGCCGCCGTCGGGCCGAGCCGCACCGCCGTCCCGGCATAGAGCCCGCGGCGCCCGGTGACCTGGCCGTCCGACAGCGCCACCACCTCGGCCTCGGCGGCGAAGGGGCGGCTGAAGGGATCATCGGCGGCGAGCGTGCCCTGCGGCCGGTTGAAACGCGCGGTGAAGCGCGCCCCGGTGCCGAGGCGGTGCGCCTCCGCCGCCACCAGCGGGTCGTGGATGATGCCGACCAGGCAACCCTCCACTCCCGCCGCGTGGAAGGCCTCCAGGATCGCCATCGTGTTGCCGCGCCCGCCGCCGCCCGGGTTGTCCGCGACATCGGCGAAGATGTGCGGCACCGGGCTCTCCTTGGCCAGCCGCACCGCGTCCTCCAGTGGCGTGAGGCGCGCGGTGAAGCGGCCGCGCCGCTCCCAGGCGGCGAGCGCCAGCGTATCGGCCAGGCTTTCCGCGGCGCCGCGGTCGGTCGCGGTGACGATCACCGCCATGCCGTTGAAGGGCGTGTCACCATAGGCGAAGCCGCCCATGACGGAGACGTTGAGGATGCGCGCCGGGTCCTTCGCCTGCATCGCCTGCCCGAGGTCGATCACCTCGGCATAGGGACCCTGGGCGGTCAGCATGGAGACGGTGGGCGCCACGATCGGCAGGCGGCGGAGGGCGAGGTGCGTCCGCGTCCCGCCGATGATCCGCCGCAGCAACTGCGCAGACTCGGCGCCGCGGGCGCGCATGTCCACATGCGGGTTGGTGCGGTAGCCCACGAAGCCATCGCAGTCGCGCACCATGGCGTCCGAGACATTGGCGTGCAGGTCATGGCTGCACACCAGCGGCACGCCCGGCCCCAGCACCTCCCGCACCAGCCCCTGCAGCGCGCCTTCGGGGTCGTCGAGGTCCGTCGTGAGCCCGGCGCCGTGCAGCACGCAGTAGACGCCATCCAGCGCGCCGCGCGCCGCCTCCAGGCCGGCGCGCCAGGTCGCCATCATGCGTGCGAAGACGGCGTGCTCAACCGGCCCGTTCGGCTCCGCCATGGCGAGCAGGATCGGCACCGGCCGCCACGGCCCGGCCGCGTCCATGTCCTGCACGAAGCCCGGCATCTCGCCGAGCGCGGCAGGCGCGGGGCTCCGGGCGTCCTCCAGCAGCGCCGCGCCTTCCACCCAGCAGCGGCCGCGGAAATCGGCCTCGGTCGCGGGCGGGGCGAAGCGGTTGCACTCGATGGAGAAGCCCAGCAGGGCGATGCGCGGTCCCGTCACAGCGCCACCCCCAGCAGCTCGGCGATGCGCGGGGTGGATTTCAGCCCCGTGCCCGTCAGCACCACGACCGTCGTTTCGCCAGACTTGATACGTCCGGCCCGGAGCAGGTGCCCGAAGGCGGCCGCGGCCTGGGCGCAGGTGGGCTCCACGTAGATGCCGCTGCGCGCCAGCTCCAGCGTCGCCGCGCCGATCTCCTCCTCCGACAGCATCACCGCGCCGCCACTGCTCTCGCGCAGCACGGCGAGGCATTCCGGCAGGCGGATCGGCTGGGCGATGGCGGTGCCCTCCGCCAGGGTTGGCCGCGGCGCGGCGGACGGCGCGCCCAGGAAGGCGCGGGCGATCGGCGCGCAATGCTCCGGCTGGGCGGCGAAGATGCGCGGCAGGCGGGCGATCTGCCGGCGCCGCAGCAGCTCGCCGAAGCCGATGCCGCAGCCGAGCACGTTGGAGCCCGCGCCGCAGGGCACGATGACGTTGTCCGGCGCCTTGAACCCCAGATCCTCCCACAGCTCGTAGGCCAGGGTCTTGGTCCCCTGCAGGAAGAAGGGATGCCAGTTGTGGCTGGCGTAGAAGATCGCCTCCGCCCCGCGCAGCGCCGCGTCGGCGCAGTCCTGCCGGCTGCCCGGCACCAGCTCGATGGAGGCGCCGGAGGCGCGCGACTGCACGGTCTTGGCCGGGGAGGTGCTCTCGGGGACCAGGATCTTCGCCCGCATCCGGCCGGCCGCGGCATAGGCGGCGATGGCGGCGCCGCCATTGCCCGAGCTGTCCTCCAGCACCTCCGTGATCCCCTGCGCCCGCAGCAGCGAGAGCATCACCGACGCGCCGCGGTCCTTGAAGGAGCCGGTCGGCATGAACCACTCGCACTTCAGCAGCGCCGTGCCGCCGGCGATGCGGCGCTCCAGCAGCGGGGTGCAGCCCTCGCCCATGCTGATCGGCTCGCCGGCCAGCGGCGGCAGGGCGGCGCGGTAGCGCCAGAGACTGCGCTCGCCGCTCTCCACCTCCTCCGGCGTCATGCCGTGCATGCTGGTGAGCAGCAGGGGCGCAGGCTCACCCCCTTGGCCGTCGCCACACCACCTGGGCGGATCGAGCGGCCAGGTGCGGCCGGTGCGGGGGTCGAGGTAGCGCAGGTCGGGCATGGCGGCAGACTTGCCCTTTCCGCCCCGCGCGACAAGCATGGGCCGCATGGATGACACCGCCGCCCGGGTGGCCCGCCTCGCCGCCGATCTTGTCGCAATCGACAGCCGGTCCTCGCGCTCGAACCTCGCCGTCGCCGACCGCATCGAGCGGGAGCTGGCGGGCTTCGACGTCGTGCGCGTGGACTATGCGGATGGCAACGGGGTGGCCAGGCGCGCGTTGATCGCCCACAGGGGGCCGAAAGGTGGCCACGCCCTTTCCGGCCACATGGACACCGTCCCCGACACCGGTTGGCAGGCGGATCCCTGGGCGCCGCGCATCGACGCGGACGGCGTGCTGCACGGCCTCGGCAGCGCCGACATGAAGGGGCCGGTCGCCGCCTGCATCCTGGCGGCGCAGGCCGCCGCGCCGGAGGTGCCGGTGACGCTGCTGCTGACCACCGACGAGGAGACGACGAAGGATGGCGCCCGCGCGCTGGCCGTGCACCCGGCGGCGCTGGCGCTCGGCCTGCGGGGCATCGTGGTGGCGGAGCCGACGGGGCTCATCCCCGTGCGCGGGCACCGCTCCTCGACCGACATCCAGGTCTTCGCCCGCGGCGTGCAGGCGCATTCCTCGACCGGGCAGGGGCGCAACGCCAACTGGGCGCTGATCCCCTTCCTGGCGGAGATGCGGGCGATCCATGCGCGGCTGCGCGACGACCCGGCGCTGCAGGACCCGGCCTACGACCCGCCCTTCTCGGACTTCAACCTGGTGGTGGACAACCACGGCACGGCGGTGAACGTGACCGTCCCGCTGGCCAGCGCGCGCATCAAGTTCCGCTGCAGCCGCCGCGTCGATCCCGCCCCGATCCTGGCCGAGGTGCGCGCCGCGGCGGAGCGCCAGGGCCTCGAGCTCCGCCTGCGCCCCGAGGGCCCGCCGCCCGAGCTGCCGGCCGAGCATCCGCTGATCCGCCTGGCCGTGGAGATGACCGGCAGGGCGGCACGCACCGCACCCTACGGCACGGACGCGTCCGAGCTGCAGGCAATCGCGCCCTGCGTGGTGCTCGGGCCCGGCACCATCGAGACGGCGCATACCCCACATGAACGTGTGCGGATCGCGGAGCTTGCGGCGGCGGTGCCGCTGTTCGGCCGCATCCTCGCCGCGGGTGCGGCGTAATTACTGGCTTCCTGGACGTGCCGCACCGTCACGGGCGCGGTCTGGCATGACGGAACGTCATCGGCGGTCCATGCACGGATCGCCCGCGGCGACCCAATATGCGCGGTCTGCAACCCCGCGACGGGGACGAGACACATGAGTACGATGAGAGCGACGATGCGACGCGTCCGGCCCGGCATGGCCCTGCTGCCGGTGCTGGGTCTCGTGGCCTGTGCGGTGGCCCCGCCGGCCGGGCCGATGGTGCTGGCCACCCCGTCCCAGGGCAAGGACCCAGCCCGTTTCCAGCAGGAGGATGCCTATTGCCGCGATGTCGCCACCACCGGCATGAGCCCCGCCCAGGCGGCCGGCAATGCCGCGGTGGGCAGTGCCGCGGTCGGTACCGCGCTGGGCGCCGCGGCCGGAGCCCTGATCGGCTCGGCGGCCGGCAGTGCGGGGGCGGGCGCGGCGATCGGCGCCGGCACCGGGCTGCTTGCCGGCTCGGCGATCGGCGCGGGCAATGCCCAGGCATCCGGCGCCGCCACGCAGCAGGCCTATGACCTGCGCTATGCCCAGTGCATGACCGGCTATGGCAACACGGTGCAGGCGGGCGTGATCCCGCCCGGGCCGGGCTATGCCTATTACGGCTCGGTGCCCACCGTCACGCCCTACGCCACGCCCTATGTCGCGCCGTATTACGGCGGCTACGGGGCACCCGGCTGGGGCTATTTCGGTGCGCCGAGCGTGACGCTCGGCTTCGGCTACGGCTGGGGAGGGTACCGGCCCTGGGGTTGGGGCTACCGGCCCTGGTACTACGGCCATCCCTACGGCCACGGCTATGGCGGCTGGTACGGCCGCTGGCGGCACTGAACGCCCGCGGCCAGAGCGTGTTGCGTTCGCATGCGCTTACGCAACACGCTCCAGCCTTTGCTGGGTCGCGGGATTCAGCGTTTGCGGCGATTCTGCCTCAACGCATCCCGCTCTAGTCCAGCCGGATACTCAGTTCCTGCACCTTGCGGGCCCAGAAGACGCTTTCCGTCTTTACCGCCTCGGCGAAGGCGGCGCGCGTGATGCCGGCGGGCGCGGGCTCCAGCCCGTCATGCTCCAGCCTTTCCTTGAAGCGCGCCGTATCGGCGGCGCGGCGGCTGGCGGCTTCCAGGCGGTCCATCGCCTCGGCCGGCACCCCGGCGGGGGCGAAGACACCGTGCCAGCCGGTGATCACCGCGCCGGGCAGGCCGGCCTCGGCCAGGGTCGGCACCTCGGGCAGGGCGCCGATGCGCCGCTCCCCGGTCACCGCGATCGCGCGCAACTTGCCCTCCCGGACCAGCGGGATCGCCGGCGGCGGCGAGGAGAAGTTCATCGTCACCCGCCCCGCCACCACGTCCAGCAGCGCCGGCGCGGTGCCGCGATAGGGCACGTGCTCCATCTCGACGCGCGCCGCCTCGGAGAACAGCACGCCGGCCAGGTGGTTGGCATTGCCGACCCCGCCCGAGGAATAGGTAAGGTCCCCCTTCGGCTTCGTGCGGATGAAGGCGATCAGCTCCGCCAGGCTGCGCGCCGGCACGTCCGGATGCACCACCAGCACGTACTGGTAGGATGAGACCTGCGCGACCGGCGCCAGGGCCGTGGCGAGGTCCACCCGGTCGCCGCGCTGGATGTGCGGGTTGACCACGATGTTGGTGGCCACGGCGAAGAGCAGGGTCTGCCCGTCCGGCCGTGCCCGCGCCACGGCGACCGAGCCGACATGGCCCGCGGCGCCGGCGCGGTTGTCCACCAGGACGGTCTGGCCGAGCTCCGGCTCGAGAAGCTGGGCGAAGGCGCGGCCGGTGATGTCGGTGCCGCCGCCCGGCGCGTAGGGCACGAGCAGGGTCAGCGGCCGCGCGGCCTGCGCGCAGGCCCGGCGCGACGCGCCGAGTGTGGCGGCGGCGCCCG
>JAIEOP010000230.1 GCA_019750465.1 Acetobacteraceae bacterium | reverse complement strand
CGACCTGCCGCTGCTGCCGGCGGCGGCTGCCCTTGCCGAGGACGCCCGGGCCCTTGCCCGGCCCGAGCAATGCCGGCCGCGCCGCCAGGGTCCGCCCGACCTCGGCGCGGCGCGGCGCGTGGAGGACGCGCTGGCCGCGGCAATGGGCCACCTGCTGGGGGTGATGCTGATCCAGGCACCACTCTGCCGCGCCCAGGCGGGGCCGGAGGGCGTCCATCAGATGCGCGTCGCGCTGCGCCGCCTGCGCTCCGTGCTGCGGGTCTTCCGCGCGGCGGTCCGCTGCGACGCGGTGCGGGCGTTCGACGACGGCCTGCAGGCGCTGGCGCGGCTGCTCGGCACGGCGCGCGACCTCGATGTCTTCCTCCGCGGCATCGGCGCCAAGGTCGCGGCCGCGCTGCCGGGCGAGCGCCGCATCGCGCAGCTGCTGCGCGCGGTGGAGGCGCGCCGCGTCGCCGCCTATGCCGCGCTGCGCGCAGAGCTCGACGGGCCGGGGTTCCGCGCCCTGGTCCTCGACGGCCTGGCGCTGATCCTGGAGCGGCCCTGGCAGGCCGAGGCGGCACAGGCGCCGGACCAGGCGGAGGTCCTGGCCGAGCCGCTGGCGGAGTTCGCCGCGGCGCTGCTCGACAAGCGCTGGCACAAGCTCTGCGCCGAGGGCGAGGAGATCCGCCGCCTCGACGACGCGGCGCTGCACGAGCTGCGCCTGATGGCCAAGCGGCTGCGCTATGCGGCGGAGCTCTTCGCGCCGCTCTGGCCGGGCAAGGCCGCGCGCCGCTTCCTCAAGCGCCTTGCCGCGCTGCAGGAGGAGCTGGGCCTGGCCAACGACGTCGTGGTGGCCCGCGGAATCGTCGCCGGGCTCGGGACGGCCGCACCGGCCTGGGCCGCCGGCGCGGTGGAAGGCTTCGCCGCCGCCCGCGGTACGGGTGCACGGCGCAGGAGCCTGGAAGCCTGGGAAGATCTGAGGGTTGCGAAGACTTTCTGGAGTGATGTCTAAGCTATTGAAATTGCAACTGCAATTTCTTCTCGCGCCCGGGTTGCAGGACGAGGGCCGCTTGCGGTAGGGGTCGGCCATGCGCGTGCGCCGCATCTTCACCCCCGCCTATCATCCCCGCCCCTGGGGCCGGCTGCTGGCGGGCGCCCTGGCCGCCGGGGCGGTGGTCGGGCTGGCGGTGGCGCTGCCCAGCGATCTCTTCGGGTCGGGGCCGCGCGGGCAGGACCTGCGGGCCGCGGGCGCCGCCGTCCGCATCATCGATGGGGAGACGCTGGCGCTCGATGGCCAGGTGATGCGGCTGGCCGGCGTGCGTGCGCCGGGCCGTGGCCAGATCTGCCACGACGCGGCGGGACGCGGCTATGATTGCGGCGCGGCGGCGGCGGCCGCTCTGGCGCGGCTGGTCAACGGCCGGGACGTCGAGTGCCGCGTCCAGGGACGCGATGCGCAGGGGCGGCTGCTCGGGCAGTGCCGGGCCGGCGGCGCCGAGCTGAACGGCTCCCTGGTCGCCGATGGCTGGGTGCTGGCGGGTGCCGGGGCGTCGGCAATGCTGTCGCTCGAGGCCATGGCACGCGATGGGCGGCGCGGCCTCTGGGCCACGGCAAGCGACGTGGACCAGGTTCGCCGCGGCTTCTGAGCCGGTTCGCCGCCACGCCCGGCATCAGGCTCGGCGACGGGGCGTGGCGCGACGCGACGCGACGCGACGCGAAGGCCATGCGCCGGCCGCGACCTTTCCTCCCGTCCGGGACGCATCGTCGCTTTTTTTCCAAAGCCGCGTTGCCAAGCATGCGGCGCGCTCGATATCGTGCACCGCACCATGACGGCTCCGCGACTGCGCGGGCCCATACCATCGAGGACACGCGCCATGAGCAGCACGGCGAAGACGGCGGCGGACCGTGCCGGCGTCACCTTCACGCTCAGCGGAACCAACCGCAGCACGACCCTGCCGATCCTCTCCGGCACGCTCGGCCCGGACGTGGTCGACATCCGCAAGCTCTACGGCGACCTCGGCGTCTTCACCTTCGATCCCGGCTATGGCGCAACCGCCAGCACCGAGAGCAAGATCACCTATATCGACGGCGATGCCGGAATCCTGCTCTACCGCGGCTATCCCATCGAGCAGCTCGCCGAGCAGTCCGACTTCATCGAGGTCTGCTACGTGCTGATGAACGGCGAGTTGCCGACGCCGTCGCAGCTCGAGGAGTTCCGCACCGGCGTCACGCGCCACACCATGCTGCACGAGCAGCTGCGCCGCTTCTTCGACGGCTTCCGCCGCGATGCGCACCCGATGGCGGTGCTGTGCGGCGTGGTCGGCGCGCTCTCGGCCTTCTATCACGACAGCCTCGACATCAACGACCCGCGCCAGCGCGAGATCGCCGCCTTCCGCCTCATCGCCAAGGTGCCGACGATTGCCGCCTGGGCCTACAAGTACGCGCTCGGCCAGCCCTTCATGTATCCACGCAACGACCTGAACTACGCCGAGAATTTCCTCTACATGCTGAACGCCGTGCCGGCGGAGCCCTACGTCAACAACCCGATCCTGTCGCGCGCCATGGACCGCATCCTGGTGCTGCACGCCGACCACGAGCAGAACGCGAGCACGTCCACGGTACGGCTGGCCGGCAGCACGGGCGCGAACCCCTTCGCCTGCGTCGCCGCCGGCATCGCGGCACTCTGGGGCCCGTCCCATGGCGGCGCCAACGAGGCGGTGCTGAAGATGCTGGCCGAGATCGGCCACCCGAAGAACATCCCCGCCTTCATCTCCGAGGTGAAGGACAAGAACAGCCACACCAAGCTGATGGGCTTCGGCCACCGGGTGTACAAGAATTTCGACCCGCGCGCGAAGATCATGAAGGAGACCTGCCACGAGGTGCTCGGCGAGCTCGGCATCAAGAACGAGCCGCTGCTGGACATGGCGATCGAGATGGAGCGGATCGCCCTGACCGACGAGTACTTCCTGTCGCGCAAGCTCTATCCGAACGTTGATTTCTACTCGGGCATCATCCTGAAGGCGATGGGCATCCCGACCAGCATGTTCACCGTGCTGTTCGCCGTGGCACGCACCGTCGGCTGGGTAAGCCAGTGGAAGGAGATGATCGAGGATCCCGCGCAGCGCATCGGCCGGCCGCGCCAGCTCTACACCGGGTCGGGGCCGCGGGACTATGTGGCGATGTCGGCCCGCGGCTGAGTCGTTCCACGGGAATGCCTCGTGGCGCCGGCCGCGCAGGCGCTTGGCTATCGGCTTTGCGAAGGACGGCGCAGGGGCGTGGAATTGCATCCTGCCCCGGGTTTCGAGGGGCATATCTCTTTAGATTGCGACTCGTTGCAGAGATTGAGGCGATTTGCATGAGTCCTGTCCCGTTTTTGCGGCACATGGCACTGAGTCGAGTCCCAGCGCAGCCATAATCGGCGCGGCTTTCTCAATAAGGCACCGTTTCCGAAACACGACTCACCCAGCGGGCGCGACTCCACCGTTGACGTCGTGTGAGTCTTTTTCCGTCGCTTCCCTTGCATGATCGAACCAATTAGAGGAACATGCGCGTATAGGTTGTGTTTACGGCCTGCTTTCCTCCTGCGAGGGTACGCATGCACCCCAACTCCGGCCCTGTCATGGATCGCCTGGTCCGGACCCAGCTCAGGAAATGGCCGCAGCGCCCGCCCGGCATGACCGCCAGCTTGAAACAGCCCGGGATCTGGCTGAAGGGGCGGCCCGGAGAGCCGAACATCTCCACGCACCCGTTCCTCAAGGTTCCGGGCTCGAACCGCTTGCGCACCCTGCCGGATGGGCTGTGGCTGCACTTCAGCCCAAGTGCCGAGGACCCCTATGTGGACATCCTCTGCATCGAGGCCTGCTCCTCCCTGCCCAACCTGCTCGACAAGCGCTCCCGCTTCGCGCCCTCCGTGTCGTCGCTGGTCGCGGTCTGCCCGGTGGATTGGCTGCTGGCGCCGGCCCAGCCCAACGACCTGACGCCGCGCTGGCGGTTGATCCGGATGCTGGCCGGCGAGCCGAGCACGCCCCTGATCCTGCCGGTGCGCGATGCCCGCGTCCTGTTCGGCCTGGCGCGCAGGCATTTCGACCATTTCGCAGAATCGCAGATTGCCCAGCCGCACGAATTGTTCTGCCCGATGGAGGCGCTGGTCGCCGACCGCGGCCACGAAAGCCCGGCGATGCGCGAGCTGATCTTCCGCTCCAGCGTCATGTCGAACTTCATGGACCCGGGCTGACCGGACACGCCGCGGCCATCGCCCCGGGGTGCCCGATCTGCCACAATCCCGCCGGCCGAAAGGGCGGAGGGTACGGGCGTGGTGGATCGGGTGCTCGGCGTGCTCGGCGGCATGGGGCCGCTGGCCAGCGCGCAGTTCATGCTGCGGCTCACCCTGCTCACCCCCGCGCTGCGCGACCAGGACCACATCCCCGCCGTGCTCTGGTCCGATCCGCGCGTGCCGGACCGGTCCGCGGCGCGGCTGGCCGGGGGCGAGGATCCGCTGCCCGCGCTGATGCGCGGCATCCGCGGCCTGGAGGCGGCTGGCGCCGGCGCGATCGCCATTCCCTGCAACACGGCGCATGGCTGGTTCGAGCCCCTGCAGGCCGCTACCGCCCTGCCCATCCTGCACATCGTGGATGCCGCCGCGGACGAGCTGCGCCGCCTCGGGGTGACACCGGGGACGATCGGCGTGATGGGCACGTCCGGCACCCTGGCCATGCGGCTCTACCAGGACCGGCTGGCGCACCTCGGCTATGCCTGCCTGGTGCCGGAGCCATCCGAGATGGACGCGCTGGTCACGCCGGCGATCGCGCTGGTGAAGGCGAACCGGGTACCGGAGGCCCATGCCGGCGCGGCGGAGGCGGCGCGTCGCTTGGCCGCGCGCGGCGCCGCGGCCGTGGTGCTGGGCTGCACGGAACTGCCGCTGGCCATGGCGGCCGGCCCTGCCCTGCCCTTTCCGGTCGCCGACACCATCGATGCCCTGGCGCGGGCCTCGATCGCCTGGGCGACCGGCGCCGGCTGACGGCGGCAGGCGTCAGTCGCAGGCACAGCCCTGCGTCGGGCCGGCCGCGGCACGCACGACGTGGTGGTCCACCCATTCCGCGACCAGCCGCCGGGCCTCTGCGACCGAGGCTTCCGGATGATGCACGCGGTAGAGGGTGGTGCAGGCGCGGAAGGCGGAGAGGTCGTCCGTTCCGGCCTCGCGCAGCTCGCGATAGGCGGTGACCACGGCGCGCTCGCAGCGGCGCGCGATGATGCTGACGGCGCCGTCGCCGGCGCGGCGCTGGTGCGGCGCACGGACCATGGGTTGTTCTCCGCGGCGCGAGGATATGAGAATCACTCGCAACTTCCAGCCATGCTAGCGGCGTATGAATGGCCGTTCAAGTGTCCCGGGACTCAGGGCAGCGCGGCGGATGGCGCCGGGCCGGGCAGCACCTCGACACCCTCGTAGAGCTCCGCGAGCGGCAGTTCGAGGCCGATCTCCGGCAGGTGCAGCGTATCGTGCGGGCCGACCAGGTGGCCGATCCAGTCGCCGTCCTGGCGGTGGAAGACGGTGGCGGCGACGCAGTCCTGCTCCAGCATGACGTAGCGGCGGATGGAGGGCGTCGCGGCGTATTCGCGGTTCTTCACGATGCGATCGGTCCCCGCGGTGGAGGGGGAGAGGACCTCGAACACGACCACCGGATCGCGCACCACGGTGGCGTTGGCGGCAACGGGCGAGCAGGTGACGAAGGCATCGGGGTAGCGGATCGCGCCAGCGGCCTCGATCTTCACGTCGCTGCCGATGATCTGGCAGGGCGAGCCGCGCAGCCGGCCACCGATGGAGAGGGTCATGTTCCGCTGCAACTGGCCATGCGCGAAGGTGCCGCCGGTCATCGCCACCGGCTCGAACCCGTCGAACTCCCAGCGCAGCTCCTGCCCCTCCTCCCAGGCGAGGAACTCCGCGATCGTCATCCGGGGCGGGCGCAGGGCGGCGGACATGGCGCGATCCTAGGCCCTCTCGACCGCTGCTGCCAGCGCCTTGCCGACATCCACCGTGCCGGCCTGGCCGCCCATGTCGCGCGTGCGCGGCCCGCCCTCGCGCAGCATGGTCTCGATGGCGGTGGTGATGGCGTCGGCGGCGGCCTTCTCGCCGAGGTGCTGCAGCATCATCGCGCCGGACCAGATCTGGCCGATCGGGTTGCAGATCCACTTCCCCGCGATGTCGGGCGCCGAGCCGTGCACCGGCTCGAACATGGAGGGGAACGCCTTCTCCGGGTTGATGTTGGCGCTCGCCGCGATGCCGATGCTGCCCGCCACCGCCGGCCCCAGGTCGCTCAGGATGTCGCCGAACAGGTTGGAGCCCACCACCACGTCGAACCAGTCCGGATGCTGCACGAAATGCGCGCAGAGGATGTCGATGTGGAACTGGTCCGTCGTCACCTCCGGGTATTGCGCGGCCATCGCGGCGAAGCGCTCGTCCCAGTAGGGCATGGTGAAGGTGATGCCGTTGGACTTGGTGGCGCTGGTCACCTTCCTCCGCCTGCGGGTCATCGCCAGCTCGAAGGCGTACTTCATCACCCGGTCGCAGCCGATGCGGGTCAGGATGGATTGCTGGGAGACGAACTCGCGCTCCGTCCCCGGGAACATCCGCCCGCCGACCGAGCTGTACTCGCCCTCGGTGTTCTCGCGCACCACGGTGAAATCGATGTCCGCCGGGCCGCGGTTGGCCAGCGGCGTGGTGGCCCCCGGCAGCAGCTTGCAGGGGCGCAGGTTCACGTACTGGTCGAAGCCGCGGCGGATCGGGATCAGCAGGCCCCAGAGCGAGACATGGTCCGGCACGCCGGGCCATCCCACCGCGCCGAGGAAGACGCTGTCGCTGTCGCGCAGCCGATCGAGGCCGTCCTCCGGCATCATCCGGCCGGTCTGCGCATAGGTCTCGCAGGACCAATCGTAGTGGGTGACCTGCAGGTCGAAGCCGAAGCGCCGCGCCGCGGCATCCAGCACGCGCAGCCCCTCGGGGGTGGTTTCCTTGCCGATGCCGTCGCCGGGAATCACGGCGATCTTGTGCGTGCGGTTCGCCATGGCGGCGTCTCCTCCGGGTCGGTTCGGGGCGGCACCATGGCGCGGCGGCCGGCGCCGCTCAACCCGCGCTGGCGGAGCGCGCGCGCCGGCACCAGACTGGCACCATGCCCATCACCGCCGCCGCCCTCGCCCCCTATGCCGGCTTCGTGCTGGACGACGCCGCCCTCCCCGCCCTGCCGAACCACTACCGCGGCAAGGTGCGGGAGAATTACGACCTGCCCGACGGCCGCCGCATCATCATCGCCACGGACCGCCTCTCCGCCTTCGACCGCATCCTCACGACCGTGCCGCTGAAGGGCGGGGTGCTGACCGGGCTCGCGCGCTTCTGGTTCGACCGCACGGCGGACCTCTGTCCCAACCACGTCCTCGCCCATCCGGACCCCAACGTGCTGGTCTGCCGGCGCCTCTCGATCCTGCCGGTGGAGGTGGTGGTGCGCGACTACTTGGCGGGCAGCACCTCCACCTCGATCCTGTCGATGTACCGCGCCGGACGGCGGGAGATGTACGGCCATCGCCTGCCCGACGGCCTGCGTCCGAACGGGAAACTGCCGACCACCATCATCACGCCGACCACCAAGGCCTTCGACGCCGGCCATGACGAGGAATTGACACCGGCCCGGATCCTGGAGGGCGGGCTGCTGACGCCGGCGCAATGGGAGGAGGTCTCCGCCCATGCCCTCGCGCTGTTCGCCCGCGGCCGGGAGATCGCCGCGCAGCGCGGCCTGATCCTGGTGGACACGAAATACGAATTCGGCCTGGACGAGGCGGGCAGCATCGTGCTGGCCGACGAGATCCATACCCCGGATTCCAGCCGCTACTGGTTCGCCGCCAGCTACCCCCAGCGCTTCGAGGTCGGCGCGCCGCCGCAGAGCTTCGACAAGGATTTCGTGCGCAACTGGGTGGTCGCGCGCTGCGACCCCTACAGGGATCCGATCCCGCCGATCCCCGACGAGATCCGCCTGGAAGCCGCGCGCCTCTACATCGAGGCCTTCGAGACGATCACCGGCACCGACTTCCCGCTGCCACCGCCCGACGTGCCGGCGCTGGAGCGGATCCGGACGAACCTGTCGGCCTGGCTCGCCGCGCCGCGCTGAGGCTCCGCCGCGGTCACGGCAACATGGGCGGTCACAGCAGCGTGGACTGCCGCCGGTTGACCATGCGCACCGTCCGGCGCGGCGTCGGCGGCGGCAGCGCCGCCGGCCCCTTCACCGCGGGTGGGCCGGCATAGCCGTCATCGGCGATCAGCCGCGGCTGTTCGACAACCGCGCCCCTCACGCCGGCCGGCATGTCCAGCGGCACGGGCCAGAAGCACTCGGCCCGGTCCTCGCCGCGCAGTGCGAGGAAGACCACCCGGTCCACCCGGCCCTGCGCATCGGTCTCGACGGCGAAGCGGAAGGCGAGGCCCTCGGCGGCGTCCTCGCCCAGCGCCAGCGAAAGCTGCTCGGCCTCCTGCTCCTGCTGGCGCAGGGTGCGCTCGGTCGGGTCCTCGGCGGCGCCACGGTAGAACCGCACCGGCACGCCATTGCCGTTGGAGCCGATGACGAAGACGAAATGCGCGCTGTCGTCCAGCACCTCCAGCCAGGGATACTCGCCGGAGCGCGCGGCACGCTCCAGCCGATGGCGGCCGAAGGCGAAGGCGCGGCAGCCCACCGACCAGGCGTCGTCGCCGAGCTCGTAGCTCGCCATGGCCAGCGCGTCGCGCCGCGCATTGGCCAGCATGCGCGCGCAGATGCGCAGGCGGTCCTCGGCGAGCGCGGGGTGGATTTCCCAGGGCAGGCGGGGCGGCGGGGCGGCGCCGGGGATCGTCGGGACTGCTTCCATGGCTTGAGCATAGCCCCGCCCCGGCCGATTCGTACCCTCCCTCTCGCCGGTCACGCGGTGGCCCCGCGGCGCCAGGCCAGGCGACGCCGCAGCCCGGGCACCGCCGCCGCCAGCAGCCCCGTGATCAGCACGATCACCGCCGGCCGCAGCCCGTTCAGCACATCGAGATTGGCCGCCAGCACCCGCTCGGCCGGAATCCGCGTCGCCAGCGCGTACCAGGCATATTCGACGATCACCGTCCCCAGCGCCGCGACGACCGCCACCGCCAGCAGGCCGAGCCCCGAGGCCTGCAGCTCCCGCGGCAGCGTCCGCCAGCACAGCAGCCAGATCACGAAGCCGGCCATCAGCGTCGGCTCGGTCACGTCCGCCTTGGACTGGATGAAGAAATGCACGAGGCCGAGCAGCGCGATCGGCACCACCAGCCGGTGCAGCCGCTTCCAGCCGCGGCCCATGCGCTTCATCGCCGCGTCCGTCGAGGTCGCGCCCAGCACCGCCAGCCCCAGCAGCGCGACGAAACCGAGGGTCAGGTAGGCCCGCAGCGCGATCTCCGACGCGACCTTGGCCAGGTCGCCGTTCATGTGCGCCACGTAGAGGCCGAGATGCGCCAGCGCGTAGCCCAGCGTCACCAGCCCGAGCATGCGGCGCACCTGCACGATCGCCGGCCAGTCCGCCACCGCGCGCAGGGGCGTCACCAGCAGCGTGAGCAGCAGCATGCGGTAGGTGATCGTCCCGACCTCGCGCGCCGCCTGCTTGAACGGCTCCGCGCCCATCTGTCCCGTCGCCAGCAGCCACGCCACCGCCGCCCCCGGCAGCAGGGCCATCAGCAGCACCGAGGCCTTCAGCGGCGAGAAGCGCCCGGCCCGATCCAGCCAGGGCCAGGCGATGCGGGGCTTCGCGGCACGCCGGACGGTGGCCGCGCGCGGGGGAAAGGCGGCAGTGGAGGTCATGGCGGCGGATTCGCCCGGTGCCCTGCCGCGGTAACCCTGTCCCGGCGCGCTCACGCAGCCCTGGCCTCGGTCAGCAGCGGGTCGGTGCGGAACTCCGCGGCCAGGTGCTCCACCACCGCGCGCACCCGCGCCGGCACCTGGCGGCGGCTGCTGAACACGGCCTGGATGGGCAGCGCCGTCGGCGTCCAGTCGGTCAGCACCGGCACCACGGTGCCGTCGCGCAGCTCGCGGCAGAACATCCAGACCGGGCAGAGGCCGAAGCCGAGGCCCTGCAGCACCGCCTCGCGCACCACCTCCGAGGTATTGGCGCGGAGCTGGCCACGGACCGGCACGGTGAAGGTCTCGCCATCCGGCCCCTCGAAGGGCCAGCCCTCGCGCGTGGCGAGGCCCATGAAGCGGATGCACTGGTGCTGGGCAAGCTCGTCCGGATGCGCCGGCCTGCCGACCCGGGCGACGTAGCCCGGCGTCGCAACCACCGCCCGGCGGCTGGTGCCGAGGCGGCGCACCACCAGGTCCGGATCGGTGACGGTGCCGATGCGGATGGAGACGTCGATCCCCTCCTGCACCAGGTCCACCACGCCATCCGAGAGCGCCAGCTCGATGGAGAGCGCGGGGTGGCGTTCCAGCAGCGCGGCCAGACGGGGGATCACCTGCAGCCGCCCGAAGGCGATCGAACTGCCGAGCCGCACCAGCCCCTCCACCTCGCCGCGCGAGGCGCCGACCGCGCCGAGGGCGGTGTCCGCGGCATCCAGCGCCGCGCGGGCGGCGCCGAGGAAGCTCCGCCCCTCCTCGGTCAGCGACACGCCGGTCGGGGAGCGGTGCAGCAGCCGCGCGCCCACGCGCTGCTCGAGATCGGCGATCTGGCGCGAAATGGCGGGCTGGGAGGCGTTCAGCGCCCGCGCCGCGGCGGAGAAGCCGCCAAGCTCGGCCACGCGCACGAAGGCGCGGAAGTGCAGCAGCATGTCCATGCACCGGATGTGGGGTGCCGGTCGCCATCCGGAAAGCGGATGTCCGGCCGCGGCAGGCAGGCACCGCGGCCATCGCCCGGCGGGCGCGGCGATGCGGAAAGCGGATGGGGGCCGTCCGCAGCGGACGTGATCCCCCACCGTGCACGGCGCGGCAGAGTCCACGCCACGGCGCGCCGGCCAGGGCGCGATCCAGCAGAAGGAATTCCGGTCATGAGTGCCATGGGCCGTCGCATCGAGGGCTTCGATCCGGTCGCGGTGGAGTGGTCGCGCTTCGGCGCGCCCGCCGCCGCCGTGCCGGAGCAGCGCTGCCCGCCCGCTGCAAGCATCGGCTATCGTGGAGGCCCCCTGCCCTTCATGCCGCCGGCGTCCGGCGCCGTGCCGGCACCCCGGGTGGCGTGGAACGCACCGGCGATCAGGAAGGCGGTGCTGGTCGTCGCGCTGGCGCTTGGCGGCGCGGCGCTGCTGGACCTGTCGCTCGCCGGGAGCCTGTCGCGCGGCGCCAGCTTGTTCGGCGAGATCGGTGGCGTGGCCGCGCTGCTGGCGGCCCTCGGCCAGGTCAGCCCGGCGCGGGGGCGCTGAACAGGCGCGCGGCGACTGCCGCCGCGACGCGGCCGGTCTCGTCCAGCGGCGCCCGCGGGAAAGGCGTGCCGGCCGCCGCCAGCGGACGGGCCTGGCCGGCGGCATAGAGGCTCTCATGCAGCGCCCGGTGGCGCGGGCCGAGGCCACCGGGGTCGGCGACGAAGACCGGCCCCGGCGTCATCAGCGCCTCCGACAGCATCGAGACGGAATCGCCGGTGACCACGACGGCGTCGGCCCAGGCCAGCAAGCCGGCGAAGGGGTTCGGCCCGGCGTCGCCCCAGGCATACAGGCGGTGCGGCACCGGCGCGAGCGCCCTGGCAAGGGCCCGCGTCGCCGCCGCCCCGGTACGGCGGCTGGTGGTGGCGAGCACGCTGCCGGCGAAGCCCGCGACCTGCCGGCCGATGGCAGCGGCAACGCCGGGATCCACGCCCCCGGTGCGGACCGGCCCGCCGACCAGCAGCGCGACGCGCGGCCCCGGGAGGGCGGCGAAGCTGGCGGCCCATTCCTCCCGCGCCGCCGCGAGCCGCGCGGGCGACACCCGGTGCGTTGCGCCGAGGATTGGCAGGATGTTGGGCCGGGCGGCGGGCCGGTCGTGCCGCCCGAGCACCAGCAGGTCGAACCGGCCGGCGCCGATGCCGGGGCGCATGCAATGCACGGTGCGGGCGCCGCGCCGCCCCAGCCAGAGCGCAACCGGCGCGGAGCGGCGGCCGGCGGCGATGACCAGGCGCGGCCAGGGCGGGTGGATCGCGGTGCGCGCTGCCGGGGCCAGCCCCGCCAGGGTCGGCCAAGGCCAGGGAATGCGCGCGAGCGGACCCCAATCCAGCGCCAGGGTGCGGAACGGCCGGCCCAGCCGATCCGCGATGCCGAGCGCCTGCGCCGCCGTCCCGGCCCGTGGGTCCGCCAGCACCCAGACCTCCGTCGTCATGGACGTTGCAGGGGGCCAGGGTTACGAGACGCCATTGCCGCCGACCGCCGAAGGATTGCCGCCATGGCCGCCGCGCCGCACCACGCCACCGCCCCTCACCATGCCACCGAATGGGACCGGGACGCCGCGCTGACCACCGCGCGCATCCTGCTGGAGATCAAGGCGGTGAATTTCCGCCCCGAGGAGCCCTACACCTTCACCTCGGGCTGGAAGAGCCCGGTCTATATCGACTGCCGCAAGATCATCTACTTCCCCCGCGCCCGCAACCGCATCTGCGACCTCGCCGTGGAGAAGATCGGCCGGCATGTGGGCTACGAGACCATCGACGTGGTGGCGGGCGGCGAGACGGCCGGCATCCCCTTCGCCGCCTGGATCGCCGACCGCATGCTCACGCCGATGGCCTATGTGCGCAAGCAGCCGAAGGGCTTCGGCCGCGGCGCGCAGATCGAGGGCGACGTGCCCGAGGGCCGGAACACCCTGCTGGTCGAGGACCTGACCACCGATGGGGGGTCGAAGATCCGCTTCGCCCAGGCGCTGCGCGACGCGGGCGCCACCTGCGACCACACCTTCGTGGTGTTCTACTACGGCGTCTTCCCCGGCAGCTTCGAGCAGATGCGCGGGATGGGCCTGAACCTGCACCATCTCTGCACCTGGTGGGACGTGCTGGAGGTCTGCCGCGAGCGCCCCTACTTTTCCGACGCGGCGCTGGGCGAGGTGCGGAAATTCCTCGGCGACCCGGTGGCCTGGTCGAAGTCGCGCGGCGGGCCGGGGTCGCTCGAGGAGGCGCGGGCGGTGATGGCGAAGAAGGCGGCGGAGTAGAGGGAGGGCAGGATATTGGTCGACTCGACTCTGAAGGTGACGCTGACACCGGGGCTCAGCGAGACTCTTGCCGAGATCGCGCGAACGGAGGGACGTTCGCCGGAATTGGTGGCGCTCGACGCGATCACTGAACACGTCGCCGCGAACCTTGAGATGCGGGCAAAGATCCTCCGCGGCGAGGCGGACATCGCCGCCGGTCGCGTCCTGTCGCACGAGGAGGCCATGGCGGAGCTGGCTCGCGTTCTGGACGCGGCCGACAAGGCGAAGAAGCAGCATTGAGGATCATCTGGACGCGGGGTGCAGTCGATGATGCGAATGCGCTTGTCCTGGCATTGCACGAGACCAGCCCGCGCGCGGCGCGACGCCTGACGGAGGAATTCGCGCTGGCCGGCGAACGTCTTTCCGATTTCCCGCGCATGGGCATCCGTGCCGACGAGAAGGGCCGCTTCAGCATACTCGTGGCGCGCGGGCGATTCCGCATGAGCTACCGGATCGACGACGATGCGGTTCGGATTCTCGGGTTGAGCTGGGCAGCGGCGCGATGGTCAAGCGAAGCCCGATGATGGCACGGATTCATCCCGAGCGCGGAGCGGACACAGTAATGAGGGTAACGTGCCGTGAGCCACCCGATTGCAAGTGACGAACTCCCCACGCTGGTTGCCGCTGGCCCGGAGGGCCTGGCGATGCTGCTGGGCATGCGCCGACCGGTACCGGCGCGTGGGGAGGGCCGTCGGGCAGGCCACCGTGAGCATTTCGCCATCGTCGAATTGCTGATCTTCCTTCACCAGGCGTGCCCTGCTGCCTTCCCGCTCACGGTTGAAAAAGGTGAGGCACCCGATTTCCTGTTGCGACCCGCCAGGAGCAACCGAACCTCCGCCGTCGAGCACACGGAGACAACCGTCGAGGCCGACCAGCATTTCGAGGCGAAGGCGGACGGCGCGACGTCCTTTGCCTGGAGCCCTGGCGGAGGTGGCTGGACTGGCTCGCAGATCATCGCTCATCTTGAAGAAGCGCTGTTGCTGGCCTTGCGACGGAAGGCCGCGGATTCGCGATGGCGCAATGCGCCGGCGGACGCTTCGCGGATGGTCCCGATGTACGATGCATCGGGGGTGGAACTGCATGCCGACGACGTCCAGGCCGCGCAGGCGCTGCGTGGGGCATTCTGGGCAGCCAATCAGGAGACCCCGGCACTTCGACAGGCGTTTCTCGTGCGCGGCATGGATCGTGTGATCGCAGCAAAGGCCTACGCATGAGCTGGCTCCTGCCACTTCTCGCTCTGACCCTGCTCGCCTCCCCCGCCGGCGCCCAGCCGGCACAGCCCGCCGCGCGCGACAGCCTCACCATCGGCATCACCCAATTCCCCTCCACCTTCCACCCCAACATCGAGAACATGGCGGCGAAGTCCTACGTGCTGGGCTTCGCGCGCCGCCCCGTCACCGCCTACGACGCCGAGTGGAAGCTCGCCTGCCTGTTCTGCGAGACCCTGCCCAGCCTGGAGAACGGCCTTGCCGCGCGGGAGACGACGCCGGACGGCAAGCCCGGCCTGCGCGCCACCTGGCGGCTGCGCGAGGGGCTGCGCTGGGGCGACGGCAGGCCGGTCTCGGCCGAGGATCTGCGCTTCGCCTGGGAAGCGGGCCGCAACGAGGCGACCGGCTTCGGCGGCACCGAATTCTACCGCTCGGCCTATGAGCTGATCGTCGAGGATGCGCGCACCATCACCATCCGCTTCGACAAGGTCACCTTCGAGTTCGCCTCGCTGGGCGATTTCCAGCCCCTGCCCGCGCATGTCGAGCGGGCGCGCTGGCAGGCCGACCCGCGCGGCTACCGCAACCGCACGGCCTACGACACCGAGACGGCGAACCCGGCGCTGTGGTCCGGCCCCTTCCGCATCACCGCCGTGCAGCCCGGCGCCGGTGTCACGCTGGAGCGCAACCCGGCCTGGGCAGGCACCGCGCCGGCCTTCCGCCGCATCCAGGTCCGCACCGTCGAGAACACCGCGGCCCTGGAGGCGCAGCTGCTGGCCGGGCAGGTGGACATGGTGGCCGGCGAGCTCGGGCTGCCGGTGGAGCAGGCGGCGGCGCTGGAACGCCGCACCGGCGAGCGCTTCCGCTTCCACTACCGTCCCGGCCTGATCTACGAGCACCTGGATCTCCGGCACGACAACGTGGCGCTCTCGGACCCGCGGGTGCGCCGCGCGCTGCTGCTGGCAACCGACCGCGCGCAGATCGTGGCGCGGCTGTTCGAGGGCCGGCAGACGGTCGCAAGCACCAGCGTCAACCCGCTCGATCCGATGCATGACGGCAGCGTCGGCGTGGTGGGCTTCGACCCCGCGGCCGCCAATGCCCTGCTGGACGAGGCCGGCTGGCGGCGCGGGCCGGACGGCATCCGCCGCAACGCCGGGGGCGAGCGACTCTCGCTCGAGCTGATGACCACCGCCGGCAACCGCGCGCGGGAACAGGTGCAGCAGGTGCTGCAGGGCATGTGGCGCGCGGCCGGCATCGAGGCGCGCATCAGGAACGAGCCGCCGCGCGTGCTGTTCGCCGAGACGCTGTCGCGGCGCCGCTTCCAGGGCCTGGCACTGTTCGCCTGGATCAGTGCGCCGGAGGGCGTGCCGCGCAGCACCCTGCATTCCGACGAGATCCCGAGCGAGGCGCGCAACTGGTCCGGCCAGAATTACGGCGGCTACCGCAACGCCGAGATGGACGCGCTGCTGGAGGCGATCCCCATCGAGTTGGACGCGGCGAAGCGGCGGGTGCTCTGGGCGCGGCTGCAGGCGATCTATGCGGAGGACCTGCCGGCGCTGCCGCTCTGGTTCCGAGCGGACGCGCATGTCTGGCCGCGCTGGCTGGAGGGGGTGCGGCCGACGGGGCACCTGAATCCGAGTACGCTCCGGGCGGAGACGTGGCGGGCGCGGTAGGGTGGGCAGGCCGGGATCAGGTCCGGCGCCGCATTGCCCGACGCCGCCGGCCGGCCTGGTACGGGGGCGGAGCGGCAGGATCCCGGACCTCAGGCGAGCAGCCCTCCGCTGCCATCGCTCCATCCTCGCAACGGGTGGAGGCGCCGGCAAAAAATGGCGTGCCCGCCGGACCCTCGATGCGGCGGCGCCCCGCACCGGCGCGATCGCGCCCCCCGCGCGCGCGTCGGTCCGCATCGTCGCGCATGGGGCCAGGCGGGGACGGTGCCTGGTGCGCCGGATGGCAGCCGGTACGGACCCGCCCGGCGGCCGGGCCGCGCGATGCCGGGGACCGCCCAGGGGACAAGCGATGCAGCCGCAGCGCGTGAGAGCCCGGCATGGGGCGCCGGGGGCGCTCCGCGCCGCGCAACCGTCACGCGGTGCCCGCTTGCGGCCCCTGCACGCCCCGGCGTATGGGGGGCCGCCAAGGTCGCGGCCACGGTCGCGGAGACTGCCTCCGACGCGGAAAGTCCCCCATGGCACCCGAATCCCTC
Organism: Acetobacteraceae bacterium; assembly: GCA_019750465.1. Taxonomy (GTDB): domain Bacteria; phylum Pseudomonadota; class Alphaproteobacteria; order Acetobacterales; family Acetobacteraceae; genus JAIEOP01. Next base: position 13,411 of record JAIEOP010000230.1, on the reverse strand, counting down.
TCCGACTCGCAACGCCGCCAGGGCCTTGTCATCGAGGACGCCTTCGCCTTTGACGACGTGCTGCTGGTGCCGGCCTACTCCACCGTGCTGCCGCACCAGACCGACACGCGCACCCGCCTGACGCGGGAGATCGCGCTCAACATCCCGCTGCTGGCCGCGGCGATGGACACGGTCACGGAATCCGCGATGGCCATCGCCATGGCCCAGGCCGGCGGCATCGGCGCCATCCACAAGAACATGACGTCGGAGGAGCAGGCGGCGCAGGTGCGGCGCGTGAAGAAGTTCGAGAGCGGCATGGTGGTGAACCCGGTCACCATCCACCCGGACCAGACCCTGGCCGACGTGCGCGCCATCCAGGACGCGCACCGCATCAGCGGCATCCCGGTGGTGGAGCGCGGGTCGGGGCGGCTGGTCGGCATCATCACCAACCGCGACGTGCGCTTCGCCACCGACCCCAACCTGCGGGTCTATGAGCTGATGACGCGCGAGAACCTGGTGACCGCGCCCGCCGACGTGCTGCCCGAGCAGGCGCGCGCCATGCTGCACAAGCACCGCATCGAGAAGCTGCTCGTCGTCGACGAGCAGGGGCGCTGCGTCGGCCTGATCACGGTGAAGGACATGGAGAAGGCGCAGGCCAACCCGAACGCGGTGAAGGATGCGCTCGGCCGGCTGCGCGTGGCGGCCGCGACGGGCGTGGGCGAGGACGGCATGGCGCGGGTGGAGGCGCTGGTCGCCGCCGAGGTGGATGTCGTCGTCGTCGATACCGCGCACGGCCATTCGGGTGGCGTGCTGCGCGCCATCGAGCGCATCAAGCGCATGTCGAACGCGGTGCAGGTCGTCGCCGGCAATGTCGCGACGCCCGAGGGAGCGATCGCGCTGATCGAGGCCGGGGCGGACGCGGTGAAGATCGGCATCGGGCCGGGCAGCATCTGCACCACCCGCATCGTCGCCGGCGTCGGCGTGCCGCAGCTGACGGCGGTGTTCGAGAGCGCGGCGGCGGCGCGCGAGCGCGGCGTCCCCGCCATCGCCGATGGCGGCGTGCGCACCTCGGGCGACATCGCCAAGGCAATCGCGGCCGGCGCGGACTGCGTGATGATGGGCAGCCTCTTCGCCGGCACGGACGAGGCGCCGGGCGAGGTGTTCCTGTATCAGGGACGGTCGTACAAGTCGTATCGCGGCATGGGCTCGCTGGGGGCGATGGCGCGCGGCTCGGCGGACCGCTACTTCCAGCAGGAGGTGCAGGATTCGCTGAAGCTGGTGCCGGAAGGTGTCGAGGGCCGCGTTGGCTACAAGGGACCGGTGGGCACGGTGATCCACCAGATGGTCGGCGGGTTGCGCGCGGCGATGGGCTACACCGGCTGCGCCACCATCGCGGAGATGCAGACCAACTGCCGCTTCCGCCGCATCACCAATGCCGGGCTGAAGGAAAGCCACGTGCACGACGTGGCGATCACGCGCGAGGCGCCGAACTACCGGATGGACTGAGCGGCCCTGTCGAGGAACGCCGCCGCCGCCTCGATGGCGCCATGCGCGCGCAGTTCGTCATGCCCGGCGAGCGGCGCTTCCCAGACCTCCACGGGGGGCCGCGCGGCGGCGGCGAGGCGGCGGCTCATCGCCGGCGGGATCAGCACGTCGCGCCCGCCGATCATCACCAGCACCGGCACGCCGACCGCGCCGATGCGCGCGAGGCTGTCGTAGCGGTCGCGCAGCAGCCAGCGTGCCGGCAGCAGCGGATGGTGCAGCCGCGCGAGATCGAGCAGGCTGGTGTAGGGCGCCTCCAGCAGCAGCGCGCCGACGCGGCCCGGAGTCCCGGCCGCGAGCCGCACGGCAACGCCGCTGCCGAGCGACTCCCCCCACAGGGCGATGCGCCGCGGCGCCACGCCCTGCGCGCCGAGCCACGCCAGCGCCGCGTGCGCATCTAGCGCAAGCCCGGCCTCGCTCGGCCTGCCGGGGTTGCCCGCATAGCCGCGATAGGCCGGCATCAGCACGCCCCAGCCGCGCGCGGCGAAGGCGCGCAGGCGTTCGGCACGGTAGCCGATGTGCCCGCCATTGCCGTGCAGGTAGAGCAGCACGGGCTGCCCGGGCGACGCCGGCGGCTGCCACCAGGCCAGCAGGTCGAGGCCGTCGGCGGTGCGCAGCGTCAGCGCGGTGACGCCGGGCGGCGCGTCGGGGCGTGCGCGGTCGGGAAAGTAGATCAGCCGGTCCTGCCAGAGCCACAACGCCGCCAGCGCAAGGCCGGCCAACGCGAGAAGCAGCGTGGCGGCGCGTGCCGCCTCGATCAGCACGCGGCGGCGCGGCGGCGCGCTCAGCCGCCCCTGACCCGCCAGATCGCGGTGTGCCGCACCCGCGCCACGGCACGCGCGCGGTCCGCCACCACCAGCGCGTCGAGCTCGACGATGCGGTGGCCCTTGCGGTCCTCGTTCGAGAGGATCCGCGCGCGCACCTCCAGCGCCTCGCCGACATGCGCCACATCGAGGTTGCGCACCGCGCTGCCGACATGGATCCACGGGCCAAGCCGCACATTCTGCGTCAGGGCCTTGTTGCAGAGCCGCAGCACCAGGCCGGGATGCACCAGCCCCTCGGCAGCGTAGAGCGCTTCCGTCTCGCCGGTGCCGGCGAGGTACTCGGCCAGCACCCCGGCCGCCATCCCCTCCGGGGCGGTGCCGAGCCAGCGGCCGGGGGCCAGCGTCGCCTCGTTCGCCTCCGGCCGCGCGGCATGGGCCGGCGGCGCGTGCCAGGGGAAAGCGGCGATGTCCGGTGCGGCCTCGGCCGCGTCGGGCAGCGCGGCGGTGGCGGTGGCAGCCAGCACGCCGCCGCTCTCGACGCGGATCGCCAGTGCGCCATCCGGCTGCGCCTCCGCCGCGACATGCACCATGGCCCCGTCATAGACCGGCTTGAGGAAGCGGCTCTCCATGCTGCCGCGCGCCAGCCAGTCGCGGCCCCATAGCGCCACCGCCGGGTGGCAGGCATAGGCGTGCACCTCGACGCCCGGCACCAGCGCGCCGGTGAAGCCGAAGCGCTGCGCCACCGCGTCGTCGTGGATCCGGTTCTCCGAGGCGCGGGAGAGGTTGTTGGCGCGCACCTCATAGCCGAGGGCGGTGGCGGCGTGGCTCATCATGGCGGTCCTCCTCGGCGCGAGCCTGCGCGGCGGGGCGAGCCGGCGCAAGCAGCAGGGGCCGGCCCTGCGTCCGGCGCGGGTCTCGTGATGGTTGTCTAGCTAGCTATCGGTTCCGGGCGGGCGTAGCATGAACGTCATGCCCGCCCTGCCCCAGCTGCAATGGCGCCTTGGCCGCGCCATCGGCCAGATCAGCCGCCGCTGGCGCTCCCGCCTCGATGGCCGCATGGCCGCCTTCGGGCTGACCGAGGCGCGGTGGCTGCCGCTGCTGCACCTGGCGCGCTGGGGCGACGGCCTCTCCCAGAAGGAGCTCGCCGCCAGCCTCGGCGTGGAGGGCCCGACCCTCGTGCGCACCCTCGACTGGCTGGAGCGCGAGGACCTGGTCGAGCGCCGCCCCGACCCGCATGACCGCCGCGCCAAGACCGTGCACCTGACCCCACGCGCCCGCGCCCTGCACCGCGAGATCGAGGGCGAGTCCGCCGCCGTCCGCGCCGACATCCTGGACGGCATCTCCGAGGCCGAGCTGCTCACCTGCCTCGCCGTGCTGGATCGGGTCGCGGCGCGGCTCGGCGCGCCACCGGCGCCCGGACCGGCGCAGGAGGAGGCCCGGCGTGGACATCGGGCCGCCTAAGGAGCGCGTCGGCACGACGCCGGCCGCCACGTCGCCGCCGGCGCCACGCAACCGCGACCGGTTGCGCCGGCGCCTCCGCCTCGTCGTCGCGCTCGGCCTGGTGCTGGCGGTCCTCGGCGCCGGCGGGACCTATCTGCACAAGCTGTTCACGCATGTCTATGTCGATGACGCGCGCGTCGCCGCGGACATGATCGCCATCTCCTCGCGCGTGCCGGGCTGGGTGCGGGAGGTGAACGTCATCGCCGGCGACCGCGCCGGCGCGGGCACGGTGGTGATCCGCATCGACGGCCGCGAATCCGAGCTGACGCTGGCCGAGATCGAGGCGCGGCTCGCCAGCCTCGAGGCCCGCCGCGCCGAGCTGGAGGCCCGCATCGTCCAGGTCGATGCGCAGACCTCGAGCCAGCAGGACGCGCAGCGCGCCCGCCTGGACTCCGCCCAGGCCGCCCTGCCCGCCGCCGAGGCCGAGCGCCTCTTCGCCGAGTCCGAGTACCGCCGCGCGCAGGATCTGATGGCCAGCGGCAGCGGCACCCGCCAGCGCCATGACCAGACCCGCGCGGCACTCGATACCGCACGCCAGAAGGTGCTGGGCGCGGTCGCCGAGATCCGCAACGTCGAGGCGCAGCTCGCCGCCGCCGGCGCGGCCCGCGAGGAGCTGAACGTGCTGCGCCGCCAGCTGGAGACGCTGGTGCCCCAGGCGCGCGAGCTGGCGGCGCAGCGCGACCGCGCGGCGCTGGATCTGCGCGACCGCACCATCACCATGCCCTTCGACGGCGTGGTCAGCCGCATCTTCGTCGATCCCGGCGAGTACGTCGCGCCCGGCCAGCGCATCCTGCTGCTGCACGATCCCGCGCGCCTGCGCGTCGAGGCGAACGTGAAGGAGACGCAGATCCGCTACTTCCGCCAGGGCACGCGGGTGACGCTGCGGGTCGATGCCTGGCCGGGCCGAACCTTCGACGGCGTGGTGGAGCGCGTCGGCGGCGCGACGACCAGCGAGTTCGCGCTGCTGCCGACGCCCAATCCCTCCGGGAACTTCACCAAGATCACCCAGCGCCTGCCGGTCCGCGTCGCGCTCGATCCCGCCCCGCCCGACGGCCTACTGCGGCCGGGCATGATGGTGGTGGTGGTGGGGGAGGCGCGCGAGTGAGCGGCGCGGCGGCCGCGCTGCCCGCACCGGGCGCCGCGCCGCCGCTGCCGCGCAGCATCGAGGCGCTGACCGCACGATGGGGACCGCGCTGGCGCCTGCTGGTGACCTTCACCGCCATGCTCGGCACCGTCTCCACCATCCTGGCGTCCACGATCGTGAACGTGGCGCTGCCGGACATCATGGGCGCCTTCGGCATCGGCCAGGACCGCGCGCAGCTGGTCTCCACCGGCTTCCTCGCGGCCACCACCACCACCATGCTGCTGAACGCCTGGGCCATCGAGGCCTTCGGCTTCCGCGCCACCTACATCGCGGCCATGGCGGTCTTCGTCCTCGGCTCGGCACTCGGCGGGCTGGCGCCGACCGAGGACCTGCTGGTGCTCGCGCGCATCCTCCAGGGCGCCTCGGCCGGGCTGCTGCAGCCGCTGGGCATGCAGCTCGTGTTCCGCGTCTTCCCCCCCGAGCGGCGCGGCAGCGCCATGGGCCTGTTCGCCGTCGGCGTGGTGATGGCGCCGGCGCTCGGGCCCACCCTCGGCGGACTGGTGACGGACAGCCTCGGCTGGCGCGCGCTGTTCGTGACCGCGCTGCCGCTGCCGATCATCGGCGTGGCGCTGGGCTGGGTCTTCCTGCCCTCGCGCGACAGGCCGGCCGGCACGCCGCGGCCGCGCTTCGACTGGCCGGGCTGCCTGCTGCTGGCGACCGCGACGGCGATGCTGCTGACGGCACTCGCCAGCGGGCAGCGGCACGGCTGGTCCTCGGACGAGGTGGTGCTGGAATTCGCCGTCGCGCTGCTCGCCGGCGCCGGCTTCGTGCTGTGGGAGCTGACGGCCAGGGCGCCGATGCTGGATCCGCGGATCTACGCCAACCGCGGCTTCGCCTGCGCCTCCGCCGTTGCCGCGGTCTATGGCGCGGCGCTGTTCGGCACCACCTACCTCGCGCCGCTCTTCGTGCAGCTCGTGCAGGGCTACACCGCGACGCGCGCCGGCATGATGCTGATGCCGGCGGGGCTGATGATGGTGATCTGCTTCCCGCTGGCCGGGCGGCTCGCCGACCGCGTGGCGCCGACCTGGCCGATGGTGATCGGGCTCACGGTCTTCGCCTGGTCCTGCTGGCTGATGGCCTCGGTCGATACCGACCTGCCGTTCTGGACGCTGGCGCTGTGGGTGCTCGTGGGGCGGGTGGGCCTCTCGCTGGCGATGCCCTCCATGAACACCGGCGCGCTGCGGGCGCTGCCGCCGCGCTACCTCGGCCAGGGCGCGGGGGCGATCAACTTCGCCCGGCAATTCGGCGGGGCGCTCGGCGTGAACGGGCTGTCGATCGTGCTGGAGCAGCACACGCAATTGCATGCCGCGGCGCTGATGGGCACGCAGGACGGCAGCAACCCGGTGACCCTGGAGCTGCGCCGGATGGTCGAGGCGATGATGGCGCAGGAGGGTGTCCCGGAGACGCTGCGCCTGGCCGGCTTCGAGGACTACCTCTCGCGCGTCGTGCTGGCGCAGGCGCAGATGCTGGGCTTCCGCGACGCCTTCATCGTTGCGGCGGTGGTCTGCCTGGTGGCGGTCATCCCGGCGCTGATGACGCGCAATGCGCGGGCGCGCAATTGAAGGGAAGCAAGCGCTGGGGGAGGTGAACTCCCCGAGGCCCCCTCCTTTTTCTGCAAGTTGGGACTTTCCAGGGCGGCCTGGATGAGGCGCGCGCTACGCCGCGGGCTCCAGGAAGCGGAACATGGCGCGCTTCGCGTCGGCGTCCCACTCGGTCTTGAACGTGTGCCTGGCCTTCAGCGCCTCGGCGCGCTCGGCGGCGGGGCGGGCGTTCACGACCTCGAACCAGCGCTTCACATGGGGGAATTTGTCGAGCGCGCCGTCGCCCATGACGAAATTCGCCAGCCGCGCCCAGCCCCACACGCCCATGTCCACGATGCTGTAGTCCTCGCCCAGCATGAAGGGCCGCGCGGCGAGGCGGTCATCCAGGATGCCGTAGTGGCGCTCCGCCTCGAATCCGTAGCGCCGCATCGCATATTCCTTCGGCTCCGGCGCGAAGTGGCGGAAATGCACGGCCTGGCCGCTGAACGGGCTGAGCCCGGTGGCAACGAACATCAGCCAGGACAGCAATTCCCCGCGCTGCGCCGGCCGGCCCATGAACTGCCCGGTCTTCTCGCCGAGATGGAGCAGGATGGCGTTGGAATCGAAGACCACGGTGCCGCCGTCGACGATCGCCGGCACCTTGCCGTTCGGGTTGAGCGCCAGGAAGCCGGGTGCGAACTGCTCGCCCTTGCGGGCATCGACCGGGACCGGCTCATAGGCCAGGCCCATCTCCTCGAGCGCGAGCACGACCTTCATCGGGTTGGGCGAGAGGTTGTAGTGGAGCTGGATCACGACGTTCGGTCTCCCCTGGTGCGGTGCGCCATGGAAGGCGCGGCCAGCGCGGAGCGCAAGCGAAAGAACCGCGGGCAAGGCTGAACCGCCACGGCGCCAGGCCGTGCAGGCCGCCGGGGCACGCGTTCCGCCGCGGACAGCTCCATCCCGTGCCCTCGCCCTGGCGGCGCATCCTCCGCCCCTACCCCTCCCGCAGCACATCCAGCGCCATCAGCCGCGGCGCTGCCATGTCGAGGAAGGCGCGCAGGCGCGGCGCCATCAGCCGCGCCGTCGGGAAGACCAGCTGCACCGGCACCGGCGGCGGCTCGAAGTCACCCAGCACGCGCACCAGCCTGCCGTCGGCGATCTCCTCGGCCACCCGGTACGACAGCGCGCGCACGATGCCCCGGCCGGCGCAGGCCGCCGCCACCGCGGCCTCGGCGCCGGTGACGAGGAAGCGCGGGGCGATGCGCGCCGTGACCTCGCCGCCGCCCGGGGCTGCGAAGCGCCATTCCGGCGCGGCGCCGAGCCCGGCGAAGAGCACCGTCTCGTGCATCGCCAGGTCCGGCGGCGCCGCCGGCGTGCCATGCCGCGCCAGGTAGCCGGGGCTCGCCGCCAGCACGCGGCGAAGCTGCCCGACGCGCCGCGCCACCAGCGTGCTCTCGGCCATCGCGCCGATGCGCAGCGCGACATCGAGCCCTCCTCGATCAGGTCCACGGGGCGGTCGGAGAGCATCAGCTCGGCCGTCACGCCGGGCTGCGCGTCCAGGTAGCCGGTGACGATCGGCGCGACGTGCCGGCGCCCGAACACGAGGGGTGCGGCGACGCGCAGCCGGCCGCGCGGCGCCGCCGCCTCGCCCGCCGCCTCGAGCATCGCCTCGGCATAGTCGGCGAGCATGCGGCGGGCCTGGTCGGCCAGGCGCCAGCCCGCCTCGGTCGGGGCCAGGCGGCGCGTGGTACGCTCGATGAGCCGTGCGCCAGGCCGGTTCTCGAGCCCCGCCAGCCCGCGCGTCACCGCCGCCGGCGAGAGGCGAAGCCGGCGGCCGGCCGCCGCCAGGCTGCCGCCATGGAGGATGGCCAGCAGCAGGCGCAACTCGTCGAGCCGGTCCATTCTTGCGTCCGGGTGAACGATCCCTTGTGATCACCGCATAGTCTGCCGGCTGTGCACAAGGCGTAGGGTTGCGCCATCCCTGCCGGAGACCGCCCATGGGCCGCCAATTCGCCGCCATCGCCTTCACCCCGCGGGTCAAGGCCGAGCAGTCCCGCATCGGCAGCCGCGCCAACTACGCCCGCATCGAGGCCGAGGGGCGCGACGATTCCGCGCTGGGCGCCGCCGAGGCCGCCTTCGTCGCCGTGCGGGACAGCGTCTACATGGCCAGCGTCTCGGAGACCGGCTGGCCCTATGTGCAGCACCGCGGCGGGCCGCCGGGCTTCCTGCGGCTGGTGGACGCGGCGACTCTCGGCTTCGCCGATCTCGGCGGCAACCGCCAGCATGTGAGCGTCGGCAACCTGGCCGGCGATGGGCGGGTCAGCCTGTTCCTGATGGACTACCCGAACCGGCGCCGCCTGAAGCTGCTCGGCCGCGCCCGGGTGGTGACGCGGGAGGAGGATCCGGGCCTGGTCGCACGCCTTGCGCCGGAGGGCCTGGCCGGGCGGGCCGAGCGCGCCGTCCTGATCACCGTGGAGGGCTGGGACTGGAACTGCCCGCAGCACATCACACCGCGCTGGACGGCCGAGGAGATCCTGCCCCTGGCGGAGCGGCTGCGCGCGGCGGAGGCCGAGCTGGCGGGCCTCCGCGCGGCGCTGGGGCTCGCCGCGCCGGGTGCCTGACCCGCAAATGAGCCGGTGCTGAATGGGCTGGCGCAGGTCCCGGCGGCCGCGCTAGGCTGGACCGGAGCAGACTGAACGGAGGTCGGCCCTGCCGAATGCGGATCCGTTGCAGGGGCCCCCGGGCCACCCAGGGACCCTCCCTGGTGGGGGGTGTCCCTGATGCAGGTGGTCAGCCTCCCCCGCGGGGGTGACGACGACACGCTCTGGGCGGTGGTGGCCTCGGTCGGGCGCAAGAACCGCATCGCGGAGGTCTATCGCAGCCGCTCCAAGGCGCTGGAAGACCGGGAATGGCGGGCGCAGCAGGTCAGCGCCTACGCCGATTTCCTGACCCGCTCGCAGCAGCCGATCCCGCACTACAGCGTCACGCCGATCCGCCGCGCCGACCTGCCGCGCAAATGGTCGCCGCTGCCGGCGCTCGGCTTCCTGCGCGGCCAGTTCGTCTGACCCGACGGCGCCGGAGCGGTGCCTGTCCAGGTGGATTCACCTGGATGGATGTCCTGTTCCAGAAGACGTGCCATCCGGCGGGGTGCTTCTCCGCCGCCGCGAATTGGACAGCGGGCCGCCGCGGGGCCAAGCGTGCCCCGATGCCTGGTTTCCTCCGGCGCCATGCCACGCTGCTCATCCTCTCGGCCGTCGCGCTGATCGCCGCCACGCTGGTCTGGGCCGCGCAGGGGCCGGCAGCCGTGAACGCGGCCCTGGACAAGGCCTGGCCGCTGCTGCTGATGGTGCTGCCGGCGATGCTGGCCGGGCTGCTGCTGGCGGGCAGCCTGAAGCAGCTGATCCCCCCCGGGGCGCTGGCGCAGTGGATGGGCGCGGAGTCCGGCTGGCGCGGGCTGCTCGTCGCCGCGCTGGCCGGCATGGCGACGCCGGGCGGGCCGATGGCCACTTTTCCGATCGTGCTGGTGCTGGCGCGCGCCGGGGCCGATCGCGGTGCGGTGGTCTGCTACATCGTCTCCTGGGCGCTGAACGGGCTGCAGCGGATCCTGGTATGGGAGGTGCCGCTGCTCGGCGCCGATTTCGCGCTGCTGCGCCTGCTCTGCGGGCTGCCGCTCGGCGTGCTGGCGGGAATGATCGCGCGGCGGGTGCCGATCGCCTGGACGCCGCCCGAATCGCCCCTCGCGGCGCCCCGCCGATGACCGGCGGGCAGGTGCTGCTGGGTGTCGCGGCGCTCGGCGTCTTCCTGCTGGCGATCGGGCGCGGCGGCGTGCCGGCGGGGCGGCGGGCGTTGCGCGACACCGGCGAGAGCATCGCCCGCGTCCTGCCGGTCATGCTGGTGGCGATCCCGATGGCGGCCTTCCTGTCCCAGCTCATCCCGCCGCAGCTCGCGGCCGCCTGGCTCGGGCCGGAGTCGGGCATGACCGGCGTGCTGGTGGCCAGCGCGGTCGGCGGCTTCATCCCGGGCGGGCCCTTCGTGTCCTTCCCGCTGGTGCTGACCTTCATCAAGGCGGGCGCCGGGGCGCCGCAGATGGTGGCGCTGATCACCGCCTGGGCCATCCTCGGCATCCACCGCGTGCTGACCTGGGAGCTGCCGGTGCTGGGGCCGCGCTTCGTGGCGATCCGGCTGATCTCGGGGGCGGCGCTGCCGGTGCTGGCGGGGGCGGCGGCGCAGGTGCTGCTGCCGTGGTTTCCGCACGCGCTGCCCGTGGTCGGGCGGTAGCGCGTGGGGAAGGGAGGGAACTCCCTTCCCCACTCCCCAACCCTCCTTTTTCTGCATGTTTTCGCGCGTGCCGGCGGCACCGGCGGGGAATGCATGCCAGGCCGGTGCGCGCGGCACTTCAACTGGCAAGAAAAGGGGTTTGCGGCTTCGGCGCACTGCCCGAAGGTTCATCTCCCTCCCCAGCACGTCCCGCCATGGCCTCGCCGCATTGATGGGGCCATACGCCTCCCATGAACGTCCTGCGCACGGAGGGGCCGGCGTGGCGCGCCATGCTGGCGGCGCGCGATGCCGCCGATGCGGGAATGCCGCCGCGCCTGCCGGGCGGGCCGATGTCCGCGCTGTTCGGCCCCGTGCTCGCGCCGCCGCGTGCCGCGGATGGCTGCACCGTCATCGGCCGCCTGGCGCAGACGCTGGATGGGCGCATTGCCACCGTCACCGGCTCCTCGCAGTGGATCGGCGGGGCCGGCGACATCCTGCACACGCACCGGCTGCGGGCGCTGTGCCACGCTGTCGTCGTCGGCGCCGGCACGATCCGCAGCGACGACCCGCGCCTGACGACGCGCGAGGCCGAGGGGCCCGACCCGGTGCGCGTGGTGCTGGACACCGACCGCCGGCTCGGCACGGACCATCGCGTGTTTCGTGAGGCCGGACCGCCGACGCTGTTGCTCTGCGCCGCCGACACCGGGGGTGCGGCGCGGCACGGCGAGGCGGAGGTGCTGCGCGTCGCCCGCGCGCCGGCGGGGCCGGGGCTTTCGGTGCCGGCCATCCTGGCGGCGCTGGCGGCGCGCGGGCTGCGGCGGCTTTTCGTCGAGGGCGGTGGCGTCACCGTCAGCCGCTTCCTGGAGGCGGGGTGCCTGGATCGCCTGCACCTCACCGTCGCGCCGGTGCTGCTGGGGTCCGGTGTTCCGGCCTTCAGCTTCGCCCCCTGCGCGCGCATCGCGGACGGGCTGCGCTTCGCGTGGAGGGCGCACCCCATTCCGCCCGACATGCTGTTCGATGTTGCGCTCGATCGAGCACGGCCCGGCGGCGGCACGCCTGCATGACCACCGCACGCGCCCTCTGGATCACGGCGCCCGGCCGCGCCGAGCTGCGCGCCGAGATGCTGCCCGTGCCCGCCGCGGATGGGGTGCTGGTACGCATGCTGCATTCCGCCCTGTCGCGCGGCACGGAGCGGCTGGTGCTGGAGGGCCGCGTGCCGGAGAGCGAATGGGCCCGCATGCGGGCGCCGCTGCAGGCGGGCGAGTTCCCCTTTCCCGTGAAGTATGGCTACTGCGCCGTCGGCGTCATCGAGGCCGGGCCCGCGGCGCGTATCGGCGAGACGGTGTTCTGCCTGCACCCGCACCAGGACCGCTTCCTGGCCCCCGCCACGATGTGCATCCCCCTGCCCCCCGGCCTGCCGCCCGCACGCGCCGTCCTTGGCGCCAACATGGAGACGGCGCTGAACATCCTGTGGGATGCGCGGCCGCTGCTCGGCGAGCGCGTGCTGGTGGTCGGCGGCGGCGTGGTCGGGCTGCTGCTGGCGCGGCTGCTGGCGCGCATGCCGGGCACCGCCGTCGCGCTGCATGACACCGATGCGCGGAAGCAGGCGCTGGCCGAAGCCGCGGGCGCGCGCTTCCTCGCCGATGCCACCGCGATCCAGGCCGACCAGGATCTGGTGATCCACGCCTCCGGCCAGCCCGACGGCCTGGTCACGGCCCTGGGCGCCTGCGGGTTCGAGGGGCGCGTGCTGGAGGCGAGCTGGTTCGGCACGCGCCCCGTCTCGCTGCCGCTGGGCGAGGCTTTCCACGCGCGCCGCCTTACGATCCAGGCAACGCAGGTCGGCTCCCTCGCGCCGTCGATGCGTGGGCGGCGCAGCCATGCCGAACGGCTCGAACTGGCGCTGCGCCTGCTGGCGGAGGATGACTGGTGCGACGCGTTGCTGGCTGCGCCGGTGCGCTTCGACGACCTTCCCGCCGCGCTGCCTGCGCTGCTCGGCCCGGACGGTCCGCCCTGCCCGCTTGTCGCTTATGTATAGTGTGTGGAGCCGTGCCCCATGTTTGCGCTGACCGTCTGCGACCACATCATGATCGCCCACAGCTTCCGCGGTGCCGAGTTCGGCCCGGCGCAGCGCCTGCACGGCGCCACCTTCGCGGTGGAGGCGGAATTCCGTGCGCCGCGCCTCGATACGCCCTCGCACCTGCTGGTGGATATCGGCCTGGCCAAGCAGGCGCTGCGCGCGGCGCTCGAAGGGATGGACTACCGCAACCTGGATGAGAGCCCGGAATTCGCGGGGCAGAACACCACCACCGAGTACCTGGCGGCGCATATCCACGGCCTGCTGGTCGCGGCGGTGACGGCGGGCGGGCTTGGCCCGCAGGGTGCCGGTGTCAGCGCCATCAAGGTGACCCTGCGCGAGAGCCCGAACGCCTGGGCATCCTACGAGGCGGCGATCGCATGAGTCCCGCGCCCGATCGCCCGAGCGAAGGCGAGGGCGTGAATCGGCCGCGCCAAGCCGCGCCCGATCGTCCGAGCGGCAGCGAGGGCGTGAATCGGCCGCGCCAAGCCGCGCCCGATCGCCCGAGCGAAGGCGAGGGCGTGAATCGGCCGCGCCAAGCCGCGCCCGATCGTCCGAGCGAAGGCGAGGGCGTGAATCGGCCGCGCCAAGCCGCGCCCGATCGTCCGAGCGGCAGCGAGGGCGTGAATCG
>JAIEOP010000490.1 GCA_019750465.1 Acetobacteraceae bacterium | reverse complement strand
CAGCGCCGGCGCTGTTCCTGGCCGCCGCGGCGGCGCAGGTCGGGGCGGCGGCGGTGCTGCTGATGGGGCGGCGGCGGTGCGCGGGGCGGGGGCCGAAGCGTGAGGCTTGGTGAGGTGCGCAGAAATGATGGACAGCCCGGTTTGTTCCTGATATGTTCAGGATGCTCTTTGACATGACCACTGCGTGGTCGGCATCCGCCCCATCACCATGCCCACCCGGGTGTGCGCGCCCTTGCGTGGGCGCGGCGTCAGGGTTTTGTCCGCATCCTGCGTGGGCGGCGACCGCCGCTGACGCCATGGCCCGCCGCCGCCGCCGGTCCTCCGGGATTTGTCCGCTTTGTGCGGCTGCGGTTCCGCACGGCGGATCGCCCGCACGGCCCACCGGCCAGGCGGGGCAGACCGCGCCCGGCATCGGTGCGATACTCGCGCCTCGCCAGACCATGGATGGAGCCCCGCTTGGCCGCCCTTCGCATTCCGCTGCGCCGTCGCCGGCGCACCAAGATCGTCGCGACCCTCGGCCCGGCCAGCGCCACCCCCGAGGTCATCGAGCGCCTCTACCGCGCCGGCGCCGACGTGTTCCGCCTCAACTTCTCCCATGGCAGCCATGAGGACCACGCCGCGCGCATCGCCACCATCCGCGCGCTGGAAGCCAGGCTTGGCCGCCCGATCGGCATCCTGGCCGATGTGCAGGGGCCGAAGCTGCGCGTCGGGCGCTTCGGCGGCGGCCGCGTGCAGCTGCAGACCGGCCAGGCCTTCCGCCTCGATCTGAACGCGACGCCGGGCGATGTCGGCCGCGTGAACCTGCCGCATCCGGAGATCATCGTGGCGGCGCAGATCGGCACCACCCTGCTGCTGGATGACGGCAAGCTGCGGCTGCGCGTGACCCGCACGCGGCCCGACCACCTGGAGACCGAGGTGGTGGTCGGCGGCCCCCTCTCGGACCGCAAGGGGGTGAACGTGCCCGACGTGGTGCTGCCGATCCCCGCGCTGACCGTGAAGGACCGCGAGGATCTGGCCTTCGCCCTCGATCACGGCATCGAATACATCGGCCTCAGCTTCGTGCAGCGTGCCGAGGACGTCGCCGAGGCCAAGGCCATCGTCGGCGACCGCGCCTGGATCATGGTGAAGCTGGAGAAGCCGCAGGCGCTCGACAACCTCGACGCCATCATGGACCTGACCGATTGCGTGATGGTGGCGCGCGGCGACCTCGGCGTGGAGCTGCCCCCGGAGGAGGTGCCGCTGGCGCAGAAGCGCATCGTCCGCCTGGCCCGCCACCTGGGCAAGCCGGTGGTGGTGGCGACGCAGATGCTGGAGAGCATGATCGCCGCCCCCGCGCCGACCCGCGCGGAGGCGTCGGACGTGGCGACCGCGGTGTTCGACGGCGCCGATGCGGTGATGCTCTCGGCCGAGACGGCGGCGGGGCAGTATCCGTACGAGGCGGTGAACATGATGGACCGCATCGTCGCGCGCGTGGAGCAGGACCCGGGCTGGCGTGCGCTGACCGACGCGGCGCGGCCGGCCCCGGAGCCGAGCAGCGCCGGCGCCATCGCCGCCGCCGCCCGCCAGGTGGCGCACACCATCACGGCGGAGGCGATCGCCACCTTCACCTCGACCGGCAGCACCACGCTGCGCGTGGCGCGCGAGCGGCCGGACTGCCCGATCCTCGGCCTCACCAGCTCGGAGGCGACGGCGCGGCGCATGGCGGTGATCTGGGGGGTGCACCCGCTGGTGGTTGGCGAGATCCACTCCATGACGGAGATGGTGGCGAGAGGGCTGCGCGCGGCGCAGCAGGAAGGCTTCGCCCAGTCCGGCGATGAGGTGGTGGTGACGGCGGGCGTGCCCTTCGGCATGCCCGGCACGACGAATGCGCTGCGCGTCGCGGCGGTGAAGTAGCGCCGGTCACCGCCCGGCGAAGGCGGCGTCGGCCGCCAGCACGCGCTGCGCCTGGCGGAGATGCGGCATGTCGAGCATGCGCCCATCGAGCCCGACGGTGCCGAGGCCGGGGTTGGCGGCGAAGAGGTCCACCACGCGGCGGGCGAAGGCGACCTCCTCCGGCGTCGGGCGGAAGCCGGCGTTGATCGGGCCGACCTGGGCGGGGTGGATGGCGATCTTGCCGGTGAAGCCCTCGCGGCGGGCCGCGGCGCAGGCGGCGATGAGCGCGGGTTCGTCACGGAAATCCTGCTCCAGCGTGTCGATCGGCTGGGCGCCGGCGGCGTGCGCCGCAAGCAGGCAGGCCGAGCGCGCCATGCGGTAGGTCAGCGCGAAGCCGCCCGCCGCGTCCTGGTTGCCCTGCGCGCCGATCGCCGCCGGCAGGTCCTCCTGCCCCCAGGTCAGGCCGGCCAGGCGTGGCACCGGCACCGTCGCGTATTCAGGGAGGCGCAGCACGGCGGCCGGCGTCTCGGTGGCGACGGCGAGGAGCTTCACGCACCCCGGATCGAGCCCGTCCCGCGCCTCCAGCGCGTCGAGCCAGTGGCCGATGCGGATCAGCTCGTCCGGGCCGTTCACCTTCGGGATGACGAGGCCATCCGGCGCGGCGCGCACCACCGCGGCGGCGTCGACGAGCCCGCCGGCATCGAGCGGGTTGATGCGCACCCAGAATTGGGGCCGGCGATCCGCGCCGGCATGGGCGCGGAGGTATTCCGGCACCATGCCGCGGGCGACGGCCTTGCGATCGGGTGCCACGGAATCCTCGAGGTCGAGGATCAGCGCATCGGCGGCGCTCTCGCCGCCCCTGGCCAGCTTCCGCTCGCTGTCGCCGGGGACGAAGAGCCAGGAGCGTGGCGCCATGCTCATGTCGTGGGCCTCCCCAGCATGAGGCCGGAGCGCCTGCAATGCGCCACCAGCTCGCCGTGCTGGTTGTAGGCACGGTGCAGGAACTCGACGATGCCCTGGCCGGCGCGCGACTTGCTCGGGCGGAGGGCGATCACCTCGGTCTCGACGCGGATGGTATCGCCGTGGAACAGCGGCTTCGGGAAGCGCACCTCGTCCCAGCCCAGGTTGGCCACCGTCGTGCCCAGCGTGGTGTCGCCGACCGAGATGCCGACCATCAGCCCGAGGGTGAAGGCGCTGTTGACGATGCGCGTGCCGAACTCCGTGCCCTTGCAGTATTCCTCATCGAGGTGCAGCGCCGCCGGGTTGTGGGTGATGGCGGAGAACCAGGTGTTGTCGCCCTCCGTGATGGTGCGGCGCATGGCGTGCTTGAACACCTGGCCGACGTGGAATTCCTCGAACCAGAGACCGGCCATCGCGGTTTCCTCCCCTGTGCGTGGCCGCTAGCCTAGCCGCGGTGCGAGGCCGCACAAGCCGGCCGCGGGAGGAGTGATCGATGACGCCGCTGACCGGCATCCGCGTGCTGGACTTCTCGAAGGTGCTGGCGGGGCCGCTCTGCGGCCAGTGGCTCGGCGACCTTGGCGCGGAGGTGATCAAGATCGAGCCGCCCACGGGCGACGACACGCGCGGCTGGCCGCCCTTCCGCGGCAGCGAGGGCGCGGTCTTCCTCAGCGCCAACCGCAACAAGCGCAGCCTGGTGCTGGACCTGAAGACCGCGGCCGGGCGCGATGCGGCCCGGCGCATGGCGGCGCAGGCCGACGTGGTCATCGAGAGCTACGCGACCGGCGTCGCCGAGCGCCTCGGCATCGACGCGGCCTCGCTGCGCGCGCTGAACCCGCGGCTGGTCCATTGCAGCATCTCCGGCTTCGGCCGCACAGGTCCCCTGGCGCACGGCCTCGGCTACGACGTCATCCTGCAGGCCTTCAGCGGCATCATGGCGATGACCGGCGAGCGCGGCAGCGGGCCGATCCGCAGTCCCTTCTCGCCGATCGACCAGTCCACGGGGCTGAACGCGCTCTCGGGCATCCTCGCGGCGCTGCTGGAGCGCGGGCGAACGGGCGAGGGCTGCCGGCTGGAAGTCTCGCTGTTCGAGACCGCCGTGGCGATGCTCGGCTACAACCTCGGCATCTACTGGGAGAAGGGCGTGCTGCCGGAGAAATGCGGATCCGGCCACGAGTCGCTCTGCCCCTACCAGGCCTTCGACGCGGCGGACCGGCCGGTGCTGATCGGCATCGCCAGCGACAACCTCTGGCGCCGCTTCGCCGCCGGCATCGGCCGGCCGGAGCTGGCGGAGGATCCGCGCTTCCGCAGCAATGCCGACCGGGTCGCGAACATGGCCGAGACGGTCGCACTGATGCAGGCGATCATCGGGACGCGCACGGCGGATGACTGGGTCGTCTTCTGCGGCGAGATCGGCATTCCGTGTTCCGCCATCAACAGCATGGCCGACATGCTGGCGCACCCGCACACGGCGGCGCGCGGCATCGTGCTCGACTACGAGCACCCGACGCTGGGACCGATGAAGACGGTGGCACAGCCCATCCAGTTCGACGGCGCGCCGCGCCACGTTGCCGCCCCGCCGCCGCGCCTGGGCGAGGATTCCGCGGCGGTGCTGGCGAGCTTCGGCTTCAGCGCGTCGGAAATCGCGGCCCTGACGTGATGCGGGGCGCAGCACGGGAAGCACCGGCACGCGTCGCGGCTTGGGGATCTACGCGTTCGCGGCTGCCTGGCCGTTCCCGTCCAACACGGCGACCGGCCGACCGTCCCCGGATGCGGATGATGCGCGCACAGGATCGGGGACGGCGATTGCCGACACGCCCGTCCGGACAAGGTCGAGCCCTTGCGGCGCGCAGCTCGGCGTGACGCCGTCCGCGGACACGCAGGCTTCGAAGCAGGAAAACGCGGCCGACGCCGCCTCGGCCATCGCCCCGCAAGCCTCCGTGCTGTCGCCAACCGACTCAAGCGCAAGGCAAAGCTTGCGCCACATCGCCGCGTGCCGGTCGCCATACCCCAGCAGGAACGATCGCCCCCGGGGCTGGTCCCGCCCCAGCACCGGATCGAGTGCACGCGCCAGCATGCGTCCGCCCAGGGTGGAGCCTTCGGTGACGTAGAGATAGCCGAAGGATGCCGCGACGGAACAGGGTTCGGCCAGGACCGTCTCGTCCCCGGCTGTCAGGCGCACGGGGCGCAGGCCAAGTGCCGCGATGTCACGGCGCAGCAATCCCGACCGCATGCGTTCCCGCAGCTCGATGTCATGCGCGGCAAGCGCCGGGCCGCGCCGCAGGCATCGCTCGACGATGAGGTGGAATCGCAGCATCCGTTGCAGCAGGTCGGCATACTCCGCGCGCGTGATCCCGCCCTGCGCAAGGCGGTGCATGACCGGAATGGCGTGCAGGCGCTCATGCGCGTCATGCGTCGCGGCCCGCAGCGCGGCACGCGTTCCGCCGGCCGGGGTGCCGGCGCGCGGAGCGGCGCTCATGCGTCGCCTGTCCGCGGCGAAGGACTTGCCGTGCGCGGTCGCCGCGCGTGCCAGATCAGCACCTCCAGCACCTGCGCCGTGCGTGCGACCGATGCGCGCACGCTCTCGAGCATCTCCGGCATCCGCGCCGCTTCCACGCCATCGGTGATCTCCAGCGCAGCGAGCTGCGCATTCTCGACGACGGACGCAAGCAGCGCCCGGAAGAGCACGTCCTCCTGCGTATCGAGATAGCCCGTGCGTGGGCGGTGGCTCTCCAGGATGCTGTCCTGGAAGCGCCTGCGCGCGGCATCCGCCTCCTTGCGCCGCGTCAGGTCGTTGAACAGGAAGACGAAGCCGAGCACGCGGTCCGGCGCGGAGAAGACCGGATCCGCGCGTACCAGCAGCGGCCGGCCCTCCGCCTCGCCCTCGTCCTTCAGTCGCACCTCTCCGCGCCAGCTCCGCCGATTGCCCAGCACGTCGCGCAGGCGCCTGGTTACGGTGGGGGCATCCATGAAGTGCGGCAGCAGGTCTTCGACCCGTCGCCGAGATCCGCCGCGGGCGTCGGGCACCAGAGCGTCGAAGGCCGCGTTGGTCAACTGGATGGCGCCATCGGGATCACAGATGACCACCGGCAGTTCCGACGCCTCGACCTGGCGGCGAACCTGGTCGAGCTGGTCCTGCGCGATGAGCATGCGCACGGACCGGAACTGCAGCACGACATCCGTCACCGTATCGCCGATCAGCCGCGCTGCGGTGAGATCGCGTGCGGTCCAGGGCTCGGCGGTGCCCTCGACGACCTGGTGCCATTGCGCGAAGGACCGGCGCGGCGAGAGCTCCGACGGGTCGTTGCCGATCGTCACCGGCTTGTTGGGATCGCCGCCCCAGGTGACCGTTCGCTTCTGCTCGGGACGGAACCAGAGAAGGTATTCGCCCGGCACCGAGGATATCGGGGCGGCGAGCAGGCCGCTCGCCATCGGCGTGAGCCGGCGCAGCCCCGGCGCCCGCGCCCCGAGTGCGTTGACCACGAGGACGGGCGTGCGCGGCTGGCCGTCGATCCAGCGGCCGATTTCCCGCAGTTCCGCCGTGCCGGGCACCTCCCCCGTGGTCTGCACGCCGCCTTCGAACAGCAGCGCAGCCCCCGTCGCGCCGACCGGCTGCAGCAGCGTATCCGGGACGTCGAACAGGGCCTCGCGCCAGTCGCCCTTGCGGGTGATGGCCTCGATCATGCGCTGCTCGAGCCGGCGGACCGAGAGCTCGGCCTGGCCCTGCACGAAGCTCTCGAGTGCGGCGACGCGGGTACCCAGCGCCTCGGACAGCAGCTCGCACACGGCGCGCGTCTCGAAGGAGGCGGAACGTGGCACGGTGTGGTGGCAGGACACCAGGCCCCAGAGCCGCCCGCCCACCATGATGGAGGTGACCAGCGTCGCGGCGACGCCCATGTTCTTCAGGTACTGCACGTGGATGGGGGAAGAGCTGCGCAGCACGCAGAGCGACATGTCGAGCTCGGCGGCGGTGAGCGGCGAGAGCCGCGGTTCGAGAGGAACAGGGGTGTAGTTGATGTCGACCAGCACGCGCACGCGGTTGCGCTCGTAGAGGCGCCGGGCGATCTGGGGGATGTCGGAGGCCGGGTAGCGGTTGCCGAGATAGGGCTCGAGATCCGGCCGCCGCTGCTCCGAGTAGACCTCGCCATGGCCATCCTCGTCGAAGCGGTAGATCATCACGCGATCGTAGCCCGTGACCTCGCGGAAGATGCGGGCCGCCTCGTCGCACAGGGCGCGCAGCGTATAGGCCGAGAGCAGGGTCTGCACGGCCGTCTCGACACGGCGCGCGAAGTCGATCACCTCTCCTGCCGGTTCCAGCTCCATCACCAGGCCGCCGCCGGCCGGGCGGTGCAGCATCACGTCGCACAAGCGGCGGGCCGGACCCACGGTGCAGCGGAGCGCCACCGGAATCGCGTCGAGCGCGGCGTCGAGGCGGGATGCGACCTGCGCCGTCAATTCAGGGCAGAGCGCGTGCAGGCGCATGCCGGTCAGCGGGCGTGGATGCCCCAGGAAGGCTGCCGCGTTCGCGCTGCTCTGCGCCACGGCCAACTCGGGCTCCAGGAGGACCAGAAGCGCCCCATGGGGCTGGATCGATCCGGCCAGATGGATCTGTTCACGTTCGCAATTCGACAGGTCGGCCTCGCCGAAGGCAGGCGAGGGGGCGATCGGCAATGCAGAGCCGGCGTTCACATGTCCTCCCCCGCCACCGTGGCCACGTCCTCCGGCACGCCGTACCGCCCGAGCTTCGCGTAGAGGGTCTGCCGACTCAAGCCCAGCAATTCCGCCGCGGCGGTACGGTTGCCCGACGCCAGCCGCAGGGCGCGGTCGATGCAGTGCCGTTCCAGCGCCGCGGCGGTGCGCCGTACCAGCGCGGGCAGCGGCGTGCGCCCCACCCCGGCCTCGATCTCGGCCAG
This sequence comes from Acetobacteraceae bacterium, assembly GCA_019750465.1. Lineage (GTDB taxonomy): Bacteria > Pseudomonadota > Alphaproteobacteria > Acetobacterales > Acetobacteraceae > JAIEOP01. The sequence continues at coordinate 22,109 of JAIEOP010000490.1, read as the reverse complement.
CGCCTCGCGCAGCTGGCCGCCATCGTCGCGCAGCGCGGCGCGGCGCCCGACGTCGCGTAGGACGAAGCCGATCGCCCGCGCAGACCCGATGCCGGTGGTTGCGGCCGATATCTCCACCTTGGCATCGAGGCCGAGTTCGCCGGTGATCATGGTCGTGAAGAGGCGCACCTCCCCGTGCTGGTGCGCCGCGCCGAGCAGCACGCTGAGGCCGGCGCCGGGCTGGGCGAGCCAGCGGCCGAGGGACTCGCCCACGACGCCGCCCTCGGCCGCGGCCTGGATGAGGTCGAGGAAGGCGCTGTTGGCGCGGCGGATCGTGCCGTCCTGATCGGTGACCACGAAGGCGTCCGGCAACCGGTCCAGCAGCTCCTCCGTGCGCAATGCGGCGCCCCGCGGTGCGGTCTGGGCGTCGAACCCGGTGGCGGCGAGTTGCAGCAGGTAGACCGGGCTCGGGTCGCGCGTCATCAACGTGGCGCGCACCAGCCAGGCGGCGCGTTCGGCGCCGAGATGCACGACGATGCCCGGCGCCCGGCCCTGCTCCCGTGCGCGTTGCAACATGCCGCGGAAGGTCTGCTCGTCGCGCGGAGCGACCTCGCGCAGGAATTCCCAGCCGGGCGCGAGGCCAAGGGCGCGGATCGCCGCCGGATTGGCCTCGATGATGCGGAGCGACTCCGCCTCGACGATCAGGACGGCCTCGTTCGACGCATCGAACAGCAGGCGCGAGCGGGTTTCGATCTCGCGCAGCTTCCAGTAGTCCTGCTCGCGGGCCTGCTGGGTTGCGATGAGGCGGGACTGCAGTTCGGCCACCGCCTGCAGGTTCTTGCCCACGGCGATGAGACCGGCCTCGCCGCCGAGGCGGACGGTGGTGTACTCGATCGGCAATTCCTTGCCGCTCGGGAAGCGTTGGCGCACCTGGCCGAAGGCGGAGACGCCATTGTTGCGCGCCGCCTCGAGCATGCGGCGGATCCAGTCGCTTCCGGAGTCGGTGACTGTCTCTGTCCAGGGACGGCCGACCCAGTCCTGCACCCCCTCCTCCGGGATGGAGGTCGAGAGCGATGCCTCGCGGATCACCCCCTCCCAGTCGAGCATGAGGGTAACATCCGGCTGCGCGATGTTCACGCGGTTCATGTATGTTGTTCCAGAATCGTCGATGGCCGGGATGTCCGGGTCTGCTCTCCCTCCTGTCTACCGCAATTTACGGAAAATTGCTGCGATTCAAAACGACCGGGCGCCACAGGCCCCGGTCGGCGGGCGGCCGCCGCGGCTCAGCGCGGCGCCGCGGCGGCCGGGGCGAGTTCAGGATAGTCGCGCAGCATCGGCGCCCCGTAGAGCGGCTCGCTCAGGCCGCGGTGGCAGGTGGCGCAATTGGCCTGCAGCGCGTCGCCCATCGGTCCACGGCGTTCCGGCGGCAGGATATCCCGCAGGGGTGCGATGTAGTCCGCGTTGATGTCGCGCAGCATGCGGATGCCGTACCAGGCGGTCTGCCGGTGCGGGTTGCTCTCCTCCCAGGAGGCGAAGCTGCGTGAGTTGTGGCAGAAGGTGCAGTTCACGCCGAGCGCCTGCGACAGGTGCATCATCAGCCCGTAGGTGGCCTCCGTGCCCTGGATCGTCTGCCGGTTGCCCGAGGGCAGCGGCGTCCGTGTCGCAACCCGGATGTCGGCGCCGCCGGCGAGATAGACCGAATAGGGATCGTGCGGCAGCGAGGCGAGACCCACGCTCGGCAGCCCGAGATTCTGGCGATCCGCCGATGCCGCCATGCCCCGCGCGCCATGCTCCGGCATCGCCGCCCAATGAGCGGCGGGGACCGGCTGGCCGCGATGGCAGGTGTAGCAGGTCACGCCCACCGCCTCCACGTGATTGGTCCATTGCGTGTTGATGCGCTGGACCATCTGGATCATGCGGCGGGAGACCTGCTTCTGATAGACGTTCTCGGCCGCGAAATTGCCCTCGACGTGGCAGCCGTTGCAGCCGGCTTCCGGCGAGACCCACTCGGTCATCGCCTGCATCAGCCGCCCGAACTGCTCGATGCTGAGGTGTCCCAGCAGCGGGACGTTCTCGTAGATCGTGGAGGCGCGGTCGCCATCCGCGCTTGCGGCTTCCAGCGCCGGCGGCGCCTGGTTGACGTCGCGCAGCATCGCGGCGAGGCGCGGATTGGCCACCTGCACCATGCCGGTGCCCCGGAAGCCCTGCTGCACGCTGCTGACCGGCGGGCGCTCGAAGGTCTGCATCACGAAGATGAGACCGAGGAAGGAGAGGAACGCCAGCCCGACGGCTGCTGGGAAGCGGTATTTCATCGCACGCCTCCGGTTGCGAGGGACGGATCGGTGACGTTGGGAAAGACCTGCGGATAGTCGGGCGCGTAGCCGCGCTCCACCGCCCAGAGGTACCAGTTGTCCACCACCGTGCCGGTCAGCAGGATGCCGATGCCGCCGGTGATCGGGGTCAGCGCCGCGAACCACCAGGCCCAGCGGTGCAGCGATTCGAAGGTGGCGCAGAATCCCATCGTCCAGCGCCAGAAGATGCCGGCCCGCTCGGCCGCCGTGCCACGGTCGATGGTCTGCTCCACCTCGCGCTCGGAGCCGAAGCGGCTGACCGCGAGGATGGTCGCGCCATGCATCGCGAAGAGCAGCGTCGAGCCGTAGAGGAAGACGATCGAGAGCGCGTGGAACGGGTTGTAGAACAGGTTGCCGTAGCGGATCGAGAACGCCGCGGTCCAGTCCAGGTGCGGGAAGATGCCGAAGGGTACCGCCTCCGACCAGCTGCCCATCATCAGCGGGCGGATGAAGCCCAGCACCAGGTAGAGCCAGATCGCCGCGGCGAAACCCCAGGCCACGTGCGTGCCCATGCCGAGCTGCCGCGCCCGGCGGTAGATCCGCGCCCACCACAGCAGGATGGAGGCGGTGAGGAAAAAGCCTGCGACCAGCCACCAGCCGCCCTCGCGCATCGGCGGGAAGCGCAGCCCGTAGGCCGGCGACGGCGGCTCCAGCGCGAGCCAGGGCAGCCGGCGGATGAACTCGATGAAATTCCAATCCACCGAGGCCAGCATGTTCAGCCCGATGATCTCGAAGGCGACGAAGCCGCAGACGATCGAGAGCACGCCGAGGTAGCCGAGGTAGATCGGCCCGACCTGCGCATCGCCGATCTTGCCCAACAGGTAGCTGAAGCCGTGGCGCCGGCCGCGGAAGGCCGCATCGGCGCCGATGAAGACGCCCTCATAGGCAGGACCGCGGACCTGCACGCGGGTGAAGAGGTTCAGGTATTCGGGCCGCCTGGCACGAAGCAGCATGGCCGTTGTCCTCCCCTAGCGAGCCCAGATGGGCAGGTTGAGCCACCAGCCCCACCACTCGGGCCAGCCATGCGTCCAGAAGGGACCGCTGATCACGATGCACACCGCGCTCCAGAAGCCCGCCGAGAGTGCGACGAAGAGCCCGAGGCGGTGGATGCCGAGCAGCCCGATCGAGTAGCCGATGGCATCGCGGAAGAAGGTGTTCTCGTGCTCCGAGGTCTTCACCGGCTCGCCCTTCCTCGGGTTGATCGCGGCGAGCACCAGCGAGGCATGCAGCGAGAGCGCGAGGGTCGTGGTGAAGAAGAACGTCACCGCGAGCATGTGCGCCGGATTGTAGTGGAAGTGCAGGTACTGGTAGCCCACGTTCGACACCCAATCGAGGTGGGTCCAGATGCCGTAGGGGAAGCCGTGCCCCCAGGCGCCCATCAGGACGGGCCGTATCACCACCAGCGTGAAATAGGCGAAGATCGCCATGCCGAACGCGAAGGGGATGTGCAGCCCCATCCCGAGCTTCCGCGCGATCTCCGCCTGGCGCAACGCCCAGGAAATGAAGGCGCCTAACGCGCAGACCGTGATCGCCTGCCAGAACCCGCCCTCGCGCAGCGGCGCGAGCCCGAGGCCATGGCGCAGGTCCGGCGGCGCGATGCTGATCTTCCAGGGGTTCCACACGCCGTCCAGTGCGGTGGAGTAGAAGATGAGCGCGGTGCCCAGCACGGTGAAGAAGACCGCCGTGACCCCGAAGAAGCCGACATAGAAGGGGCCGACCCAGAAATCGAACAGGTCGCCACCGACCAGGGTGCCGCCGCGCACGCGGTACTTCTTCTCGAATGACAGCATCGACATGGAACGCTTCTCCCGCCTGCCCGGCCGGCGACGCGCCGCCCGGGGGAAGTCTCCCGGCGACGGGCGGTGCGGCATGCCGCACCGGTCCGCCGCCGGGCAGTTCCAGCTACCGGGGCGCCGTAGCGACCGGAGCGGGTCGCGGACCCTCGATCCAGTTGAACCTGTCGGTGCTGAGCAGGATGAAGTGGATCAGCAACGCCAGGGTCATCAGGAAGACCGAGAGCGCGACGAGTACGCGACGTGGGTCGAAAAGCAGCCAGAGCCGCCACATGTCCTGCGTCCCCCTATGTCAGGTAGGTCGCCGCGGTCGCGACGCCGTCCATCAGCTCGGTGTAGCCGCGCGGTCCCGGAAGCCAGGGCCGCCACATCCACACCAGGACGTGCGCAATGATCGCGATGACAGTGAAAGCGATGAAGCTGGTGGTGAAGATCCCGTGGAATTCTTTCGCCTCAGCTTCGGTCAGACCGCTGATCGATCCTTCCTTGTCTGCCATCAGAAGACCTTTCGGATGGCGGCCTTTCGGCCGGTGACCGCGCATCTCCCGCGCGGCAGGGACATGGCCGGTCCGCCGGACCGGTCACGGCAGGCGGCTCGGCAGCGCCGGGCCGTCGCCTGGTGGCCGCGGCGCGGCGCGCCAACGGCAAGGTGAAGTGGGGCGGCGATCATGCAGGCATCGCCTCCCGAATGGGGCCAAGTGTCGCCGCGACGCGGGCGGCGGTGACGCGGGTTTCGCCGGCCGAGCGTGCGGCCTGCTCGACATCCTCGCGCAGACGCTTGGCGGCCGAGATGCGGATCAGGAAGGGCGAGGCCTCGACATGCGCATCCAGCAGCGCGCGGGCCGCCTCCTCCCAGCTGTCCGCCTCCGCCTGCCGCGCCGGCGTCGCGCGCACGTTGCGGTCCAGCTCGGTGCCGAGCGGCAGGATGTGGAAGAGCGCATCGAACAGCGCGTTGCAGTATTCCTGCACGAGGTAGGTGGCGCCGGCATAGCCCATGAAGGGCGTGCCGGTGGCGCGCCGGATGATGGCGCCGGGAAAGCTCGCCGGGATGTACTGCGCGCGGCAGCCGCACTCGGCGGCGTACATCCGCTCGTTGAAGGAGCCGAACAGCACCAGCGGCGGGGAGCTGCGCATCGCCGCGCGCACCGCGGCGTTGTCCGGCTTCTCGCCCGGCTTGCGGCCGAAGGCGAAGGCGCAGGGGATGCCGAGTTCCTCCGTCAGGAAGCGGTGGATCCCGCGGGCATAGGTGTCGGTCGCGACGATGGCGTAGGAGGCGCTGGCGAAGAAATCCTGGGTGACGCTGCGCCAGAGGTCCCAGAGCGGCTTCAGCGTGGTGTGCTTCTCGCGCTCGATGAAGGGCTCGGGGTCCAGGCCGGCCAGCTCGCCGAGCTTGCGCAGGAAATGCGTGGTCGCGTGCATGCCGATCGGCGCCCGCAGCCAGGGCCGCTCCAGCGTCTCACAGAGCCGCGCGCCGAATTCCCGGTAAAGGCAGATGTTGACGTCGGCATCCGGCAGCCGCGTGATGTCCTCGACATGGCTGCCGAGCGGGAAGACCAGGTTCACCTCGCAGCCGATGCCCTCCACCAGGCGCCGGATCTCCGCGAGGTCCGAAGGCATGTTGAAGGTGCCGTAGATCGGCCCGATCAGGTTCACGCGCGGCCGCTCGCCCTCCTTGCGCGCGGCGCGCGGCTTGATCGCGCGCTTCGTGCCGAACTCGGTCCACAGCCAGTTGATGGCGCGGTCGGCGGCCTGCCACTGGTCCTCGTCGATGGTGCGCGGGATGAAGCGCCGCAGGTTCGAGCCCTCCGGTGTCACGCCGCCGCCGATCATCTCGGCGATGGAGCCGGTGACGACCACCGCCGGCAGGTCCGGATCCTGCGTGCCGGAGGCCCGCTTCAGCAGTGCCTCCGTGCCGCTCTGCGACAGCGCATCCTCGTCGATGCCGGTGACGACGATCGGCAGCTCGTGCGGCGGCAGTGCATCCGTGTAGTGCAGCACCGCCGTCACCGGCAGGTTCTCGCAGCCGACCGGGCCGTCGATCACCACGCGCAGCCCGCGCACCGCGCTGAAGGCATAGACGGCGCCCCAGTATCCGCCAGCACGGTCGTGATCGAGGACGAGCATCGCGTCAGGTCCCCACCGCTTCCTCGGCCTTGGCCCTCGCCGCGCGCAGCTTGCGCTGCCGCTCGCGGAAGCCCGGCGGGTCCACCGGCTTGCCGGGGAAGCCGTAGCCGGCGCCGTCCGGCGTGCCGACGCCCTCGAAGAAGCCGATCATGCTGCGCATGCGCTCGCGCTGGCCCGTCTGCGCCGCGACGATGGCGGCGAGCGAGGCCGCGCCTGCCGGCCCGAAGAGCGGCCGGGCGGAGACCATGTTGGTGAAGTACAGCGCCGGCGTGCCGATCTCCTTCGCCTTCTGCACCAGCGGCGTGGTGCCGAGCGCCAGGTCGGGCTGCACGTCCCGCATCGCCGCCAGGTCCTGCTCCAGGCTGGCGCGGTACTGCACATGCGTGCCGTGCGCGGCGAGCCACTCGCGGTCCGCCTCGCTCCATTCCGTGCGCGGGCAGGCGGTGCCGACATAGGGCACCTCGGCGCCGGCCTCGATCAGCAGGCGCGCGACGAGAAGCTCGGATCCCTCGTAGCCGGAGACGGTGACGCGCGCCGCGACCGGGTTCGCCTCCAGCGCCGCGCGGATCGCCGGCAGCGCGCGCGCCTTGGCCTCGTCGAGCTGCGCCGCCGGCACGTCGGCCGCCCGCGCGATGGCGTCCAGCCAGGCCGCCGTGCCCTCCACGCCCACCGGGCCGGAGCCGACCACGGGCCGGCCCGCGGCACGGAATTCACGGATGCTGGCGACGTAGAAGGGATGGATCGCCGCCGCCACGGCGCAGTCGAGCGCACCGTAGAGGTCGCGCCACTCGCGGGCCGGCACCTGCGGCGCGATCCCCAGACCCAGCGGCGCCAGCAGCGCGGCGATGCCGGGCGGGTCGGCCGGGAAGAGCTCCCCGATCAGCGCCACGCCACGACGGTCAGTGGGCAGGTTGTCGGGCCGCGCCACGGGGCCCGCCTCGGCCTCGAGGCGCGCCTGGCGGAGCATGGCGCCGGAGAGCACGTCCTTGGCCTCCGCGTGCGTGGGCACGCCGAAGCCCGGCACGTCGATGCCGATGATGCGCACGCCGTTGATCTGCTTCGGCAGCAGCTCCAGCGGCACGCCGGAGGCGGTGGGCACGCAGAGATTGGTGATGACGACGGCGTCGTAGTGCTCGGGATCGGCCATCTGGTGGACGGCGTCGCGGATGTCCTCGAACAGCTTGCCGGTGACCAGCGTCTCGGAGTTGAAGGGCACGTAGCCGACGGTGCGGCGCGCGCCGTAGAAATGGCTGGTGAAGGTCAGGCCGTAGACGCAGCAGGCGCTGCCGGAGAGGATCGTCGCCACCCGGCGCATGCGCAGGCCTACGCGCAGCGAGCCGAAGGCCGGGCACATGCTCTGCGGCTGGTCGTGCGGGCCGCGCGGGTAGTCCGCGGCCAGCCGGGCCATGGCCTCGCCCTTGCCCGCGGCGCGCGCGGCCTCGAGCATGGTCTCGCGCCCGCCATGGCAGCCGGAGCCGGTGTCCTGGGGGATGCCGTCCACGGTGCTCAGCTTCCCTCGTAGACCACTTCCAGGGACGGCTTGTGCAGCACCTCGGCGGCGCACATGTCCTCCATGGTCGCCGGGTTCAGCACCACGCCGCGACCCACCGCCTCGCCCTTGAACAGGCCGAGCAGCCCCTCGTGGGTCAGTGGCGTCGGGCGCAGCGGCGGCGCCTCGGCGACCTGCACCCCGAGCTCCTCGAACAGCGCCCCCCACTGGCCGCCGGGCTGGCCGATGATCTCGTAATTCGCCGACTTGCGCCGGATGTCCTCATGCGCGGGAATGGAGGCGAGAACCGGGATCCCGGCGGCCTGCGCAAACGCATGCGCCTCGCCGGTGCCGTCATCCTTGTTCACCACCATGCCGGCGACGCCGACATTGCCGCCAAGCTTGCGGAAATACTCGACGGCGCTGCACACGTTGTTCGCCACGTAGAGCGACTGCAGGTCGTTGGAGCCGACGACGATCACCTTCTGGCACATGTCGCGCGCGATCGGCAGGCCGAAGCCGCCGCACACCACGTCGCCCAGGAAGTCGAGCAGCACGAAGTCGAAGTCCCATTGGTGGAAGCCCAGCTTCTCCAGCAGCTCGAAGCCGTGGATGATGCCCCTGCCCCCGCAGCCGCGGCCGACCTCCGGTCCGCCCAGCTCCATGGCGAAGACGCCGTCGCGCTTGAAGCAGACATCGCCGATCTGCACCGCTTCGCCGGCGGCCTTCTTGCGCGAGGAGGTCTCGATGATGGTCGGGCAGGACCGCCCGCCGAACAGCAGGCTGGTGGTGTCGCTCTTCGGGTCGCAGCCGATGAGCAGCACGCGCTTGCCCTGCTGCGCCATCATGTAGCTGAGGTTCGCCAGGGTGAAGGACTTGCCGATGCCGCCCTTGCCGTAGATCGCGATGATCTGCGCCTGCTTGGCGGACGGCCCCGCGGTGCTGGCGTCCGCGGGCGTGGTGTCCGGACGGCGGGCGAACGCGTTCATGCGAGGCTTCTCCAGTCCAGGACCATCTTGAGGCAGGCGGAGTCCTCGAAGGCGGTGCGGTAGGCCCGCTCGGCCTCCGATGCCGCTTCGTGGTGGGTGATCAGCCCATCGAGCGAGAGCTGGCCTTCGGCCACCATCTCGGATACGGCAAGGAGGTCGGCGTCCCGCCACTCGGCGGCGACGCGCAGCCGCGCCTCGCGCATGAAGGCGGGCGCGAAGGCGAAGGAGAGGCGCTCGGCGTAGAAGCCGGCCAGCACCACCTCGCCGCCCGGCGCCAGGCGCGCGATCAGTGGATCAAGCAGCGCCGCATCGCCGCTAGCGTCGTAGATCGCGCGATAGTCGCGGCGCTCGTCGGCATCGGGCGAGCACACCGGGTAGTCGCCGGCGTCGCCGCGGCGCGCGGGATCACGTTCCCAAACCATCGGCGGCGCTGCGCCCGTCAGCAGCGTGAGGCGCGCGAGCAGCCGGCCCAGCACCCCGTGCCCGACGATCAGATCCGGCGGCGCCGCGCCCGGCCCCGCGATCGCGTGCCAGGCCGTCGCAGCCAGTGCGAGCAGGATGCCGCGTTCGCCGAATGCGCGGTCGATGCGCAGCGCCCGCGCGCCCGGCACGACAAGGTGCGATGCCGCGCCACCGAAGAGCCCGCGCACCTCCTGCCCGTCGAGGGTGCCGAAGCAGCGCGCGCCGGGCACGAAGACCGCGTCGCCGACGGACCGCCCCGAGGCGGCACCCGCGGCAACCACCTGCCCGACCGCCTCGTATCCCGGGACCAGGGGATATCCCATGCCGGGGAAGGGCGGCATGCGGCCTGACCACAGCAGGCGCTCCGTGCCGGTGCTGATGCCGCTCCACGCCACCTGCACGACGACGTCCGACTCTGTCGCCGGCGCGAGGGGCAGGCGTCGGAGCGCGAGCTCCTGCGGTGCCTTCATCACGATAGCGACGGTGTCCATTCCGGACTCCTGGGTGCGTCTGTCGAATGTAAGCTTACAAGGACAAGATCGACTGTCAACTCAAACTGACAATCAGCGCCGTCATGCCGACCCGTCATCCGGCGGGCCTCTCCGCGACAACCACCCCGACCAGCAGCGGCACGCGCGTGCGCAGCAACCGCGGCCGTGCGAAGCCCGCCGCGCGCAGCATTGCCGCCACCTCGTCGGCGCGCCTCGGCCGCCCTTGGCCCATGGCCAACAGGTAGAAGCCGAAATAGGCGGCGCCCATGCGCTCCGCCCCCGGCGTGCCGGCGAAGGGCTCGGCAGCGAGGATGCGGCCCCCGGGCACCAGCGCCGCATAAGCGCGGCGCAACAGGTCGAGGACCACCGAGTCATCATGGTCGTGCAGCACGCGCACGAGGGTTGCCAGATCGGCGCCGGCCGGCAGCGCATCCTGCCTGAAGTCGCCGGCCACCGCGGCGGCGCGCGCGCCCAGCCCGGCCATGGCGAAGCGCTCGCGCGCCCGCGCCGCCACCGGCGGCAGGTCGAACAGCGTCAGCGCCGAGTCGCGTGCCCGCTCCGCGACGGCGCAGAGAAAGCTGCCGTCGCCGCCGCCGATGTCGAGCACGTGGCGGTGCCGGCGCAGGTCGTAGGCGGCGCAGATCTCCCCCGCCACCATGGGCTGCGAGGCGCTCATCAGCCCGGTATAGGCGTCGCAGCGCCCGGGTTCGGCCACGCCCCCCGGCGCGTTGCCGGCATAGGCCCAATAGGCCCCGAGCGCCTCGCCGCGGCCGCGGCGCAGCAGCGCCACCGGGTCGCGCAGGTCGTCGTAGAGCAGCGCGTGATGCTCCACCATGGCCGCGACACCCGGATTGTCCACCAGCGCGGCGCCGAGCGGCCCGAGCGCGTAGCGCCCATCGGCCCGCCGCGCCGCCAGGCCGAGAGCCGCCGCCGCCTCGAGCAGGCAGCGCGCCGAATCAACCGGCAGCCCGAAGCCCGCCGCAAGCGCATCCAGATCCTGCGGCCCGCCGCGCAGCCGGCCGACGAGATCAAGACGGAGGCTGGCGGCGAGGACCTGCGAGTACACGAAGCCGGCGCAGAGATCGAACAGCGCCGCTGCCTCCCGCCGCGCGATCGGCCGCGTCAGCGGGAACTGCGTGGCCCGGGCGCGGAAGGCGGCGCTCGCGGTCAGGCGAGCCCGCAGGGCGCCGATCCCGTCGCGCAGGCGGTCGAGCAGTGCCGCACCCGGCAGCGCCATGCGTGCCGCCGACGCGCCGTGCCCGGCGCCTCCCCGCATCACGCAGCCCGCTGCGCCAGCCTGGCCGGCAGCAGGCGCCGCATCTCCGCCTGGATGAGCCCGCCCAGCACCACCTGTCCCTGCGCGCAGGGGATCGAGGCGGTCGCCGCCTCCGCCAGGTCGCGCAGCCGCGCCACGGCCCCATCGAGGCCGTAGGTCTCGACGGCGCTTGGGCGGCCCAGCGCCCTGTCGCGGCCGGCCGGCTTGCCGAGGGCGGCCTCGTCCTCCACGGCATCGCGCAGGTCGTCGGCCACCTGGTAGGCCTCGCCGAGATGCTCGCCGAGGGCACGCCAGGGGTCGGGCTCCGCGCCCGCCGCCGCGGCGCCGGCCATCGCGGCCGCGGCAAAGAGCGCGCCGGTCTTCTGGCGATGGTATTCGCCGAGATCGGCGCGCGGCTCGCATTCCCAGGCCTGGCCGGCGACGATGCCGAAGGGCACGCCGACCCCGTCGCCGATCGCCAGCATGACCGCCGGCAGCCGTCCCGGCGCCGCCGCCGCGGCGCGCGCCAGCGCCTGGAAGGCCAGCACGATCAGCGCGTCGCCGGCGAGCAGCGCCAGCGGCTCGCCGAAGGCACGATGCACGCTCGGCCGGCCGCGGCGCGTCGCGGCGTCGTCGAAGCAGGGCATGTCGTCATGCACCAGGGAGGCGCAGTGCAGCAGCTCCACGGCGGCCGCGGCGGCCGAGGAAAGGCTGGGCTGGTCGTCGCCGTGGCAGGCCGCGACGGCCAGGGCCAGGCGCGGCCGCACCCGGGCGCCGCGCGGGAAGACCGCGTGCCGCAGCGCCGCCGCAAGGCGCGGCGGCGCGCCGCTGGCCTCGGCCAGGAGAACCGTATCGGCAAGGGCGTCCTCGATCCGCGTCGCCACGTCCATGCGAGACCTCCTGGGCACCGCGTCGTGCCGGACTGTCACTCGACATAGTCAATCAGGACTGTCATTCCTTCGTGACAGTCCTGTCAATGCCTTTCGGGTCTCTTCCCGACAGGCCGGAGAAGCGGATGCATGCGGACGCCGCGCGTGGCGGTGATCGGGGCGGGAATCGGCGGCCTCTCCGCCGCGCTGCTGCTCGCGGCGCGCGGCCTGGACGTGACGGTGCTGGAACGGGCGCCGGAGGTCGGCGGCAAGATGCGCGAGGTGGTGGTGGCCGGCCGACCCATCGATTCCGGCCCCACCGTCTTCACCATGCGCTGGGTCTTCGACGAGATTCTGGAGAGTGTCGGCGCGCGGCTGGAGGACCACCTGGTGCTGCACCCGCTGGCGGTCCTGGCGCGGCACGCCTGGAGCGAGGCGGAGCGGCTGGACCTTTTCGCCGACATCGACGCCTCGGCGGACGCGATCGGCACCTTCGCAGGCGCGCACGAGGCACGCGGTTACCGCGCCTTCTGCGACCGCGCGCAGCGGATCTACGCCACGCTGGAGCCGGCCTTCATCCGCACGCCGCGGCCGACGCCGGTCTCGCTCGCGCTCTCGGCAGGTCTGGGAGGGCTGGGTGCGCTCTGGGGCGTTTCGCCCTTCGCCACGCTGTGGGGGGCGCTGGGGGGGCATTTCGCCGATCCGCGGCTGCGCCAGCTGTTCGGCCGCTACGCCACCTATTGCGGCTGCTCGCCCTTCCTCGCGCCGGCGACGCTGATGCTGATCGCCCATGTCGAGCAGTCCGGCGTCTGGACGGTGGAGGGCGGCATGCACCGCATCGCCCGCGTCCTGCGCGATCTGGCCACGGCCCGCGGCGCGCAGTTCCGGCTCAACGCGACAGTGGCGGAGATCCTGGTGCGCGGCGGCCGCACCGCCGGCCTGCGCCTCGCCGATGGCGACACCATCGCCTGCGACGCCGTGGTCCTGAACGCCGATGCCGCGGCCCTGGCACAGGGCCTGTTCGGCGCCGAGGCCGCGCGCGCCGTTCCGGCGATGCGGCGGGAGGACCGCTCGCTCTCCGCCATCACCTGGAGCCTGCTGGCCGAGGCGGAGGGCTTTCCCCTGCTCCGCCACACCGTTTTCTTCGGGCGCGACTATGCCGCAGAGTTCGACGCCGTCTTCCGGCACGGCCGGCTGCCAGGGGACCCCACGGTCTATGTCTGCGCGCAGGACCGCGGTGACGAGGATGGCGCCACCCCGGCGCAGCCGGAACGCCTGCTGTGCCTGGTCAATGCGCCGCCCCGCGGCGACCAGGGCCAACCCCACGCGGAGGAGGTCGCCGCATGCGAGACGAGGGCCTTCGAGGTGATGGCGCGCTGCGGCCTGCGGCTGCGGCGCTCGGCCGAGACCACGGTGGTGACGACGCCGGCCGGCTTCGAGCGGCTGTTCCCGGCGACGGGGGGTGCGCTCTACGGCCGGACCGTCCACGGCTGGCAGGCGAGCTTCCAGCGGCCGGGTGCAACGACCCGCCTGCCGGGCCTCTACCTGGCGGGAGGCAGCGTGCATCCGGGTGCGGGCGTGCCGATGGCGGCGATGTCGGGACGCCTGGCGGCGGAGCGGCTGATCGCGGACCTCGCTTCGACGCGCCGGTCGCACGCAACGGCTATGCCTGGTGGTACCTCGACGGGCTGAGCGATGACGGCCGGCATGGCCTGACCATCATCGCCTTCCTCGGCAGCGTGTTCTCGCCGTACTACGCCTGGGCACGGCGCCGGGGCGAGGCCGATCCGCTGGCGCATTGCGCCGTCAATGTCGCCCTGTATGGCGCCGGCGCCCGGCGCTGGGCGATGACGGAACGCGGCGCGGCATCGGTCCGGCGGGAGGCGCGGACCCTGTCCATCGGCGCGAGCGCCCTGCATTGGGACGGCACCGCCCTGACCGTGACCATCGACGAGGTCACGGCGCCGATCCCGCGCCGCGTGCGCGGCACGGTGCGGTTGCACCCCGCCGCGCTCGGCGAGCGGGGGTTCGTGCTGGATGCGGCGGCGCGGCACCGCTGGCGGCCGATCGCGGCCTGCGCGCGGATGGAGGTCGCGCTGGACCGTCCGGCGCTGCGCTGGTCCGGCCCCGCCTACTTCGACACGAATGACGGCGATGCGCCGCTGGAGGCGGATTTCGTCAACTGGGACTGGTGCCGCGCGCCGCTGGGGGCCGAGACCGCGATCCTCTACAATGCCCGCCGGCGCGACGGCACCGCGCAGTCCCTGGCGCTGCGCGCGACACCGGACGGGCGCGTCGAGCCGACCGATGTCCTGCCGGAGGTGGCGCTCCGCCGCTCGCGCTGGGGCATCGCGCGTCCGACGCGCGCCGATCCGGGGGGAACGCCCCGCGTCATCGAAACGCTGCAGGATGCGCCGTTCTACGCCCGATCCGTCATCGCCACGCGGCTGCTGGGGCAGGATGCGTTGGCCGTGCACGAGAGCCTGGACCTCGATCGCTTCGCGGCGCTGCCGATCCAGCTCATGCTGCCGTTCCGCATCCCCCGGTCACCGTGGTGATGCGTCGCGGGCCTCCTTGTCGTGGCGCTGCTCGCCGCGGACCGGCACCAGCTCGTACGTGACATCGGACATCTCGCCCTCTCACGGCGCGCCGAGCCAGGCGGCGAATTCGTGGAACAGCGGCAGTCCGAGCAGGAGGTTGAAGGGAAACGTGACGCCGAGCGAGGCGGTCAGGTAGATGCCGGGGCTCGCTTCGGGCAGGGCCGCGCGGCAGGCCGCCGGCGCGTCGATGTAGGAGGCGCTGGCGCAGACGGCACCGAAGACGAAGGCACTGCCCACCCCGAGGCCGATCATGTGGGCCAGCCACACGCCCGCCAGGCCGAAGACCACCGGCGCGGCGATGGCGAAGCCCGTCATGAACAGCCCGACCTGCGCGAATTGCCGCACCTGCCGCGCCGCCGTCATGCCCATCTCGAGCAGGAACAGCATCAGGAAGCCGCGGAAGAGCTGCTCGTAGAACGGCGCGATCTGCTGCCAGCTGCGGTCCGTGGCGAGGTAGCCGATCACCATGCCGCCGGTGAGCAGCAGGATGCCGCGCCCGCGCAGCGTGTCCTTCACCAGCGCGCCGATCCGCATGTCGCCGCCCTGTCGCCCCATGGCGAAGCGCGCGATGGCAAGCGAGATGATGACGCCCCACTCCATCACGGCCACCACGGCCGTCATGTAGCCCTCGCTCGGCGTGTTCATCGCGCGCGCGAAGGTGACGGCCGCGAAGAAGGTCACCGAGGAGACGCTGCCGTAATGCGCGGCCACGGCGGCGGCATTCGCCACGTCGAAGCCGCCGAGCCGCCGCAGGGCGAGATAGACGGCGAAGGGAATGCTGATCGTCACCGCGGCGGTCAGGCCGAACAAGCCGAGAAGGTCGGCCATGCGGACCTGCGCGAGTTCGCGCCCGCCCACCAGCCCGATCGAGAACAGCAGGTAGATCGAGATCAGCTTCAGCACCGCGTCCGGCAGCTCCAGCTCGCTGCGGATGAAGCCCGCGATGGCGCCGAGCACGAAGGCGAGCACGATCGGCGAGAGCAGGTTGACGAGCAGCAGGTCGAAGCCGGGCATGGTCTGGACTCGCGGTCTGATGGCCGGTTGCCTCTGACCGATCCGCGACATCATGGAAAATGAGTTCTCGTGCCAAGCGTGATAAGCAATGCTTATCCGTCAGTGCGCCAGGTGCTGCTCGATGGTGCGCGCCAGGACCTCCGCCGCCGGCGGCGCCTTGTCGCGCAGCAGCAGGCAGATCGCCGTCTCCCGCAGCGCGGGCAGGCCGGTGCGGCCGGTCAGCGGCGCAAGTCCGGCCGGCACCAGGGTGCGCGGCAGCACGGTCAGGCCCATGCCGGCGCGCACCGCGGCCGCGGCACCGGCCAGCGACGGGCTGGTGTACACCACGCTCCAGCGCCACCCCGCGGCTTCCAGCGCCTGGATGGCGCGCCGGCGATAGACGCAGGGTTCGGGCGAGAGCACCAGCCGCACCTCGGCGCCCCGCGCCGGCGGCGTTCCGCCTTCGGCCGCCGCGACCCATTCCAGTCGCTCGCGCCGGATCGGCCGCGCGCCTGGGACCAGGGCATCGAGTTCCTGCTTGATCACGACGAGGTCGTAGCCGCCGCGCCGCAGCCCCTTCACCAGGTGCATCGTCAGCTCGCAATTCGTGCGCAACCGGACCTCCGGATGGCTGGACATGAAGCGCGCCAGGATGTCCGGCAGGAAGAAGGTGGCGAAATCCTCCGGCGAGCCGAAGCGCAGGTCGCCGCGCTGCCGGGGCGCGGCGATGCGTTCCGCCGCCTGGTCCAGCAATTCCAGGACCTGGCGGGCGTAGGGCAACAGCATCTCGCCCGCCGTGGTCACCGCCACGTTGCGGTGCGACCGGGCGAAGAGCGGCTGGCCGAGCAGCGCCTCCAGCCGGCGGATCTGCAGCGTCACCGCGGGCTGGGTGCGGCCCACCATCTCGGCGGTGCGGGTGAAGGACCCGGTATTGGCGAGCGTGACGAAGCTGCGCAGCAGCGCGGTATCAAGATCGCGCCAGACGGCGCGGGACGACGGACGGGACGCTGGTGGGAACGCTGGCTTGGCCAAGCGGGAGCCTCCGGTATGGCAGCCGCCATGCTGGCAGGTTCAGGCGCGGCCAGGCGATCCCGAAGCGGCGAGCCCCCGGCCACTTGCCGGCGACCCATGGCGGGCACGGTCGCGCGCATCGAGCCGCGCGAAGATTTCGGCCACGCGCACGATCCGCTCGCCCAGCTCCCACCAGCGCGGTGCGCCGGGCCATGCGGTGGTGGCCATGAGCCGGACCGAGTCGACGAGGAAGCGGTTGGCCGCGAGCGGCGCCGCCGGCGCGGCAAGCGGCGCATGCAGGCCGGCACCCAGCGCGCGCAGCAGCAGCGCCGCCTTTCGCCGCCCCGGCACCACCGCGCGGCGCGTGACCGAATCCCAGCCGCGCGCCGCGATCACCCGGCCGATCTCGGCATAGATCAGCCGGGCCGCCGCGATGCCGGGCCGGCAATCCCGCGGCAGCAGCGCTACGCCCGCCTCCGCGCGCAGATAGTGCCGCTCGGCCGCCGCAAGAAGGCGGGCAACCACGGCGCCGAGGGACGGCGAGGGATGCGGCGCCGTCAGCCAGGTGCCGGGCGCGATCGCCGCCTCGCGCAGCCAGTCCAGCGGCAGGTAGATGCGGCCGGCCCGCGCATCCTCGCCCACGTCGCGCGCGATGTTGGTGAGCTGCATCGCCACGCCGAGATCGGCCGCGCGCGCGATCGCCTCGGGGGATCGCACGCCCATGACCAGCGCCATCATCGCGCCGACCGTGCCCGCGACCCGCGCGGCATAGGCTTCCAGCTCGGCCAGGGTCTCGTAGCGCCGTCCCTCCGCGTCCCAGCGCAGGCCCTCGATCAGTGCGGCCGGCAGCGTGCGCGGGATGCCGAAGCGCGCGATCACCGCGGCGAAGGCGCGATCCGGCGCATGCGCCTCCGGCCGGCCAGCGCACATGGCATCGAGGCGCCGCTCCAGCGCGGCCACCGTCGCCGCACCGCCACCCTCGCGGTCGATGGCGTCGTCTGCGACGCGGCAGAAGGCGTAGAGCGCCGCCGCAGGTTCCGCGACGCGGCGCGGCAGCAGCAGCGCGGCCGCGTGGAAGGAGCGCGATCCCCCGGCGAGCATGGCGCGGCAGGCGGCCAGGTCGGCGGCGGCGATCTCAGGCATGGGCATGGGCATGCGGCACCACCTTGTCCAGCACGCGCGCAGAGGACAGCACGCCCGGCAGCCCGGCGCCGGGATGCGTGCCGGCGCCGACGAGGTAGAGGCCCGCCACCTCCTCGCTGCGGTTGTGCGGGCGGAACCAGGCGCTCTGCGTGAGGATCGGCTCCATCCCGAAGCCGGACCCGCGGAAGGCCAGCAGGTCGTCCCGGAAATCCTGCGGGGTCATGACGCGGGAGGTCACGATATCGGCCTCGAAGCCGGGCAGCAGCGTGTCCGAGAGCCGCCGCGCGACAGCCTGCCGGAACGGCTCCGCCTGCGCCTGCCAGTCGATGCCCGATGCGAGGTTCGGCACCGGCGCGAGCACGTAGAAGGCATCGCAGCCGGGGGGTGCCATGCCGGGATCGGTCGCGGTGGGGCGGTGCAGGTAGAGGCTGAAATCCGGCGCCAGCACCTTGCGCTCGAAGATGTCGTGGAGCAGGCCGCGGTAGCGCGGGCCGAGCAGGATGGTGTGGTGGCCGACCGCATCGAAGCGGCGGCGCGCGCCGAAATACCAGACGAAAAGCCCCATCGAGGAGCGCGTGCGGTCCAGCCGCCGGTCCGTCCAGCGCCGGCGCGCCGCGCCATCCAGGAGATGACGGTAGGTCCAGGCGGAATCGGCGTTGGAGACGACAACCTCGGCTGCGATGCGCTCGCCGTTCGCCAGGGCCACGCCGCGCACGCGCCTGCCCTCGCACAGGATGCCGGCCACGTCGGCGCCGAGCCGGATGCGACCGCCCTGGCCGCGCACCAGTCCGCAGAGCCCCTGCACCAACTGCCCCGTGCCGCCCATCGCCCAGTGCACGCCCCAATGGCGCTCAAGGTGCGGGATCAGCGCGTAGATCGCGCTGGCGCGGAACGGATTGCCGCCGATCAGCAGGGGGTGGAAGCTGAACGCGGTGCGCAGCCGCTCATCGCGGACGTGGCGCGCCACGGTGGCATGCACGCTGCGCCAGGCGCCGTAGCGCAGCAGCCCCGGCACCGCCCGCGCCATGTCGGCGAGCCCCGCGAAGGAGGCATCGCCGAGTTCCTCGAAGCCCATGCGGCAGAGCGCCGCGGACAGGCGCATGAAGCGCTCGTAGCCGGCGACGTCGCCGGGGCTGAGGCGGGCCACCTCCCGCCGCATCGCGGCCGGGTCGCCGAAGCAGTCGAAGCGGGAGCCATCGTCGAAGCGCAGCGTATAGAAGGGCGACAGCGCGCGCAGCGTGACGTCCTCCTCCATCCGCCGGCCGCAGAGCTCCCAAAGCTCGGCGAAGAGCTGCGGCGCCGTGACGATGGTGGGCCCGGCGTCGAAGGTGAAGCCATCCTGGCGGAACACACGCGCGCGGCCGCCGGGCTGGTCGAGGCGTTCCAGCACCGTCACGCGATAGCCGCGCGCGCCGAGCCGGATGGCCGCCGCGAGCCCACCGAACCCGCTGCCGATCACCACCGCATGCGGGCGGTCGTCGCCAACGGCAGGCTGTGGCGGCGCCATCATGGTCATGCGGCACCGCCCTCGTCGGTCGCCTCGCGCCGCAGCCGCCGGATTGCGAGGAAGGCAACGACCGCAACGATCGGCGCGGCGGCCGCGACCACCAGTTCCTCCCGCAGCCCGAGGCCGGCCGCGCCCGCGCCGCGGGCGATGTAGGCGATGAGGCCGACGACGTAGTAGGTGATCGCCGCGACGGAGAGCCCCTCCACCGTCTGCTGCAGGCGCAGCTGCATCTGCGCGCGCCGGTTCATGGATTCGAGCAACGCCTGGTTCTGCCGCCGCCGCACCAGGTCGACGCGGGTGGAGAGCAGGCCCGTGGCGCGGGCGATGCGCGCCGCCAGCTGGTCCTGCCGCCGCCCCACGGTGCGGCAGGTGTTCATCGCGGGGGCGAGGCGCCGTTCGGTGAACTCGCGGAAGGTCTGCAGGCCCTCGATGCGGCCCTCGCGCAACTCCTCGATGCGGCGCTGGACGAGCTCGTGGTAGGCGGCGGCGGCGTCGAAGCGGTAGCGGTGCCGCGCCTCGCGCGATTCGGTTCCTGCCGCAAGCCGGGTCAGGCGCGACAGCAGCACGGGCTCGTCGGCCTCCCCGGGCCCGAGCAGGGCGGCGATGATCCCGGCCAGCTCGCGCTCATCCGCGGCCAGGATCGGCACAAGCTCGCGCGCCACGGGCAGCGCGAGCAGAGCCATGATGCGGTAGGTGTCGATCTCCAGCAGGCGCTGTACGATGCGCCCGGCCTGCCACGGCGTCATCCCGCGATCGAGCACCAGCAGCCGCCCGAAGCCGTCGGCCGCGATGCGCATGTCGGTGAAGGCGAAGCCGCGCGCGCCGAGCACCGAGGCACCGATGATCTGGTTGCCGGCAAAGTGCCGCGCGGCGATCGCGCCCGCATCCGGCTCATTCGGCGGAGCCGCCAGCAGGGCGGCATGCGTGGCGACGACGAGCTGCCCTGGCAGCGCGGCGACCCAATCCGCCGGCAGGGCCGCGATCGCCGGCTCGGCGAAGGGCTCCACGCCCGTGCCGGGGGTGATCACCATGCAGCGGCTGAACTCCGTGTGCCGTTCCCAACGCAGGCGGAACGGGCCGAAATCGGCGCTGACATGGTTGGCATCGGGCGGCGGCGGCGGGCGGCCGAAGCGCAGCGCAAGGTCGCGCATCGCCTCCCAGGGCGCGGCGGGCGGCATGTCCTCCGGGTGCAGCAGCGCGATCTGGGAAAGGCTCAGCGGCGGCTCCAGCGCCTCCGGCGGCCGCGCATGCACCTCATCGTTCAGGCCGATGCGCATCGGGTGTTGCGGCGGCAGGCCGTACGGTCCCGGGGCGGCGGTGGCCACGCTCATGGCCCTGGCGGCGCCGGCGGCACACCGGGCTCGGCAGCCGCCGCGATGATCTCCGCCACCGCCTCCGGGCGTTCTTCGTGCGCGAGGTGGCCCAGGCCAGCCACCGGCACGATGCGCGCGGAGGGCAGCAGGGCCCGCACGCGGTCGGCCTGGCGCGGCGGGACGGCGCGGTCGTTCGTGCCGACGACGAGGATGAGCGGCGGCGCCAGCCGCGGCAGGTCGCGAAGCAGCGGCCGGAGGTTCCAGTTCGCCATCATGCGCAGCGCGGCGCCGACATGGCTGGGATGCCGGAACAGCCGGGCGTAGAGCGCCACGCCGCGCGGCTCGATGCGGGACCCGGTGTTGCGCAGCAGCCGCTCCGTCACCGACGCCTGCGACGCGCGCCAGGCCAGCAGCCGTGGCACGAAGGGCAGTTCGACGAGCAGCCGCGCAGTGCCCGAGAAGATGTCCGCATGCGCCTCGCCGTGCGGCAGCAGCGCGGCGTTCAGGCCGACAACCGCGCGCGGCGCGATGGTGCCGTCCAGCGCCATGCGCAGCAGGATCGCCGCGCCGGCGGAATGGCCGGCCACCAGCGCCGGCCGCAGTTCCAGCGCTCCCAGCAACGTGCCGAGCAGCCCCGCCATCCCGGGCAGCGAGAGGCGGTGCGTGGCCGGCGTGTCGGTGAAGCCATGGCCCGGCAGGTCAGGCGCGACCACGGTGAAGCGCCGCGCCAGCAGCGGCGCGAGCGCGCGCCAGGAATGCGTCGCGGCGGCGGTACCGTGCACCAGCAGCAGCACGGGCCCGCTGCCCATCACCTGCACGTGCCAGCGCAGGCCGCCGGCGGTCACGAACAGGCTGGCATCGCGGTTCGGCCAGTCGCGTCCCTCATGATCCCAGGAGGGGCGCTCCGTCATCGGGTGGGGTCCGGCGCCGCCGCGCGTTGCATTGAGGCGCGGGGGCGAGGCGGTGCCGGCGATCGCATCGGGCGCGGCCGCCATGTCACGCGGCCCGCGCCAGC
This sequence comes from Acetobacteraceae bacterium, assembly GCA_019750465.1. Classification (GTDB taxonomy): domain Bacteria; phylum Pseudomonadota; class Alphaproteobacteria; order Acetobacterales; family Acetobacteraceae; genus JAIEOP01. The sequence continues at coordinate 725 of JAIEOP010000490.1, read as the reverse complement.
GCGACGGCATCGGAGAGCCCGGTGGCATCGGCCTGCGGCAGCGCGAGGTAGCGGGCCCGCATCGCCTCGGCCAGCGTGCGGGCGAAGGGCTGGGCGCGCGGCGCGGTGTCCACCAGCAGCGTCGTGATGCGGGCCGCCGCGAGCCCGCGTGCAGCCGCAAGCGCGTCCGCCTCGCCCGCGCTGCGCCCCGTCGTGCCATCGCGCGCCACGTTGGCACGGCCATCGGTCAGCAGCACGAGGAGCGGCGTGCGGCCCTCCCGCCGTTCCGCCTCGACCTGGGCCAGTGCGGCATCGAGCGCGGCGGCGAGCGGCGTCGCGCCGCCGCCGGGCAGTGCGGCGAGGCTGCGCCGCGCCCGGGCCAGCGCATGGGTCGGCGGCAGCAGCACTTCCGCGGCGCGGCCCCGGAACGCGATCAGCGCCACGCGGTCGCGGCGGGCATAGCATTCGGCGAGCAGCAGCTCGACGGCGCCCTTCGCCTCGGCGAGGCGGTGCAGCGCGGCCGAGCCGGAGGCATCCACGGCGAAGATCGTCGTCGTGCCGGGCCGCGCGCGGTAGCGGCGGATGCGGACATCCTCAGGACGGATGCGCAGGCGCCGCGTGCCGGCCGCGCCGTTGCGCAGCCGTTGCCAGGGCGCGGCCGCGCGGAGGGTCTCGATCAGCGCCAGCCGCGCGCCGGCGTGCAGCCGGCCGGCGCGCACGCCGATCGGCCGCCCGCGCCGGGCTTC
>JAIEOP010000468.1 GCA_019750465.1 Acetobacteraceae bacterium | reverse complement strand
GTGCCGTAGTCCAGGTAGGCGCGGCGCAGCAGGTCCACCACGTCCTCGCCCGTCGCCTCCTCGCGCTCCAGCAGGTCGCGCAGGGAGGCGCCGACGGTGGGCTCGATCGGCAGGTGCACGCGCTCGGCGCCGTGCGGCAGGCGGGACGGGCGGCGCTCCGCTTCCTCGACGCCGCGCAGGTCGCAGACGGTGCGGATGTTCAGGGCCTGCACGGCCGCGACGTCCGCCTCGGTCAGGTGCGCCAGGGTCGCCGAGCGGTAGATCATGCCGGCCCGGACGCGGCGCCCATCGGCGACCGGCCAGCCGCCGAGGTCGCGCAGGTTCGAGGCGCCCTGCAACGGAACGGCACGGGGCAGGTCGGCGGCGGTGGTCATGGCAAGCTCCTGGCACGGGGCGTGGCTCTTGTACCGCGGCTCCGTGGCGAAATCGCCCCTGCCGGGCCGCCTTGACGCCGCCCGCGGGTGCGGCGGACCATCCGCGCCCATTCGTCTTCGCCGGAGGAACCGATCGCCATGCCCTCATCATCCCTGTTCGACCTTGGCGGCAAGGTCGCCGTCGTCACCGGCGGCAGCCGCGGCATCGGCCGCGCGATCTGCGAGCGCATGGCGGAGCACGGCGCGAAGGTCGTCGTCTCCTCGCGCAAGCTCGACGCCTGCCAGGTCGTGGTGGATGCAATCAAGGCAAAGGGCGGCGAGGCGATCGCGGTCGCCTGCAACATCGGCCGCAAGCCGGAGCTGCAGGCGCTGGTGGAGGCCGCCACCGCGACCTATGGCGGCATCGACATCCTGGTCTGCAACGCCGCGATCAACCCGCATTTCGGGCCGTCCATGGGCATCCCGGACGACGTCTTCGACAAGATGATGGCGACGAACGTGAAGTCGAACATGTGGCTGAGCCACATGGCCATCCCGAGCATGGAAGGGCGCGGCGGCGGGGCGATCGTGATCGTCTCCTCGATCGGCGGCTACCGCGGCTCGGTCAACCTCGGCGCCTATGCCATCACCAAGGCCGCGGACCTGCAGCTGGCGCGGAACCTGGCCGTGGAATGGGGGCCGAAGAACATCCGGGTGAACTGCATCGCCCCGGGGCTGATCCGCACCGACTTCGCCCGCGCCCTGTGGGAGGATCCGGCGAACTACCGGAAGCGCACCAGGGAGACGCCGCTGAAGCGCATCGGCGAGCCGGACGAGATCGCGGGCGCCGCGATCTACCTCTGCTCGCCGGCGGGCAGCTTCATGACGGGGCAGAGCATCGTGGTGGATGGCGGCGTGCTGGCCGGCCAGCCGGCGGGCGCCGAGGACTGACGGCGCGGGGCGGCCGGGAGGGGGCCGCAGCCGGGGCGTCCCCGCCTTGGGCGCGGCGCGCTCCCCCCGGCGGGGGCCGGTCCGAGGCCGGCATGTAGAAATCCGTCGCCGAGTCGCGGTGTGACAATAGTCGACAAGTCCCCTCCCCGTGCTTTTCAGCCCTTGGCCGAGCACGTTTCAAACCGGTACAGCCGACCCTTGCATTCCCCGCCGGCCGAACGAGTTATTGCGGACGGCCCTGTCCCCTTGTTAGGCTGACTCTACAGGGCCGCGCATTGCGGCAGCAATAAAAGTTTACCGGTGGGGGATACGCCAAGTCGCAAGCTTAATGCGTTGCCGTGGCATGGCAGCGCTGCAGGGGCGGCCGATGGACACCAGTCTCGACATCTTCGCGGACTACGCCCGGGCCTATGAGGCCCGGCGTGAAACCGACATGTCCCTCCAGGAGTTCCTGGAAACATGCCGGGGCGATCCGGGCGCCTACGCGACCGCGCCCGAGCGCATCCTCAAGGCCATCGGCGAAGCCGAGATGGTCGACACGGCGAAGGATGCCCGGCTCGGCCGCATCTTCCTCAACCGGACGATCCGGGTCTACCCCGCCTTTTCCGAATTCTTCGGCATGGAGGACACGATCGAGCGGATCGTGGGCTTCTTCCGCCACGCGGCGCAGGGGCTGGAGGAGCGCAAGCAGATCCTCTACCTGCTCGGGCCGGTGGGCGGCGGCAAGTCCTCGCTGGCGGAACGGCTGAAGGCACTGATGGAGCAGGAGCCGATCTACGTGCTCCGCGCCAATGACCAGTTCTCCCCGGTGTTCGAAAGCCCGCTCGGCCTGTTCGACCCGGAGCGCATGGGTGCGACGCTGGAGGAGCGCTACGGCATTCCCAGGCGGCGCCTGACCGGGCTGATGAGCCCCTGGGCGCTGAAGCGGCTGGACGAGTTCGGCGGCGACATCCGGAAGTTCCGTGTCGCGCGGGTCCATCCCTCGCGGCTCCGCCAGATCGCGGTCGCCAAGACCGAGCCCGGCGACGAGAACAACCAGGACATCTCCTCGCTGGTCGGCAAGGTGGACATCCGCAAGCTGGAGATGTTCAGCCAGAACGACCCCGACGCCTACAGCTTCTCCGGCGGCCTGAACCGCGCCAACCAGGGCATCCTCGAATTCGTGGAGATGTTCAAGGCGCCGATCAAGATGCTGCACCCCCTGCTGACGGCGACGCAGGAAGGGAATTACATCGGTTCGGAAAATATCGGCGCCATCCCCTTCCAGGGGATCATCATGGCGCACTCGAACGAGGCCGAGTGGCAGACCTTCAAGAACAACAAGAACAACGAGGCCTTCATCGACCGCATCTATGTCATCAAGGTGCCGTACTGCCTGCGGGTCACGGAAGAGCAGCGCATCTATGAGAAGCTGATCCGCACCAGCGAGTTGTCGGCCAGCCCCTGCGCCCCGGCGACGCTGGAGATGCTGGCGCGGTTCTCCGTGCTCAGCCGCCTGAAGAAGCACGAGAACAGCAATGCCTTCGCCAAGATGCGCGTCTATGACGGCGAGTCGCTGAAGGAGACCGACCCGCGCGCCAAGACCATCCAGGAGTACCGCGACGCCGCCGGCCCGGATGAGGGCATGGAGGGCGCTTCCACCCGCTTCGCCTTCAAGGTTCTGGCGGCGACCTTCAACTACGACACCACCGAAATTGCCGCCGACCCGGTCCACCTGATGTACATGCTCGAGCAATCTATCCGCCGCGAGCAATATACGGAAGAAGTCGAGAAGCGCTACCTTGAGTTCATCAAGGCAGAGCTGGCGCCGCGCTACGCCGAGTTCATCGGCAACGAGATCCAGAAGGCGTATCTGGAGAGCTACAACGACTACGGCCAGAACCTTTTCGACCGCTACGTCTCCTACGCCGACGCCTGGATCGAGGATCTGGACTACAAGGACCCGGATACCGGCCAGATGCTGAACCGGGAGATGCTCAACCAGGAGTTGACCAAGATCGAGAAGCCCGCCGGGATCGCCAACCCGAAGGACTTCCGCAACGAGGTCGTGAAGTTCTCGCTGCGCCAGCGCGCCAACCGCGGCGGCCGGAACCCCTCCTGGACCAGCTACGAGAAGATCCGCGAGGTCATCGAGCGCCGGATGTTCTCGCAGGTCGAGGATCTCCTGCCGGTGATCTCCTTCGGCTCGAAGAAGGACAGCGAGACCGAAAAGAAGCACAGCGAGTTCGTCAACCGCATGACGGCGCGCGGCTACACCGAGCGGCAGGTTCGCCGCCTGGTGGAATGGTACATGCGCGTGAAGCAATCTGGATGATGCGGCGAAGCGGCCCATATGGAAGAATGGGTTCAGGTTTTGGGACCGGACCCAGCCCGGCAGGGGGACCCCGGCCAGGGGGTCCCGTCTAGCCGCGAGGAGATGCGATGCAGATCCTGGACCGTCGCCTCAACCCGCGCGGACGGAGCCTTCCGAACCGCCAGCGTTTCCTGCGACGGGCGAAGGCGCAGGTGCAGGAGGCGGTCAGGGACGCCTCGGCCAAGCGCGACATCCGCGGCGCCGATGCCGGCGGAGAGGTGACCATCCCGCTGCACGGGATCCGCGAGCCGAATTTCCACCTCGGCTCCGGGGGCGTGCGCGACCATGTGCTGCCCGGCAACAAGGAATACCGCGCCGGCGACGAGATCCAGCGCCCCCCGGGCGGCGAGGGCGGCGGCGGCGGCAGCGAGGGCAGCCCGGACGGCGGCGGCGAGGACACCTTCCGCTTCGTCCTCTCGCGGGAGGAGTTCCTGGACCTCTTCCTCGAGGATCTGGAACTGCCGGACCTGGCCAAGCGGCGGCTGGTCGACGGCGAGAACCCGCAATGGCAGCGCGCCGGCTACCAGGTGGCCGGGTCGCCGGCGAACCTCGCCCTGTCGAAGACCATGCGCAACAGCCTCTCCCGTCGCATCGCGCTGCGCCGCCCGAAGCCGGCCGAGGTGCTGGCGCTCGAGGAGGAGATCGCGCGGCTCGAGGCTGCCGGCGGCCAGCCGGAGACGCTGGCGGCGCTGCGGCTGAAGCTGGAGCACGCCCTGCACCGCGCCCGGCGCATCCCCTGGATCGACCCGATCGACGTGCGCTACCGCCGCTTCGAGCCGGTGCCCCGCCCGGTCGCGCAGGCGGTGATGTTCTGCCTGATGGATGTCTCGGGCTCGATGACCGAGGACATGAAGGATTTGGCGAAGCGCTTCTACACGCTGCTCTACCTGTTCCTGCAGCGCCGCTACAAGCACGTGGAGCTGGTCTTCATCCGCCACACCCACGAGGCGTCGGAGGTGGACGAGCAGACCTTCTTCCACAGCCGCGAGACGGGCGGCACCCTCGTGTCCACCGCGCTCGAGGAGATGCAGAAGGTCGTGGCGGCGCGCTTCCCGCCGGCCGAGTGGAACATCTATGCGGCCCAGGCCTCGGATGGCGACAACGCCGCGGGCGACAGCCAGAAGACCGCCCGGCTGCTGACCGACATCATCCTGCCGGCCTGCCAGTACTACGCCTATATCGAGGTGGGGCGGGAGGGCGAGCACGGCATGCCCGGCTTCCCGCGCGGCCCGACGGATCTCTGGCGCACCTATGAGCAGCTCGTCGCCGCCGGCGCGCCGATGGCGATGAAGAAGGTGCGGCACCGGCGCGAGATCTATCCCGTCTTCCGCGAGCTCTTCGCCAAGCGCGCGCCCGGCGAAACGGTGGCACAGGCATGAACGCGGTGACCCACCCCCCCGGCCGCCTGCTCTACGAGGGCGCGGACTGGAATTTCGAGACCTTGCGGCGCATCCACGATGCCTGCGAGGAAGTGGCGCTCGGCGAGATGGGGCTCGAGATCTATCCCAACCGCATCGAGGTGATCAGCTCGGAGCAGATGCTGGACGCCTACGCCAGCACCGGCCTGCCGCTGTTCTACCGCCACTGGTCCTTCGGCAAGCACTTCGCCCAGCACGAGGCGCTGTACCGCCGCGGGCTGCGCGGCCTGGCCTACGAGATCGTCATCAACTCCGACCCATGCCTCTCCTACGTGATGGAGGAGAACACGGCGACGATGCAGGCGCTGGTGATCGCCCATGCCGCCTTCGGCCACAATCATTTCTTCCGCAACAACCGCCAGTTCAAGGACTGGACGGATGCCAGGGGCATCCTCGACTACCTGGAATTCGCCCGCAACTTCGTCGCCAAGTGCGAGGAGCGCCATGGCGAGGCGGCGGTGGAGCGCCTGCTCGACTCGGCGCATGCCCTGATGACGCACGGCGTGCACCGCCAGCAGGCGCGCCGGGCCCCGGACCTGAAGCGCGAGCAGGAGCGCGAGCGGGAGCGCCTGCAGCATGCCGAGCAGATCTACGACGTGCTCTGGTCCACCCTGCCGACCAAGGATGTCGCGCCGGCCGAGCTGCACGCCGACCAGGCGAAGCGCAAGGCGCTGCTGCAACTGCCGCAGGAGAACATCCTCTATTTCCTGGAGAAGTCGGCGCCAAGGCTGGAGCCCTGGCAGCGCGAGATCCTGCGCATCGTCCGCCAGATCGCGCAGTATTTCCACCCGCAGCGCCAGACCAAGATGATGAACGAGGGCTGCGCCACCTACACGCACCACCGCATCCTCAACCGGCTGCACGAGCAGGGCCGGATTTCGGACGGCGCCATGCTGGAGATCCTGCACAGCCACAGCAGCGTCATCCTGCAGCCGGAGTTCGACGACCCGCGCTACGGCGGCCTCAACCCCTATGCGCTCGGCTTCGCCATGATGGAGGACATCGAGCGCATCTGCCGCACGCCGACCGCCGAGGACCGCACCTGGTTCCCCGACTGGGCCGGCTGCGGCGACCAGATGGCGGTGCTGCGGGAAGCCTGGGCCGAGTACCGCGACGAGAGCTTCATCCTGCAATTCCTCTCGCCGCACCTGATGCGCAAGCTCCGCCTGTTCCACGTCAGCGACGATGCGGAGCAGCCGGTGCTGCACGTCGAGGCGATCCATGACGAGGCCGGCTACCGGCGCCTCCGCTCGGCGCTGGCGCGGCAATACGACCCGAGCTGGACGGATGCCGACATCCAAGTGGCCGATGTCGATCTCGGCGGCGACCGGCGGCTGATCCTGGAGCACCGGGTGAACGCCGGGCGGCTGCTGGAGGAAGGCGAGGCGCGCCAGGTGCTGCGCCACCTGGCCGCGCTGTGGTCCTACGACGTGCTGCTGCAGGAGGTCGATCCGGCCAGCGGCGCGGTGCTGAAGCAGCACGCCGTCTCGCCGCCGCGCGGGGCCTGACCTACCAGGCCATCACCCGCGCCGCCCGGCGCGGATCGGCGCCGCCCTTCAGCAGCCCGTCCTCGCGGCGCTCGATCGCCATCACGCCGGCGGTATTGATGGACAGGTGCGGCCGCGGCTGCACCGCATGGCCCTTCGCGGCCAGCGCAGCGCCGACGCCCGCCACCAGCGGCTCCTCCACGTCGAGGCGGCCGGGGTGGTAGGGGTGCGGCTCGAAGCTGCCGGGAAAGCTGTGGGTCACGAAGCGCGGCGCCTCCACCGCCTCCTGCACCGACATGCCGAAGACGGTGCGGTTCAGGAAAGCCTGCAGCATGGCCTGCGGCTGCAGGTCGCCGCCCGGCCCGCCGAAGGGCATGACGAACTCGCCGGGCCGGATCGCCAGCGCCGGATTCGGCGTCCGCCGCGGCCGCTTGCCGGGCGCGACGCAGGCGGCGTGGCCGCCCCGCCCCCAGCTCTGCGAGCCGCGCGAGGAGGGCACGAAGCCGAGCCCCGGCACCACCGGGCTCTCGTAGGAGGTGTCGGACGGCGTCGCGGACACCACGTTGCCCGCCGCATCGACGACGCAGACATAGGAGGTGTCGCCCGCCAGCGCCGGATCGGCCGGTTGCCACGCCGCCACCTCGCCGGCCTCCGGCATGGCCGGCGCGGCGCGTGCCGGGTCGATGCGCCGGCGCTGCGCGGCATTGTACCCGTCGCTCAGCAGCACCCCCATCGGCACGTCGACGAAGCGCGGATCGCCGTACCAGCGGTCCCGGTCGGCGAAGCCGAGCTTCATCGCCTCGGCCACCACATGCACGTAGTCGGCGCTGTTGTGCCCGAGGGCGGCGAGGTCGATGCCCTCCAGCAGCGCCAGGAATTGCAGCAGCACGGGGCCCTGGCACCAGGGGCCGCAGGAATAGACCGCCGTGCCGTGGACGTCGCGGCGCACCGGCGCCTCGATGCCGCTGCGGTAGCCGGCCAGGTCCTCGCGGGTCAGCCAGCCGCCATTCTCGGCGTGGAAGCGCGCCATCGCGGCTGCCAGGTCGCCGCGATAGAAGGCGTCCCGCGCCGCCGCCAGCCCGGCCGGCCGGTCGGCCCCGCGCGCCACCGCCGCGCGCTCCTCATCGGCCATGAATTGCAGGCTGCGGGCGAGGTCGGCCTGCACGAAGAGGTCGCCCTCCCGCGGCGGCTGGCCGCCGGGCAGGAAGATCGCGGCGTTCTGCGGCCACAGCCGGTACTGCTCGGCGAATTGCGCGATGTAGTGCGCCATCACCGGATGCACGGTGAAGCCTTCGCGCGCATGGCGGATGGCGAAGTGCGCGACATCGGCGAAGGCCATCGTGCCGAAGCGCGAGAGGGCGAGAATCCAGGCATCCGGCGCCGCCGGCACCACGGTGCGCAGCACGCCGAGCGGGATCGCGCCGCCGTGCTCGCGCTCGAAATGCTCGAGGCGCGCCGCGCGCGGCCACCAGCCGAGCCCGCTGATGGTCACGACCTCGCCCATGTCGGCCATGCGGATGATCATCGGCGCCACGCCCGAGCACTGCACCTGGTCGCAATGCACGACGCCGAGCGCGATGCCGGCCGCCACCGCCGCATCCACCGCGTTGCCGCCGGCCATCAGCACGGCATGCCCCGCCTCCGTCGCCAGCCAGTGCCCGGCCGAGACCATGAAGCGGCGGCCGGTGACCATGGGCTGCAGCGGCATGGCTCATTCCCTCCCGATCCGTGGCCGCAGTGTCGCATGCGCGGACTCCCGCGCAAGCGTGCCGTGCGGAGAGTGGCAGCGGCGACACAGTCCGGTGTAAGCTGCCTGCTCCGAAGCCTGGAGGATCCGCCATGTCCACGACCGTCTCCGGCAGCGTCACCGCGCGCAGCGATGCCGGCAACCTCGATCTGGCGCTGCTGGTCGCCCGCATCCTGCTGGTCGTGATCTTCCCGATCAGCGCCTACTACAAGATCATCGGCTGGCCCGGCATCGTCGGCATGCTGGCGCAGCAGGGCGCGCCGCTGCCCATGCTGGGCGGGTACATCGCCATCGCGGTGGAGATCCTCGGCGCGCTGCTGGTGGTCATCGGCCTCTGGACGCGCTGGGCGGCGCTGGTGCTGATCCTCTATGTCGCCGGCACCAGCATCATCGCGCACCGTTTCTGGGAATTCGCCCCGCCGGCGCAGTTCGGCCAGATGATGCAGTTCTTCAAGAACCTCTGCATGATCGGCGGGCTGCTGCTGGTGGCGGTGATCGGGCCGGGCCGCTACGCGGTGCAGGCGCGGCCCTGAGGCTCATCCGGGCGGCACCGCCGCGCCGAGCATCCCGAGGACCCTGTCGCGCTGCGCCGGATCGAGCCAGCGCATCACCGCCACCAGCCCGCGCGCCGGATCGATCCAGGTGGTGTGCCCGCCGGCGCCGGAGAAGGCGAAGCTCGCATGGCTGGCCGAGGGGAAGCTCAGCCCCCCGGTGTTGAGCCACCACAGCAGCCCGTAGCGCGGGTTCAGCGCGCAGGGCACGCGGCATTGCGCCACCCAGCCCTCCGGCAGCAGGCGCCGGCCGTCCCAGACGCCGTCCTGCAGCACCAGCTGCCCGATCCGCGCCTGGTCCTCGGCATGGATGAAGACGCCGCCACCCCAATGGCCGCCGCCCGAGACGCTCTGCACGGGGCCGCCGCCGGGCAGGCTGATCCAGGAATTGTCGTAGCCGTGCCAGGACCAGTCCGTGCTGGCGCCGATCGGCCGCATGATCCGCTCGGCGAAGACCTCCGGCAGGGCGCGGCCGAAGCGGCGCAGCAGCGACAGCGACAGCCGGTTCACCCGCACGTCGTTGTATTCCCAGCGCGTGCCCGGCGCCTTCAGCGGACGCGGCTCGCCCTTCACGCCCCGGCCTTCCAGCGCGATGTCGCGGTTGCGGTCGATGACGTCGGACTTGCCGAACAGCGTGCCCTCCCATTCCGAGGTGTTCTGCAGCAGCATGCGCCAGGTGACCGGGGCGTTCTGCGCGCTGTCGAAGCCGCCATCATCCACCGTCTCGCGCACCGGCGCGTCGAGATCCGGGATCAGCCCCTCCCCCACGGCGATGCCGGCCAGGATGGCGAGGTAGGACTTCGCCACGCTGAAGGTCATGTCCACGCGCCGCGTGTCGCCCCAGCGCGCGATCTCCCGTCCGTCGCGCAGCACCAGCCCATTCGGCCCGCCCCGCGGCATGACCGGGCCGAGGATGGCGTTGTGCGGTGGCGGCTCGAAATGGCCGGCCTCGAGATGGGCGCGCAGGTCGCGGGGCCAGGGGGTCTCGTGCGTGGCGGCGAGGCGCGCAGCAGCCTCCAGCAGCGCCGCGTCGCAACCCGGCGGCGCATCGGACGACACGGACCTGCCGTGCGGTTCCTGGTGGAGCGTCATGGCCGCCTTATCCGCCTGCGGGACCGGCGGCAGGGCTGCTTTTCCCGCCGCCGCGGTTGCGATAGACGAACGGCATGCACGATCCTGCCCCGCCCGTCGAGGGGAACCCCGGTCCGACGGACCAGTCCGGTGTCCCCGGCGGAACCACCTCGCTCACATCCGCCGAGGCCCTGATGGATGCGGCGCTCGCGCTCTCGCCCGGGGGCCTGCTGTTCGCGCGCCGCGCCGACGCCGAGTTGCGGCTGCACGCGCGCGACCCGCGCCGCTTCATCATCGGCACCGCATGGCACGAGTTCAGCGGCGATCTCTCCAAGGGGCTGGTGCTGCAGGCCACGCGCGGCGCGGCGGGGCGGCCCGGCGCGCCGATCTGCCATTCGGGCAACATCTTCGAGTTCCGGCACCGCGGCCGCTCCATTTCCCTCGATGTCGAGGACCACATCGCGGACTGGGGCATCCGGCGCCTGCCCGGCTGCGCCATCCTGTTCCACGAAAGCTGCTTCGACGGGCCGCGCGGCGTGCTCGGCAAGGTCGGGCGGCTTGCGCGCATACGCTACGAATACGCGATCCCCGCCGACAGCCCCGTCCTGCGCCTGACCGTGACGCTCCTGCCCGAACCCGGCGTCGCCCTGGTGGCGCCCCGGATCACCACCGCGCTCGATGCCATGAGCCCGGAGGGCGGCCATGCCATCACGCGCGCCATGGTCAGGGGGCCTGGCGGCCGATTCGCCGCAGCGCCGCGGAAGTCGGGAGCGACCACCGACCTTCTCGAAGGCGGCGCGAGCCACATCGAGTTGCCTGAAGAGACATCCGACGGGGCCGATGGCGCGCTTGGAGCCACCCACCTCCGGCTCCTCGACGGCGCGCAGCTCTGCGGCGTGAAGGCGACGCCGCGTGCGGATGGTGCCATGCACTGGGCCGTCCTGCGCTACGGGCAGCCACGATTGGCCGGCGGCGCAACCATGGTGATCCGTGAGGAGCGGCTCCGCACCCGGCCGGCGGAGGTGGATCCGCTTGGCGACGAGTCGGGGCACGCGATCGCGGCGGCGCAGCTTGCCGTCCGCGATGCGGAGACGCGCGCGAGAGCGACTCCCGGCGCCGAGGCACGGCACGAGGACCGCGTGCTGCGCACCAACGTGAAGCTGCTCGCCTCGGACCTCGCGCGCCGGTCCTTCCCCACCGGCACCGCCGCATCCGAGGCGCTCCTGCGGGCAGGGCCGCGGCGCGTCGGGCTGGGCAGCCGCATCTGCTGCCAGGCCGACATGGAGGAGGACTGGGTTCGCCACTGGTGCGCGGTGCTGGGGATGGCGCCGGCCTACCGCCGCAAGATCTGGGAGGATTGCTTCGCGCCGCAGGCCCTGTGGGAGGCCGGCATGCTCGTTCCCGGGCATCGCGGGCTCGGCTTCGCCGTCGGCCGGGAGCCCTTGCCCGCGATTTTCGCGGCGCATGGCGTCGAGGTGCTCGCCACCGATCTCGACCCGGCCGACGAGCGGGCACGGGCATGGCTCGACACCGACCAGCATGCAACGCGCATGGACGTGACAACAGGGGACGCATCGTCCGACGTGCCGGCCGCACACGGCCGGATACGCTACCGGCCCGTCGACATGACATGCATCCCCGACGACCTGCTGCGGCGCGAGTTCGACTTCATCTGGTCGATCTGCTCGCTCGAGCACCTCGGATCGCTGGAGGCGGGCGAGGCCTTCGTGCACACCGCCATGCGCTGCCTGCGTCCCGGCGGCATCGCCGTGCACACCACGGAGTACAACGTGGATCCGGATGGCGAGACGCTAGAAGCGGGCGGGACGGTATTCTACCAGCGGCGGCATCTCGACCGGCTCGCGCTGTCTCTCGCCGCCGAGGGGCACGAGATGCTGCCCATCCAGGATCCGCCCGGCGCGCCGAAGCTGTTCGACCGGCTGGTCGACCTGCCGCCCTACCCGCACCAGGGCGGGCCCGCCGATACGCCGCACCTCCGGCTGGCGCTTGCCGGCCACACGGTCACCTCCGCGGGCATCATCATCCGCGCGGGCGGGTAACCGGGCGCACTACCCCGCCGCCATCCGCCGCGCCTGCACCGAGACGCCGCCACCGCCGCCCATCGGCCCCGGCAGCTCGATCTCGATCTCCAGCGTGGACATGTCGCCGCCGCGATCGAGGTTGATGTTCACCTTGGTGGGGTCGATCGCCACGTAGCGCGCGACCACGGCGACCAGCTCCTGCTGCAGCTTCGGCAGGAAGTCCTCGCGCGCGCGTCCGATGCGTTCGTGCGCCAGCACGATCTGCAGCCGCTCCTTGGCCTGGGATGCGGAGGCGGGCGGCGCCTTGCGGTTGGCGCGGAAGATGTCGAGCCAGCCCATTATGCCGCCCTCCCCCCGAACAGCCGCTTGAACAGCCCGCCCTTCCTCTCCGGCTCCAGGAACCGGTGCGGCACGCTGTCGCCGAGGAAGCGGGAGACCGCGTCCTTGTAGGACTGCCCCGCCGCGCTCTCCTGGTCCATGATCACCGGCGTGCCGGTGTTCGAGGCGCGCAGCACGCTCTCGCTCTCCGGGATCACGCCGAGCAGCGGGATGGCCAGGATCTCCTGCACGTCCTCCAGCTTCAGCATCTCGCCCCGCGCCACCCGCTCGGGATCGTAGCGGGTGACCAGCAGGTGCTCGCGCACCTTGTCGCGCTTCTCCTCGGCCCGCTTCGACTTCGATTGCAGCACGCCGAGGATGCGGTCGCTGTCGCGCACCGAGGAGACCTCGGGGTTCGTCACCACCAGCGCCTGGTCGGCGAAGTAGAGGGCCAGCAGCGCGCCCTTCTCGATGCCGGCGGGGCTGTCGCAGATGATGAAGTCGTTGTCGGCGGAAAGCTCGGCGATGATCTGCGCGACCCCGTCCTTGGTCAGCGCATCCTTGTCGCGGGTCTGGCTGGCCGGCAGGATGGCGAGCGTATCGACGCGCTTGTCGCGGATCAGCGCCTGGCTGAGCCGCGCCTCGCCCTGGATGACGTTGACGATGTCGAACACCACGCGCCGCTCGACGCCCATGATGAGGTCGAGGTTGCGCAGGCCGACATCGAAGTCGATCACCACCGTCCGCTTGCCGCGCTGGGCAAGGCCGGTGGCGAAGGCGGCACTGCTGGTGGTCTTGCCGACACCCCCCTTCCCCGAGGTGACGACGATCACTTCCGCCATGGATGAGCCCCCTTCTGAAATCCCCTGCCCGCTCCGGCCCGACGCCCCGCGTCAGCCGAGCGGTTCGAACCGCATCTGTTCGCCATCGAGCCGCACCTGCACCGCGCGGCCCACCGGTGCGCCCGCCCCCAGCTCCTCCCTTACCGCGTAGAGGCCGGCGATGGCGACCAGTTCCGGGTCGAAGTTGAGCGCGAAGATGCGCGCCGTCGCGTCGTCCTTGGCGCCGGCGACGGCGCGGCCACGCAGCGCGCCGTAGACATGGATGTTGCCGTCGGCGATCACCTCCGCCCCCGCATTGACGGTGGCGGTGACGATCAGGTCGCACCCCTGGGCGTAGATGCGCTGGCCCGAGCGCACGGGATCCTGCACCAGCATGGCGATCCGGCCAGAGCCCGCCGGCTGAGGGGACGCGGCGGCGGGCGGCGGCGGCGCGCTTGGCTGGGCGGGCGCGACGCCGGCCAGGGCGGCGTCCTCGGCCTCCGACTCGCGGGCATTGCCGGCGCTGCGCATCGGCGGCAGGCCGGCGGCGAGCGCCGCCTGGCGCTGTGTCGGCGTGCCGCCGATGGTGCCGACCGGCGCGATCTCCAGCCCCCGCAGCCCCTCGACCATGGCGCGGAAATCCACCATCGCATCGGCCGGCAGGTCGGCCAGCCCGATCACCACCGGGGCGAAGCGGAGGAAGCCGGGCGCGCGCCGGAACTGGTCGCCCAGCGCCGGCAGCACCTGATCCGGGCGGGGATCGAGCAGGCGCAGCACGAGCAGGCTGAAATTCCCGGCACGGAGCCGGAAGCTGTCCGGCAGGGTGGGATTGGCCAAGGGCTTCTCGAACGCGGGTGATGTCGTGGGCCTTGGTCTATAGCGGCCCCCGCCCCCCGGGCGAAGCCGCATTCGGCCGAGTCGGCCCGCACCCTGGCTCGCTTTGGCCCGTGGCGCGCGGCCGGCCATAATGGCGCCGCATCGCTGCGGCCCGCCGGCCGCGCGGCGGAGACCCCGGCCCCGTGCAGACCCTGACCCTGCTGGAACCCTTCCGCGCGCTGTTCTATGCGCCCTTCTACGTGGCCGAGGCGCGCGGCGCCTTCGCCCGCCAGGGGATTGCGGTGCGCTTCGAGACCGCCGGCACGCCGGATGCGGCGGCGGCGCGGCTGCTGGCCGGCGAGGCCGACCTGGCCTGGTCCGGCCCGATGCGGCCGATGCTGATGCGCAGCACGGACCCGTCCTGCACGCTGCGGAGCTTCTGCGCCGTGGTGATGCGCGACCCCTTCCTGCTCGTCGCCGGCGCCCCGCCGCCGGCGCATGGCCTTGCGCTGCATGAGCTGCGCGGCAAGCGCGTCGGCCTGGTGTCCGAGGTGCCGACGCCGGTCTGGTGCCTGGACGACGACCTGCGCCGGCTGGGCCTGGACCCCGCCGCCGATATCGATCGCCGCCGCGGCCCGACCATGGCGGAGAACGCCGAAGCCGTACTCGCCGGCGACCTGGACTTCGCCCAGCTCTTCGAGCCCTTCGCCTGCCGTGTCGAGGATGGCGGCGGCGCGGTCTGGCACGCCCAGGCCGGCCGCGGCCCCACCGCCTACACGGCGTTCTATGCGACGAAAGCGATCCTGGCCGGGAAGCGCGAGGCGATGCGCGGCATGGTGCGCGCCATGGCCGAGGCGTTGGAATGGATGCGCAGCGCCCCGCCCGGCGCCATCGCCGCGGCCATCGCACCGCGCTTCGCCGACGTGCCCTCCTCGCATCGCGTGCGCGCCATGGACCGCTACCAGCGCCTGGGCATCTGGCCCGAGACGCCGCGCTTCCCGCGCGATGCGCTGGACCGGCTCGCGCAGGCGATGATCTCCGCCGGCGTCATGACGCGGATGCCGCCCTTCGAGGCCTGCGTGGATGCCGCGATCGAAAGCGAGGCGCTGGACGAATGAACGACCGACCCCGCATCGGCACCCGCGCCGACTACCGCTGGTTCTGCACCCTGACCACGCGCTGGATGGACAACGACGTCTATGGCCATGTGAACAACGTCCAGCACTACAGCTTCTTCGACACCGGCGTGGCGCGCTTCCTGCTGGAGGCGGGGATGTTCGGCGACAACGCGCTCGATCTGGAGCGGGTCACCGCCATCGGCCTGGTGGTGGAGACGCTCTGCCGCTACCACGCGCCGCTGGCCTTCCCGGACAGCGTGACCTGCGGGCTGCGCTGCGCACGGCTCGGCGGCTCCTCGGTGCGCTACGAGATCGGGTTGTTCCGCAACGCCGACGACGCGGCCTGCGCCGAGGGTCACTTCGTGCATGTCTATGTGGACCGCCAGGACCAGTCGTGCACCGTGCCGGTGCCGGAGCGGCTGCGCGCCGCGGTGACGGCGAAGCTGCTGCCGCCCGCGCCGGGCTGAGGCCGGGGGCGACGCGTCCGCAGGCATGGCGGGCGGCGCTCGGGCACTTGACGCCGCTGCAAGGGGCTGTCTTGCAGGAAGCGATCGACGTCGCCGTGATACTCAACGCGCTGCGCGCCCTGCGCGCCTAAGCAAACCTCTGGAGGTTTGCGCACGACAACAAACCTAAGCAGGCTTTCGCTACAATGGATTGGACCACACGATGTGTGGGCCAAGCCATGAAAGCCTGCTTAGAGGGGGAGAGAACGCCATGCCCGAGATCACCCGCATCGGCATCACCGACGACTACCAGGGCGTCGCGCTGTCGCTCGGCCCCTGGGACCGCCTGCCGAAGACCACCGCCGTGGAGGTGTTCCGCGACACCATCACCGACCCGGAGGCGCTGGCCGCGCGCCTCGCGCCCTTCGATGCGCTGGTCATCATGCGCGAGCGCACGCCCTTCCCGCGTGCGCTGCTCGAACGGCTGCCGAACCTGCGGCTGCTCATCACCACGGGCACGCGCAACCGCTCCATCGACATGGCCGCCTGCGCCGAGCGCGGCATCACGGTCTGCGGCACGCCCTCGGTCGGGCATCCGACGGTGGACCTCACCTGGGCGCTGATCCTCTGCCTCGCGCGCGGCGTGCCGGCGCAGGAGCGCTCGCTGCGCGCCGGCACCTGGCAGGGCATGCCGCTCGGCGTGACGCTGGAGGGCAGGACGCTCGGTGTCGTCGGCCTCGGCAACCTCGGCAGCCGCGCGGCGAAGGTGGGGGCCGCGCTCGGCATGCGCATCCTCGGTTGGAGCCAGAACCTGACGGCCGAGCGGGCCGCCGCCGCCGGCGCGCGGCTGGTGGACAAGCAGGCCCTGCTGCGCGAGGCCGATGTGGTGACCCTGCACCTGGTGCTGTCGGAACGCTCGCGCGGCATCATCGGCGCCGGCGACCTGGCGCTGATGAAGCCCACGGCTTTTCTCGTGAACACCAGCCGCGGCCCGCTGGTCGACCAGGCGGCGCTGATCGCGGCGCTGACGGAAGGGCGCATCGCCGGCGCGGGCCTCGACGTCTTCGACCAGGAGCCGCTGCCGGCCGGCCACCCGCTGCTGGCGGCACCGAACACCGTGCTGACGCCGCACCTCGGCTACGTCACGGAGGAGAATTTCCGCGCCTATTATGCCAGCGCGGTGGAGTCGATCCTGGGCTATTGTGCGGGTACCCCGGTGCGGCAGATCAAGGATTAGGGCCATGGACATCAAGCGAGCCGGCTCCCGCCCCTCCGGCAAGGGACCTGCCGAGTGGTTCACCGGCGCGGTGCGCGTCGATCCGCTGTTCGAGGTGCCGGAGCCCGGCCGCGCCCGTGGCGCCAGCGTCACCTTCGAGCCCGGCGCGCGCACGGCGTGGCACACCCACCCGCTCGGCCAGACGCTGATCGTGACGGCGGGCCTGGGCTGGGCGCAGCGCTGGGGCGGACCCGTGGAGGAAATCCGCCCCGGCGACGTGGTGTTCTTCCCGCCGGGCGAGAAGCACTGGCACGGCGCCACGGCGACGACGGGCATGACCCACATCGCCATCCAGGAGGCGCTGGACGGCAAGGTGGTGGAATGGATGGAGCAGGTCGGCGCGGAGCAGTACCGCGGCGGGTGATCAGCCGCGGAGGTAGCGCTCCGCCGCATCGCCGAGGATCGTCGCGCAGAGTGCCAGGTCCTCCTCCCTGGTGTCCTCGGCCCAATGGTGGCTGATGCCGCCGATGGAGGGGGTGAACAGCATCGCCACCGGCATGCGCCGCGCGATGTACTGCGCATCATGCCCGGCGCCCGAGGGCATGCGCCGCCACAGGCCCGGCGCATGCGCCTCCGCGGCGGCATCGAGTGCGGCCATCATCGCCGGGTCGCAGGGCGCGGGCTGCGACTTGCTGATGCTGGCCAGCGTCGCCGTGGTGCGCTCGCGCCGGTTGCTCTCGCCCACGCAGGCCCGCAGGCAGCGCTCCATGCGCGCCAGCACCACCGGGTCGATGTCGCGGAACTGGAACAGGATGTCCGCCCTGCCCGGGATGATGCTCGGCGCTCCCGGATCGAGGGCGAGGCGGCCCGTCGTCCAGGTGCTGCGCTCGCCGCAGGCCTGCGGGAATTCCTGGTCGATCATTGCCAGCAGCCGCACCGCGGCGAGGCCGGCGTCCTTGCGTTCCGCCATGGTGGTGCCGCCGGCATGGTCCTGCATGCCCTCGATGAGGATGCGCCACTGCCAGATGGCGACGATGCCTGTCACCACGCCGGCGCGCAGGCCGGCATTCTCCAGCTGCGTGCCCTGCTCGATGTGCATCTCGAAGAAACCCCTGTGGCGCCCGGGTTCGAGCGTCAGGCGCGGCTTGCCCGCCAACCCCGCCTCGGCGAGCCATTCCCGCAGGGGGCGGCCGTCGTTGCGGCTGCGGCTGCGGTCCATCTCGGCCTCCGACAGCTCGCCGATGATCGACTTCGAGCCGAGGAAGCCGCCCTCGAAATGCCCCTCCTCGTCGGCGAAGGCGCAGACATCCACCGGCAGCCCGGCACGCGCCAGCGCCACGCCGGCGACGACGCCGAGCGCGCCGTCCAGCCAGCCGGCCTCGTTCTGGCTCTCGATGTGGCTGCCGGCGAGCAGGTGCGGGCCCGGCCCCTTGTGGCGGCCGTACACGTTGCCGATGCCGTCGATCGTCGCCTCCAGCCCGCACTCCTCCAGCCGCGCCACCAGCCAGCGCCGCGCCTCCATGTCCTGCGGCGAGTAGGTGGGGCGGTGCACGCCGGTCCTGAACGCGCCGATGCGGCGCAGGTCGTTCAGGTCGGCAAGGAAGCGCTCGGTGTCGATGGTCGGCATGGCGAGGGTTCCGGGTCTGCGCGGCAGGGCGATGCTGGCGCGGCGGGCGCGCCGGGGCAATCGCGTCGCGCGCGGCAAAATCGCCGGCGCGGACCAGGACTGCCGCCGCCTTGGGCAGGTTCTGTCCACCCCCACCCTCCCGCTTCGCGGGCCCCTCCCTCCGCTCGCGCGGGGAGGGGTGTTGCGACTCCCTCCCCCGCTTGCGGGGGGTCGGACATGCATATCCTACGAGGTGGGGGTTCCGCCTCCCGCCGCTACCCCTCGATGATCGCCACCGCCCGGGTCCAGCCTGCCGAGCCGCGGTGCACCTTCACCGGGAAGCACACCACCTCAAAGCCGTCGGGCGGCAGGATCTCCAGGTTGTGCAGCTTCTCGATGTGGCTGTAGCCGATCTCGCGCCCGGCGCGGTGGCCTTCCCAGATCAGCTCCGGCGAGCCGCCTTCCGCGATGCGCTGCCTGGTGAAGCTGAAGGGCGCGTCCCAGGACCAGCCATCGGTGCCGACCACGCGGATGCCGCGCTCCAGCAGCCAGAGCGTCGCCGCCTTGGACATCCCGCAGCCGCTGTCGACGTAGTCCTCCTCGCCGTAGCGGCTGCCGGCTCGGGTGTTCACCACCACGATCTCCAGCGGCTTCAGCACGTGGCCGATGCGGCGCAGCTCCGCCTCCACGTCGTCGGGCTGCACCACGTAGCCGTCCGGGAAATGACGGAAGTCCAGCTTCACGCCGGGATTGTGGAACCACTCGAGCGGCATCTCGTCGATCCGCATGGAAGGGCGCCCGCCGGGGATCAGCCGTTCGTCCTGGCGCGAGAAGTAGTGGTAGGGCGCATCCACATGGGTGCCGTTGTGCGTGCTGATCTGCACCCGCTCCACCGCGGCGTACTCGCCCTCCGGCAGGGCGGAGACGGGCACGTTCATGTACTCCGCCATGCGCGCCGCGGTGTCGTGGTGGTTCAGGTACTCGATCTGCGGCAGGCTGCCGGGCGGGTCGGAGTTGATGCCGGCGCGGAGCGCGACGGACAGGTCGATGTAGCGGCGGGGCATGGGGCGGGTCCTCCGATAGAGCTGGTGTTCCCCGTCTTGCGCGGGCTTGACCCGCGCATCCTGCGCAGATGGCCGGACCGAAACCGGCCATGACGAGGGTGGGGCGATGGACCATCAGGCACCCGGCCATTCGGGCGCGGGGTCGATGCGGCGCCGTTGCCCGCGGCCATCAGCCGGTTCAGCGTGGGCTCGGCCGCGGCGCGCGCCGCCTCGGCGTGAATGCGCTGGGACAGGCCGGCTTCTGCGCGCCGGATCATGCGTGACGTTCAGCGAGCGCATGGCGCCGCTCCCCTGTGCTTGCGCGGAGCGTGCCGCGCGGCACGCAGCGGTTCAACCCATCCGCTCCCAGACCAGCTCCGGGTGGTGCATCACCCCGCGGATCATGCGCGGCGGCGGCGTCAGCACCATGCGCCGGCCGCCCTCCTCGAAGCGCACGCCGCGCACCTGGTCCGTGCCCATGCGGTCCGCGGAGGAGGCGCAGTCCACCGTGGCCACCAGCGTCGTGCCGTCGAAGCGGTAGGGTCCGGCGTAGGAATTGTACTGCCGCGGCCCCTCGCCCTCCGGCACCGCATCGCGCGCATCGCCGAGCGCCGCGATCATGCGCCGCCCGTCGAAGGTCACCACGCCGAGCGGCGAGGGCCCGAACTGCGACGGCACGGGGTTGCCCTGCGCGTCGCGCGCCCGTGCTTCCACCAGGCGCCAGACGCCGATCTCCGAATCCGCCACCGGAACCCCCTCAGAACTTCGTGTAGCCGCCGTCGATGACGAAGGCGTCACCGGTGTGGAAGCTGCTGGCGTCGCTCAGCAGGTAGACCGCGATGCCGCCGAAATCCGCGCCCGTGCCCCAGCGCCGCATCGGCACCCGCGGCAGCACGTTGGCCGCGAATTTCGCATCGGCCACCGATCGCGCCGTCATCTCCGTCTCGATCCAGCCCGGCAGGATGGAGTTGGCGCGGATGCCGTGCCGCGCCAGCTCCACCGCCAGGGCGCGCACCATTGCCGTCACGCCGCCCTTGCTGGCGCCGTAGTGCTCGCTGCGCGCCGCGCCCTCGATGGCGGCGACCGAGGCGGTGGCGACCAGCGCGCCGCCCTTGTCGCCCCCCTCCGCGCGTTCCTTCATGTGCCGCGCAGCGGTGCGGAAGGTGAGGAAGGCGCCGCGCAGGTTCACCCGCATGATGCGGTCCCACTGCTCGACGGTGCGTTCCAGGAAGGGGCCGCTGCGGCCGCCGGAGACGCCGGCATTGGCGAAGCAGCCATCGACCCGGCCCATCACGCGCAGGGTCTCGGCGAAGGCGGCTTCCACCGCCGCCTCCTCGCCCACGTCGCAGAGCTGCGCCAGCACGCGGCGGCCGGTCCGCTCCAGCGCCGCCGTCGCGGCGTCGTTCTTGGCGGCGTTGGTGCCCCAGATGGCGATGTCGGCGCCGGCCTCCGCCATGGCCAGCGCCATGCCGAGGCCGATGCCGGAATTGCCGCCGGTGACCAGCGCCACCTTGCCGGTCAGGTCGAAGGGCTTGTAGGCCATGCGCGCGCATCCTCCCGCATCAGTGCGCCATGCTGCACCGGCGCCGCCGGATGCGCTACAGGGTGGCGCCATGCCGCGCATCACCTTCATCCAGCCCGACGGCGCCGCCGAGACCCTCGACGCCGCAGGCCTGCCCACCGCCATGCATGCCGCGGTGCGGCACGACGTCGCCGGCCTGCCGGCCGAGTGCGGCGGCCAGTGCATCTGCGTCACCTGCATGGTGGATGTCGCCCTGGACTGGCTGCCCCGCCTGCCGCCCGCCGGTCCGGACGAGCTGGACATGCTCGCCGATACCCTGGGCACGGTGCCGCCGGCGCGGCGCCTGTCCTGCCAGATCAGGCTGGAGCCCGGCCTGGACGGGCTCGTGCTGCGGATTCCGCCGACGCAAGGGTAGCTACTCGCACAGCACGTTCAGCAGCACCTGCCGCCGATCCTCGCGCACCACGCGCAGCGCGCGCGCGATCGCATCGGGCAGCGCGGCGGGATCGCCCACCACCTCGCCATGCCCGCCCGAGGCCTGGGCGTACATCTCGAAGGCCGGCGTCGGCGTCAGGTCGGCGAGCGGCACCGGCGTCGCGTGCCTGGCCGCGTGGCCTTCGGGGTAGAGCGTCTGCGCCGCGTTCTGCACCGCGTGCCAGCGCGCGTTGTTGCAGAGGATGGTCAGCAGCGGCAGCTCCATCGCCGCCGCGGCCTGGTGGCAGGCGGCCGGGTTGGCGAACATGTAGGCGCCGTCGCCGAGCGTGGCGATCACGGTGCGGTCGCGCTGCGCCAGCTGCACGCCGAGCGCCGCCGGCATGCCCCAGCCGAGGCCGGCCGCCGGCGGGTGGTGGTAGAAGCTGCCGGGCGCCTCGCAATCGAGGATGGCGCGGGTCGCCCAGTACTCGTTCACCACGATGGCGTCGGCCGGCTTGGCCTCGCTCAGGCAGAGGTTCATCCAGTCCTTGGTCATGCGCGGCGCCGCCCGCAGCGCCGCGATCCTCTCCTCCCGCGCCGCGCGCACGGCCCGCGACGCCGCGGCGATGTGGTCGCGCCGCCCCTCCGCCCCGGCGCTGCGCGCGCCGAGCGCGGCGGCCAGCGCCGGCAGCAGGGTGGAGGTGGTGGCGGTGATGGCGAGGTCGCCGCGAAAGCCGCGCACCGGGTAGCGCGCGAAGAGCGGATCGACGCCGGCATTCACCAGCGTCGTGCCGGCGCGCGGCCCGCCATCCACGGACGGCATCCAGGGCACGTCGGCTTCCAGCACGATGATCAGGTCGGCCTTCGGGAAGCAAGGCTTCAGCGCGATGCCGAGATGCATCGGATGGCTCGCCGGCAGGCCGAGGAACCTTGCATGCGTCTCCACCACGCCGATGCCGTGCGCCTCGCAGAGCGCCCCCAGCGCCGCCACGTCGCCCGTCCGCCGGCCGGCGGTTGCGGTGGCGATCACGGGGAACTCCGCGGCCGCGATCAGCGCGGCGAGGCGCTCCACCGCGCGCGGGTCCGGCGCCGGTTCGCTCGGCACGGCCAGCTCGTCGCGGGCCAGCACCAGCTCGCGCATCTCGGTCGCCAGCACCTCGCGCGGCAGGGTCAGGTAGACCGGCCCCTGCGGCGGCGCCGAGGTCACCGCCAGCGCGCGATCGACGATGTCCTCCAGGTTCACCGTGCCGTCGCGCAGCTCGTAGTCCCACTTGACGATCTCGCGCAGCATGCCGGCCTGGTCGAACATCTCCTGCGCCCAGTGGATCGGCACGTTGCGCGCGCCGCGGCGGCCCTGCTCGAACAGCGGCGTGCGGCCGGCGGTGAACAGCATGGGGATGTTGTCGCGCGCCGCGTTCATCAGGGCGCAGACCGCGTTGGCGGCGCCGACGGAGACATGCAGCATCACCGCCTGCGGCCTTCCGGTGACCATGGTGGTGCCATGCGCCATGCCGACGGCGAGGTTCTCGTGCGTGCACACCACGGCGTTGGGGAATTCCAGCCCGGACTGCGGCTGCCGGGCATAGGCCTCGACGAGGGAGGCGCTGTCGGTGCCGGCGTTGACGAAGAAATGGTCGATGCCCCGGCGCTTCATCAGCACCAGGAAGGCCTCGCCGACGCTCTCGACGGGGGTGGCATTGCTGGCCATGGCGTGTCTCCCTCGGCGCCACGCTAGTCCGGCGCGCGCGGCCCGACTAGGCTCCGCCCGAACCGACGAGGACGCCCCGAGATGGCCAGCGCCGCCCCGCCCCTGCTGCCCGAGGCCACGCGACGCCTCGCCGAATTCGCCGCCGGCCTGCGCTTCGAGGCGCTGCCGGCGGCGGTGGTGGCGCAGGCGAAGCTCTCCCTGCTCGACGGCATCGGGGTCTGCCTGTTCGGCGCCACCCTGCCCTGGACGCGGCGCGTCCAGGCCATGTGCCTGACCGAGGGCGCGACGCCGGCCGCCGCGCTCTGGGCCTCCGGCCACAAGGGCTCGCTGGCCCAGGCGGCACTGTGCAACGCCACGGCCGGCCACGCCTTCGAGATGGACGACATCCACAGGGACAGCGTGCTGCACCCGAACTCGCTCACCACGCCGATCGCGCTCGGCTTCGCCGAGACGAAACCCGGCACGACGGGGCGGGAGGCACTAGCGGCGACCGTCGCCGGCGTGGAGGTCGGCGCGCGGGTCGGCAATGCGGCGACCACGGCGTTGTTCCTGAACGGGTTCCACCCGCAGGGCACCACCGGGGCCTTCGTCGCGGCGGCCTGCGCAGGGCGCCTCGCACGCCTCGACGCCGCGGAGATGCGGCACGCGCTCGGGATCGCGGGGTCGATGGCGGCGGGGCTGATGGCGGCGCAGGAGGGGGCGATGGTGAAGCGCCTGCACGCCGGCCGCGCCGCCGAGAGCGGTGTGCGGGCCGCCGCCCTGGCGGCGCGCGGTTTCACCGGCATCGAGGACGTGCTGGAAGCCCCCTATGGCGGCTTCCTCTCCGCGCTCGCCCGCGCGCCGCGGCCGGACCGGCTGCTCGCCGGCCTCGGCGAGGCCTGGGAGACGCTGAATGTCGGCTTCAAGATGTACCCCTCCGTGACGTCGATCCACAGCGCGCTCGATGCGCTGCGCCACCTGATGGCGACGCATGCGCTGCGCGGCGAGGACATCGAGCGCATCGAGGTCGGCGTCGGCCACATGACCCATGTGCAC
Source organism: Acetobacteraceae bacterium (assembly GCA_019750465.1). GTDB lineage: Bacteria > Pseudomonadota > Alphaproteobacteria > Acetobacterales > Acetobacteraceae > JAIEOP01. The sequence continues at coordinate 5,316 of JAIEOP010000468.1, read as the reverse complement.
ACCGCCTGGCCCTACCGGCCGCAGGGGGTGACGGCGGCGCAGATGAACCTGTACTACGGCCTCGCGGTGATCGCCCTCGGCGGCGACGCCTCCGCCGCGGACTACCACGAGCGTCGCCTCGCCGATCCCGCCATCCTCGGATTCATCCCGCGCATCGCGGTGCACGAGGATGCCGGGCTGGAAGCCATGGGTCCCGCCTTTCGCCACGCCTGCCGCATGGTGCTGCGCACGAAGGACGGCCGCGCCCTCGCGCATGAGGTGCTGCACCGACGCGCCAGCCCGGAGAACCCGGTCACGCCCGCGGAGATCGAGGCCAAGTTCCGCGCCTCGGTCCGCGACCTGCTCTCGCGCGCCGAGGCCGACCAGGTGATCGACATGGTCGCGCGGTTCGAGACGCTGGACGACCTCTCGCCCTTCCACGCCATCCTGGGAGCCGCGCGATGAGCACCGCCCTCCCCTCCCGCGCCCGCATCGTCATCGTCGGGGGCGGCATCGTCGGCTGCTCGCTGGCCTACCACCTGGCCCGGCGTGGCGAGCGCGACGTGCTGCTGCTGGAACGCCACCAGCTCACCAGCGGCACCACCTGGCACGCGGCGGGGCTGGTCGGCCAGCTGCGCGCCACGCTGAACCTGACCCGCCTCGCGCAGTACACCACAGGCCTCTACCAGGGGCTGGAGGCGGAGACCGGCCACGCCACCGGCTTCGTGCAGTGCGGCTCGCTCGGCGTGGCGGCCAGCGCGGCGCGCATGGAGGAGCTGGCGCGCGGCGCCTCCATGGCCTCCTGCTTCGGCCTCGAGGTGGAGGTGCTGACGCCGGCCGAGTGCGCGGCGCGCTGGCCGGTGATGGAGGCGCGCGACATCGCCGGCGGCGTCTTCCTGCCGAAGGATGGCTACACCGCGCCCGGCGACACCTGCCGCGCGCTGGCCGCCGGCGCGCGGCAGCACGGCGCGCGCGTGGTGGAGGGCGTCGCGGTCACGCAGGTGCTGCACACGAACGGCCGTGCGACCGGCGTGATGACGGCGCAGGGCCCGGTTGCAGCCGAAACCGTCGTGCTCTGCGCCGGCATGTGGACGCGCGAGCTGGCGGCGACCGCCGGCATCAACGTGCCCCTGCACGCCGCCGAGCATTTCTACGTCGTCACCGAGCCGATCGCCGCCCTCCCCGCCGGCCTGCCCGTGCTGCGCGACATGGATGCCTGTACCTATGTCAAGCCCGAGGCCGGCAAGCTGCTGGTCGGCTGGTTCGAACCCAGGGCGAAGCCCTGGGGCATGGCGGGCATCCCGCCGGATTTCGCCTATGGCACGCTGCCCGACGACCTCGATCACGTGGCACCGCTGCTGGAGGGCTCGGCGCATCGCGTGCCGCTGCTGCGCGAGGCCGGGATACGCCTCTGGTTCAACGGGCCGGAGAGCTTCACGCCCGATGTGCGCTACCTGCTCGGCGAGGCGCCGGAGCTGCCGGGCTGCTTCGTCGCCGCCGGGTTCAACTCCATCGGCATCCAGTCCGCCGGCGGCGCGGGCCGCGTGCTGGCGGACTGGATCCTGGATGGGCATCCGCCGATGGATCTCTGGGATGTCGATCTGCGGCGCGCCCTGCCCTTCCAGGCGAACCGGCGCTACCTGCGCGACCGCACGGCGGAATCGCTCGGCCTGCTCTACGCCATGCACTGGCCCTTCCGGCAGCCGGAGAGCGCGCGCGGCGTGCGCCGCTCCGCCCTGCACGACCGGCTGGCCGCGGCGGGGGCCTGCTTCGGCGAGACGGCGGGCTGGGAGCGCGCCAACTGGTTCGCCCCGCCCGGCACGGAGCCACGCTACGAATACAGCTACGGGCGGCAGAACTGGTTCGCCGCCTCCGCCGCCGAGCACCGCGCGGTGCGCGAGGATGTCGGGCTGTTCGACCTCTCCTCCTTCGCCAAGTTCGCCGTCGTGGGGCGGGATGCGGAAGCCGTGCTGAACCGCATCTGCACCGCCGACATGGCGGTTCCCGTGGGCCGCGTCGCCTACACGCAGTGGCTGAACGACCGCGGCGGCATCGAGGCGGACCTCACCGTCACGCGCGAGGCGGCGGATCGCTTCCTGGTGGTCACCGCCGCGGCGACAGGGGCGCGCGACCTCGCCTGGCTGGCGCGGCACATCCCGGAGGACACGCGGGCGCAGGCGGTGGATGTCACCTCCGGCGTCGCCACGCTGGCGGTGATGGGGCCGCGCGCGCGCGAACTGCTGGCGCGCGTCACCGATGCCGATCTCTCGAACGCCGCCTTCCCCTTCGGCACGTCGCAGGTGATCGACCTCGGCTATGCGCGGGTGCGGGCAACGCGCATCACCTATGTCGGCGAGCTGGGCTGGGAGCTCTACATCCCCACGGAGATGGCCGCGCATGTCTACGACACGATCGTCGCCGAGGGCGTCATGCATTGCGGCTACCACGCGCTGAACTCGCTGCGCCTGGAGAAGCTCTATCGCCACTGGGGCCACGACATCGCCGAGGAGGATACGCCGCTCGAAGCCGGCCTCGGCTTCACCCTCGCCTGGGACAAGCCCGGCGGCTTCATCGGGCGGGAGGCGCTGCTGCCGCATCGCGGCAGGGCGCCCGCGCGGCGGCTGGTCGGGCTCGCGCTGGAGGACCCCGGCGCGCCGCTGCTCCATCACGACGAACCGGTGTGGCGGGACGACGTGCTGGTGGGCCGCACGACGTCGGCGATGTATGGGCACACGGTGGGCGCCGACGTCGCGCTGGCAACGGTGGCCTGCGCGGAGGGTGTCGCTGCCGAGTGGATCGGCGCCGGGCAATGGGAGGTGGAGATCGCCCGGCGGCGCCACCCGGCGCGCGCCTCGCTCAGGCCCTTCCACGATCCGGAGGGCAGGAGGCCACGCTGCTGAGAACAGCGGCCGGCGTTGGAGTGCCCTTGCCGCGCCACGGCGTCCTCGGCGTGGCATGGCGCCAGCTTGCGACGTACTTCAAGCCGGGCTCGAAGTGCTCCTCCACGAAATCCGGCTGGCGGTCGTCGGGATCCATGCCGCGGAAGTACGTCTTCCCGGATCCCGCCGGGCCCTCGTGGAAGCCGTGCAGCACGCGGCCCTGGAAGAAGGGCTGCCCGTGCGCGTCCGTGCCCCACTCCGGCCTGGTGAAGAAGAGCACCACGTAGCATTGCTGGGTCGGCAGGTCCGGCAGCTTCGCGAGCAGGCCGGAGGCGAGGTTCGGCGTGAAGCCGAATTCCGGCCCCTGCAGCCCGAAGAGTTCCGTGACCTTCTTCCACCCCGCGGCCGTCAGCGCACCGGTGACCGGGTTCACCATCTGTCCGGCAGCAGCCTCCTTCTCCTGCGTGACGGACATCACGCCTCGTGAATCCAGCGGCGTGACCGAGCCGGCCTGATCGCCGCCGTACCACGGCGCGGAGTCGCCGCTCACGGCCGCGTTCGTGATCGAGGCGATGCACGCCGCCCAGCAGGTCTCGCGCGCGTGCTGACGCACGACAGGCGGCGGGGGGAGGATGAAGCTCCTGCCCATGGCGGTGCCCTCGGTGGCGACCCCGGGGTTGAAGGCTGGGGGTCGCCGATCGTGGGCGGGAGAATGCGCCGGGCCGGGCCGGCTGGACGTTGGCGATCATGGCCGGATGGGCCGATCCGAATCGCGTCGTGGCGCGGCCACCCCTCTCCTCAATCCTCGCCCCGCCAGCGGGGGAAGGAGAAGGTCAGCTGCCGACGATCCACCGCCCGAGCAGCGCCGGGATGCGCGGCACCAGCCAGAGCCGGTCCACGTCGGCGCCCGCCAGCAGCGGCACCGACATCTGCGGCACGCCCTGCCCGCTGACCTCCAGCGTGCCGAGCTGGGCGCCGCGCAGGATCGGCGCGGTGATCGGCGCCTCGTAGCGCAGCCGCACCTGCATGCGGTTGCGCCATGCCTTCGGCAGCGTCACCACCACGTCGCGCCCGCCGACCAGCGGCACGGCGCGACGCTCGCCCAGGTAGACGGGCACCTGCTCCACCACGTCGGCGGCGCGGAACAGCACCACGTTGTCGAACTCGCGGAAGCCCCATTCCAGCAGCCGCTCGCTCTCCTCGGCCCGCGCCCGCATGCTCGGCAGCCCGTTGAACACCAGGATCAGCCGCCGTTCGCCGCGTTTCGCGCTGGCGGTCAGGCCGTAGCCCGCTTCCTCGGTGTGCCCCGTCTTCAGCCCGTCCGCGCCGGGCACGCGCGCCAGCGCAGGGTTGCGGTTGTCCTGGCTGATGTCGTTGAAGCGGAAGCTGCGCTCGTTGTAGTAGCGGTAGTAATCCGGGAAATCGACGATGATCCGCTTCGCCAGCCGCGCGAGGTCGCGCGCCGTGGTGCGGTGCTCCGGGTCGGGCCAGCCGGTGCTGTTGCGGAAAGTGCTGCCGGTCAGGCCGATCTGCCGCGCCCGCTCGTTCATCGCCTCGGCGAATTGCTGCTCCGAGCCGGAGATCGCCTCGGCGAAGACGATGCAGGCGTCGTTGCCGGACTGCACGACCACGCCGCGGATCAGGTCCTCCACCTTCACCTGGCTGCCGATCTGCACGAACATCTTGCTGCCGCCCATGCGCCAGGCGCGCTCGCTCACCGGCAGCTCCTGGTCGAGGCGCATGCGGCCCTGCTTCAGCTGCTCGAAGACCATGTACATGGTCATCAGCTTCGACATGGAGCTGGGCGGCATGCGCTCGTCGGCGTTCTTCTCGAGCAGCACGGCGTCGGTGTCGAAATCCACCACCAGCGCCTGGCGGGCCAGCGTGTCCACCGGCCCGAGCGGCGTCTGCGCCGGCGTCGGCTGCGGTCCGGCAGGTGCGCGCTGGCGTCCCGGCGCCGGGCGCTGCTGCGCCAAGGCAGGGCCAGGCGCGAGCAGGCCGGCAGCAACGGCCGGCAGCAGCAGCGCACCGCGGCGCGCCAGCACGGGGCGATCGCTCATCTCGACTCCTGCGGAGTGGTCCCGCGCCTGCATAGGGCGGGGCGCCCCGCAGGCTCAAGCGCGATGTGGGGTGGCGGCGGCAAGTGCTTCATATCATTCGACCAGCAGCCGCACTTCGGAGAGCCCCGCGGCGAGCACGCCGGCGACCGCCCGATCCGCCTCCGCCACCCTTGCGAAGGGACCGATGACCACGCGGTACGTCGCCTGCCGCCCGCGACCCTCCGCCTGCACCCGGGCGCCGAGCCCCGCCAATTGCGCCGCCCGGCGCTGCGCAGGGTCGGCACGGAAGAAGGTGCCGGCCTCCACCACCAGCCGGCCGGGGGCGGCGGCGCGGCGCGTCACCTCCTCGGGCAGGCGCTCGGGCGGCACGGCAGGCGGCGGCTCGGGCGCGGCGGCGC
>JAIEOP010000201.1 GCA_019750465.1 Acetobacteraceae bacterium | reverse complement strand
AGCAGCTGGTTGGCATCGCCGAACCAGGGCGGCGAGGTGCCGAACAGGCTGAACGCCTTGTTCTTGCCGAACCAGTACGCCGACACCCCGTGCCCGCCATCCAGCGTGCCGGTGGAGACCGCGTCCAGCAGCTGGAAGGCGGGCACCACCGCGCCGGCGGCCAGCAGCTCCAGCCGCAGGCGCCCGCCGGCCATGCGGTTCACCCGCCCGACGTAGTCCTGCGCGAATTCATGGAAGATGTCGCGCTGCGGCCAGGTGGACTGGAAGCGCAGCGAGGCGGTCTGCGCGCGGCTGACCCTCGGCGCGGCCAGCACGGCGGCACCCACGGCGCCCACCGCGGTGGCCTTGATCAGCCCACGACGGCCAGCCCCGGCCGGCAATGTATCGGATGCCATGGCATGTTCCCTCGATTGGGCGCGCGGCGGCTGCCTTGCCGCCACAGGCGCGCCAGCCTTGCCTGCGCGTCACATACGCAGCGCGTCTCGGCCCGGCAACCAAATTTTGAAGCTTGCGAGAAGCTTGCGAGATGGGGCAGCGCCCGTGGCGCGGCCCTATTTCGTTACGAACGCCTTCTCCAGGACGTAGGTTCCGGGCTCCGCATTCGATCCCTCGACGAAGCCGCGGCGCTCGAGCAGCGGCTTCATGTCGGCATTGAAGGCTTCCGACCCGCAAAGCATCACCCGGTCGCCGCCCTCCGGCGCCATCGCCGGAAGGCCGAGATCGGCGAAGATGCGCCCGGTCTCGATCAGTGTCGTGATGCGGCCCCGGGTGGGAAAGGACTCCCGCGTCACCGACGGGTAGTAGAGCAGCTTGCCCTTCACGAACTCGCCGAGGAACTCGTGCTCCGGCAGCGCCTGCGAGATCATCGCGCGATAGGCCAGCTCGCTTGCCTGGCGCACGGTGTGGGCCACCACCACGCGCTCGTACCGCTCGTAGGTCTCGGGCTCGCGGATCAGCGACATGAACGGGGCGAGGCCGGTGCCGGTGGCGAGCAGGTAGAGGGTCTTGCCCGGCAGCAGATTTTCCAGCAGCAGGGTGCCCGTCGGCTTGCGGCCGATCAGCACGGCGTCGCCCGGCTGGATGTGCTGCAGGCGCGAGGTGAGGGGGCCGTCCTGCACCTTGATCGAGAGGAACTCGATCTCCTCGTCCCAGGGTGCGCTCACCATGGAATAGGCCCGCACCAGCGGCTTGCCCGCCAGCATCAGCCCGATCATGGCGAACTGCCCGGCGACGAAGCGAAAATGCGGATCGCGGGTGCAGCGGAACGAGAACAGCCGGTCCGTCCAGTGGTGCACCCAGGTGACCGTCTCGCCGAAGAAGGCGGGCGGCACGGCCGGCTTGGCTGCATCCGTGGCGGGCGGCTTGGCGGCGAGGCCAGCAGGGGTCAGGGCGTCCATGGCGCGCCTTCATGCTGCCTCGCCGCGTGCGTTGCAACATGAAGCTGCGCAACTCCGCCCTGCGCGGGTGCAGGGGCTGGGCACGGTAGGCCGCGCGGCGGTTTCGGGTGCGGTCGTTCTGCCGTAGGGAACGCGCCCCCCGGCCGCCGGAGACCGCCGCCATGCCTGCACCCACCGAAGCGACCCCGCCCGGAGTCCCTGTCGATCCTGCCACGGCGCCGCCTGTCGGGCCGCTGGTGGACGCCACGCCGCGGCCGCTGCCGGCACGAATTCCGCATCGCGGACGTGCCGTGGACCTGGAGCCGCTGCACCCGCGCCACGCCGCCGAGCTTTGGCAGGCCGCGCAGGGAGCCGACGCCTCCTGGGCCTACCTGGCCTATGGTCCCTTCGCCTCCGAATCGGCGATGCGTGCCCAGGTGGCCGGCATGGCAAGCCAGCACGACCCTCTGGCCTGGGCGGTGCGGCCGCACCGCAGCGGCACGGTGGACGGCTGGCTGACCCTGATGGACATCCAGCCCGGCAACGCCGCCATCGAGATCGGCAACATCTGGTTCAGCCCCCGCATGCAGCGCAGCCGCGCCGCGACCGAGGCGATGGTCCTGCTGATGCGCCACGCCATGGACGAGCTCGGCTACCGGCGCCTGCTGTGGAAGTGCAACGCGCTGAACGCCCCGTCCCGCCGCGCCGCGGCGCGGCTGGGCTTCACCTACGAAGGCACGCTGCGGGCGCATCTCGTTGTGAAGGGGCGGCGGCGCGACACCGCGATGTTCTCCATCCTGGAGGACGAATGGCCGTCCCGGCAGGCGGCGCTGGACGCCTGGCTGGCAGACGCCAATTTCGACGCCTCCGGACAGGCCCGCAGATCGCTCGCGGCCGGGACGACCTGACCGCGGGACACCGGGCGGGCCGCCCGCATCCCCGGCGGCACCGACAGGCCTGCCGGCCTGCCCCGGATCGCCGCCGCCACGGGGCGCCGGGCGTTGCCTTGCGCGCTGTCCCGGCCGCATCTGACATCGGCGTGTCACCGTCCTGACAAGAGATCGCAACATCGCGCTCCTACATCCTCCCCGTTCAGGCATCCGGGGGAGAGACATGCGTGGGATCATGATGGCGGCCGGCGCGGCCGCCGCGCTTGCTCTGGGGGTGGCCGCGGCGGCTGCCCAGGACGGGCAGCGCTTCGAGGCGACGCTCGCCGGGCATGCCGTGCTTCCGGCCGCGACCTTCACCGCACCCCCTGCCGGCGCGCCGCCCGGCTTTGCGGCGTCGGGCCGGTTCGCCACGCCGGGCGGGGCGCGTGTGGAACAGCCGGAGACGGTCCCGGGCAGCACCGGCACCGCGCCCAATGGCCGCCCCACCGGCCTCTCCCTGCCGTTCCGCGGCCAGCCCGTGCAGGGGTTCTCCGGCATCAAGCCGGTCGCCGGCGAGCCGGGCGCCTACTGGGTGCTGACCGACAACGGCTTCGGCAACCGCCGCAACAGCCCCGATGCCCTGCTGATGCTGCACAAGCTGCGGCCGGATTTCCGCGCCGGCACCGTTGCCATCGAGCGCACGATCTTCCTCTCCGACCCCGACCGGAGGGTGCCCTTCCACATCGTCACCGATCCATCGCCGACCCGCCTGCTCACCGGGGCCGATTTCGACCCCGAGAGCATCCAGCCCATGCCCGACGGCACCTTCTGGATCGGCGAGGAATTCGGCCCCTACCTGATCCATCTGGATGCCGAGGGACGGGTGCGCCGCGTGGTGGAGACGCGCCTGGACGGCGAGGTCATCCGCAGCCCCGACCATCCGGCGCTGGGGGTGCCGGCCACGCCCACCGCCGGCGTCGCCTTCCGTGCCCGCCGCTCCGGCGGCTACGAGGGCATGGCGCTGACGCCCGATGGCTCGCGGCTCTGGGCGATGCTGGAGCAGCCGCTCTTCGCGCCCGGCACCGACCAGCCGGAAGGCCGCTTCCTACGGGTCATCGAGCTCGATCCGGCGCGCGGCGAGTGGACCGGCCGCTCGGTGCGCTTCGCCCTCGCGGAGGGCGCGACCGCGATCGGCGACTTCAACTTCATCGATGATCGCCGCGCCCTGGTGATCGAGCGCGACAACGGCGAGGGCGACCCCTCGCTGGCCTGCGCCGGGGACCAGACGCCGCCGGCCTGCTTCCACAACCCGGCGCGCATGAAGCGGGTGACGCTGGTGGACATGGGGCAGGTGGATGCCGAGGGCTTCGTCCGCAAGCTCGGCCACATCGACCTGATGGCGATCCGCGACCCCGAGGGGCTGGCCCGCACCGGGGGCGACCGCGCCCCGGGCCAGCCGCGCGACCGCTTCGCCTTTCCCTTCTTCACCATCGAGAACGTGGCGCAGGTGGATGCCGACCACATCATCGTGGCCAACGACAACAACCTGCCCTTCAGCGCCGGCCGGCATCTGACCCGGGCGGACGACAACGAGTTCATCCTGCTGCGCGTGCCGGACCTGCTGCGGGCGCGGTGAGCCGAGGTTGCGGCAGCGGGCGGGCTTGCGCTCGCCGCTCCGCGGTCTAGCTTTGCCACCATGGACGACGACATCACGCTGACCGGCAAGGTCCGCGACAAGCTGATCGAGGCCAAGCAGGGCTGGGCCCGGGAGGGGCGCCTGCTGACCGGCACCCACGCCGATCCGGCGCGCGACCGCCTGCCACCCGGGCAGACCCTCGTGCGGGACTGGCCCGTCCTGGACCTTGGCGTGCAGCCCGACGTGTCGCGCGAGAAGTGGCGCCTGCGCGTGGAAGGGCTGGTGGGGGCGCCGGTTCGCCTGACCCTCGACGAGTTCATGGCGCTGCCGCAGGTGGAGCTGGTGAACGACATCCACTGCGTCACCCAATGGTCCCGCTACGACAACCATTGGCAGGGCGTGCGCGCCCGCGACCTGATCGGGATGGCACGGCCGAAGGAGGAGGCGCGCTTCGTCTCCTTCACCTGCTATGACGGCTACACCACCAACCTGCCGCTGGCCGAACTGATGCGCGAGGAGGTGCTGTTCGCCCATGCCTGGGAGGGCAAGCCGCTGACCCGCCAGCATGGCGGCCCGGTGCGGCTGGTGCTGCCCCGCCTGTACTTCTGGAAGAGCCCGAAATGGGTCACCCGCGTCGAGCTGCTGCGCGAGGACCGGCCCGGCTTCTGGGAGGTGCGCGGCTACCACAACAACGGCGACCCCTGGGCGGAGGAGCGGTATGGCTGATGTCCCGCGCCGCCTCCTGCTGGGCGCCCTGGGGGCGCTGCCCGCGATGACCACGGCCGCTGCGCCGGAGTCCGCCTTCGGCTTCACCCTTGAAAGCCTGGATGGCGGCCCGCTCGATCTCGGCGGATTCCGTGGCCGGCCGATGCTGGTGGTGAACACCGCCAGCTTCTGCGGCTTCACGCCGCAATACCGCGCGCTGGAGGCGCTGCACCGCCGCTACGGCCCGCGCGGCCTGGTGGTGCTCGGCGTGCCGTCCAACGACTTCAACCAGGAAAGCAGCGACGCGGCGGCGATCAAGGCCTTCTGCGAGGCGAACTACGACGTCACCTTCCCGATGACGATGCCCGCTGCCGTGCGCGGGCCTGGTGCGGCGCCGCTCTTCGCCTTCCTCGCAGCCCGCGGCGGAGGCGAGCCGCGCTGGAACTTCCACAAGTACCTGGTGGCGCGCGACGGCGTGACGGTCCAGGGCTTCGCCACCCGCGTCGCGCCCGATGCGCCAGACCTGCTGCGCGCCGTCGAGGCGGCTCTGGCCGGATCAGCCCGGGGCTGAGACGCGCTTCAGCACGTCCGCCACCACCGCCTCGAACATCGCCGCCGTCAGCCGGCGCGTGGAGGTATTGTAGCGGCTGACATGGTAACTGTCGGCTAGCAGGAGGCCGGAGGGCAGCACATGCACCGCGCCATGCACGAATTTGGCGTGGCCCGCCTTCAGCCCTGCCGCACGCAGCAGCGCCGCATGCGCCAATGTGCCCAGCGCTAGCACCACGCGCAGCCGCGGCATCGCCGCCAGCTCGCCCCGCAGGAATCCGTTGCAGGCGCGGATCTCCGCCGGCTCCGGCAGGTTGGCCGGCGGCACGCAGCGCACCGCGTTCGTCACGCGGCAGCCGGTGAGGGTCAGCCCGTCGTCCGGCCGCTCCTCGTACCCGCCCCGCGCCAGCCCGGCCGCCAGCAGCGTCGCATAGAGCAACCGCCCCGCATGGTCGCCGGTGAAGGGCCGCCCGGTGCGGTTCGCCCCGCGCAGCCCCGGCGCCATGCCGAGCACCAGGATCGGCGCCTCCAGCGGCCCCCAGGAGGCGACGGGTGCGTTGTGCCAGCCCGGCCACGCGGCGCGGTTGGCGGCGCGCATGGCGGCAAGGCGCGGGCAGAGCGGGCAGTCGCGGTCCGGCAACCCCGGTGGGATCACTCCGGCAGGTCCACCGCCGTCTCGCGGAACGGGTCGGCCGGGGTGGCGCGCAGGGTAGGAGGACCCGCGGCAGCGGCCGGGCGCGGCCCCGGGGCGGCGCGCGGCGGCCGCGGCTCGACCTGGCGGCGGATGATGTGGTCGGCGATATCGGCGAGATCGAGGAACACATCCGCCTGCCGCCGCAGCTCATCTGCGATCATCGCCGGCTGGGTGCGGATGGTGGAGACCACGGTCACCCGCACGCCGCGGCGCTGCACCGCCTCCACCAGCCGGCGCAGGTCGCCGTCGCCGGAGAACAGCACCACGTGCTGCACATGCGGCGCGAGTTCCAGCACGTCGACCGCCATCTCGATGTCGACGCTGCCCTTCACGCGGCGGCGCCCGGTGGCGTCGGTGAACTCCTTGGCTGGCTTCGTCACGACCGAATAGCCATTGTAGCCGAGCCAATCGACCAGCGGCCGCAGCGGCGAATACTCGTCGGTCTCCAGCAGCGCCGTGTAGTAGTAGGCCCGCACCAGGTAGCCCTGCCGGCGGAAGTGGGCGAGCAGGTTCTTGTAGTCGACATCGAAGCCAAGGGTGCGGGAGGCGGCGTAGAGGTTGGCGCCGTCGATGAAGACGGCAAGGCGCTCGGCGGGATCCTGGGACAAGGGACAAGCTTTCGAATAGGAGCGAGGGAATGGAGTGCTCTACATAATGGGAAGGACGGGGCGATTCGGAAGCGGGAAAACACGGCGGGCTGCAGGATTCCGTCGCATGGCGGCCCTGTCCTGATCGCGCTGGGAGCCAACCTGCCGGCGGCCGACGGGACGCCGCCCCTGGCCACCCTCCGCCGCGCGGCGGATGCGCTGAAGGCGCTGCCGGGGCTGCGCGTCACCGGGCTCTCCCGCTGGATCCGCACGCCACCCGAGCCGCCACTGCCTGGCGCGCCGGACTTCATCAACGGCGTCGCGCGACTGGAGGGTGACGCCGGCGACCCGGCCGGGCTGCTGGCCGCGCTGCATGCCATCGAGGCGGCGGCCGGGCGCGCCCGGCCCTTCCCGAATGCGCCGCGCAGCCTCGACCTCGACCTGATCGCCATCGGTGGGCTGGTGCGCGCGCCGCCCGCGCCCGACCCCGTGCTGCCGCACCCGCGGGCGCATCTGCGGCGCTTCGTCCTGCAACCGCTGTCGGAGGTGGCGCCGGACTGGCGGCATCCGTTGATCGGCCTGACCGCGACGGAACTGCTGGCGGCGCTGCCGGGGGCGCCCGCGCCGGTGGTGGCGGAGGGCTGAACGGCCCGACGCCCCGTCGCGGCATCGCTCTTGCATGTCCCGGGTTGCGCTGCAGCCCCGCGGTGGCTATCTGGGAAGCTCACCGCGATCCGGGCTGACGAGGGACCACCCCCGGGGCCCACGCCTGTTTCCTACGAGGTCTGCCGCATGGCGCGCGTTACCGTCGAAGACTGCATCGTCAGAGTCCCGAACCGGTTCGAGCTGGTGCTGCTCGCCGCCCAGCGCGCGCGCAACATCAGCCGCGGCGAGGAGCTGACGATCGACCGCGACAACGACAAGAACCCCGTCGTCGCGCTGCGCGAGATTGCCGAAGAGACGGTGGGGCTGCCGGATCTCGAGGCCGATCTGGTGAAGTCGCTGCAGCGTGCCCCGGAGCCGGAGCCGACCGAGGAGGAGGTGCTCGACCTCATCGCCACGGACGAGAACATCTTCGGCGTCATGGAAGTGAACGACGAGCAGCTGCCCGAGGTGCCGGCGGAGGACCTCTCGCCCGACGACCTGGAAGCGCGGATCGCCGCCGAGTTGGGCGGTGGCGGTGGCGGCGACCCCCGCCGCTGAGTGGCCGCAGCGGCCTCCCGCCGCGCCGGCCGAGGGCGGTGGCCGATGGCGGCCGGCCGCATGACCGCCGATGGCTGAGCCCGGCCCCCCAACCTTCCCCCTCCACGCGCCCGAGGGCGTCGCCGCGGGCACCGTCGCGCCCGCGGCGACGCTTGCCGGGCTCGACGACATCCGGGTGCTGGCGCGCCTGGTCGCCGACTACGATCCGCGCGCCGATGCTGCCTTCATCGAACGCGCCGGGCGCACCGCCGCCGCCGCCCATGCCGCCGTCGGGCAGGTCCGCGACAACGGCGAGCCCTACATCACCCATCCCATCGTGGTGGCGCAGATCCTCGCCGGCTTCCGCCTCGACGCCGCGACCATCGCCACCGCGCTGCTGCACGACGTGGTCGAGGACACCAACGTCAAGCTGAAGGACATCGAGCGCGACTTCGGCGCCGAGGTGGCGCGCCTGGTCGACGGCGTCACCAAGCTGACCAAGCTGGAGATCCAGTCCGAGCGCACCAAGCAGGCCGAGAACCTGCGCAAGCTGGTGCTGGCGATGAGCGAGGACATCCGCGTGCTGCTGGTGAAGCTGGCGGACCGGCTGCACAACATGCGCACGCTCGGCTTCGTGCAGCAGCCGGAGCGGCGCCGCAAGACGGCGCGCGAGACGCTGGAAATCTTCACCCCGCTCGCCGAGCGCATCGGCATGGACGCGCTGAAGACCGAGCTGGAGACACTGGCCTTCCAGGAGCTGAACCCGGAGGCGCGCCAGACCATCGCGGCGCGCCTGACCTACCTGCGCGGCCAGAGCGCGAACCTGATCAAGGAGATCGAGCAGGACCTCAAGCGCGTGCTGGAACGCCATGGCGTGCCCTATCTCGACATCAACGGTCGGGAGAAGTCGCCCTATTCGATCTGGCTGAAGATGCAGAAGAAGAACGTCTCCTTCGAGGCGCTCTCGGACGTCATGGCCTTCCGGGTTCTCGTGCCCGAGAAGGGGCAGTGCTATGCCGCCCTGGGTGCGGTGCACGACGCCTATCGCGTGGTCCCCGGCCGCTTCAAGGACTACATCTCCACGCCCAAGGGCAACGGCTACCAGTCGCTGCACACCGGCGTGACCGTGCCGGAGCGGCGCAACGCCAAGATCGAGGTGCAGATCCGCACCAAGGAGATGCACGAGATCGCCGAGTACGGCGTCGCCGCGCACTGGATCTACAAGCAGGGCGAGCCGGCGACGAAGGAGCGCCGGCGCTATCCCTGGGTGCGCGCCCTGCTCGACATCCTGGAGGACGCCGAGGCGCCGCAGGATTTCCTGGAACACACCAAGCTCGAGCTGCACCGCGACCAGGTCTTCTGCTTCACCCCGCGCGGCGACCTGATCGAGCTGCCGCGCGGCGCCACGCCGGTGGATTTCGCCTACGAGGTGCACAGCCAGGTCGGCGATGCCTGCGTCGGCGCGAAGGTGAACGGCAAGATCGTGCCGCTGCGCGCGCAGCTGGAGAACGGCGACCAGGTGGAGATCATCACCGCCCGCGGCGGCACGCCGAACCCGGCCTGGGAACGCTTCGTCGTCACCGGCAAGGCGCGCGCGCGCATCCGCCGCTTCGTGCATGCCCGGCAGCGCGAGGAGAACCAGCAGCAGGGCCGTGCCGCGATCGCCAAGGCGTTCCGCCAGGAGGGCCTGGACTTTTCGGAGAAGATGCTCGCCGATGCCGTGAAGGCGCTGAAGCAGCCCGGCCTCGACGAGCTCTACCTCGCCGTCGGCTCGGGCCAGATCGGGGCGCGCGACGTGGTACAGGCGGCGGTGCCGGAACTGCGCAGCCCGCCGCGTGCCGCCGACCCGTTGCCGCTGGTGCGTCCGCGCGGGCGGCTGGGCCAGGGACCCGTGGTCGCGCGCGCCGGCGACGGCAGGGCCGGGCGGGAGCGGCAAGGCGCGGCGATGATGCCGGTGACCGGCCTCGTCGCCGGCATGCCCTACCACTTCGCCGGCTGCTGCCACCCGCTGCCGGGCGAGCGCATCCTCGGCATCGTCACGACCGGCAAGGGCGTGACCATCCACGCTGCCGACTGCCATACGCTGGAAAGCTTCGCGCAGACGCCCGAGCGGTTCCTGGAGATCGACTGGGAGGAAAGTGCCGCGCTGCGCCATGTCGGGCGCATCGTGGTGGAGACGCGCGGACGCGGCGGGGGCGCGATCGGCGCGCTGACCGAGGCCGTGGCGCAGCAGGATGGCATCGTCACCGGCCTCAAGGTGCTGCGGCGCGACGAGGAGGGCTGCGAGATGGCCCTCGACGTGGAGGTCGCGGACCTGCGGCACCTGGAGCGCATCATGGCCTCGCTGCGCGCGGCGGCCGACACCATCCGCGTCGATCGCGGCCGGAGCTGAGGGCGCCGCTCGGATGATTCTCGGCATCGGCAACGACATGGTCGATATCCGGCGCATCGAGCGCACGCTGGATCGGCACGGTGCGCGCTTCATCGAGCGCGTCTTCACCGATGCCGAGCGCGCGCGGGCCGAATGCCGCGGCGCGCGCATCCGCACCGCCAGCTACGCCAAGCGCTTCGCGGCGAAGGAGGCCGCGGCCAAGGCTCTCGGCACCGGCATCGCCGGGGGCGTGTTCCTGCGCGATCTCGGCGTGGTGAACCTCGGCTCCGGCCAGCCGACGCTGGAGATGACCGGCGCGGCCGCGGCGCGCCTGGCCGCCATCACGCCGCCGGGCATGGCGCCCCGCGTGGCGCTGACCATGACCGACGAGTACCCCTATGCGAGCGCCATGGTGATCATCTCCGCCGTGCCGGGATAGCGGCAAGCGGCGGCTTTCCTTGACACTGAGCCCTCGCCCGCGCTTCATCCCGCCGCCCCGTGCGCGCGAGCGGGCGGTTCCACAACCATCCCGATGGGTACGCCCGTGAGCACCTCCATGGCGAAGAAGAAGGCGGGCGGCTGGGCCGAGACGGTGAAGACCGTCCTCTACGCGGCGCTCATCGCGGTCGGCATCCGCACGGTGGCCTTCGAGCCGTTCAACATCCCGTCCGGCAGCATGGAGCCGACGCTGCTGGTCGGCGACTATCTTTTCGTCTCGAAGTACGCCTACGGCTATTCGCGCCACTCCATCCCGTTCAGCCCGCCGGTCTTCGAGGGCCGCATCTTCGGCAGCCTGCCGGAGCGCGGCGACGTCGCCGTCTTCAAGCTGCCATCCGACACCAGCCAGGACTACATCAAGCGCATCGTCGGCCTGCCCGGGGACCGCATCCAGGTGCGCGGCGGCATCCTGCACATCAACGGGCAGGCGGTGAGGCGCGAGCTGATCGGCCCCTACACCGCGGAGGACGACGGCAGCCGCGTACTGGCGCGGCAGTACCGGGAGACGCTGCCGAACGGCGTCAGCCACATGATTCTCGAGAAAACCGATGACGGGCAGCTCGACAACGTGCCCTGCGCGCAGGTCGATCCCGCCACGGGCCGCTGCGCGCGGCTCGGCGAGTTCCTGGTGCCGCCTGGGCATGTCTTCGCCATGGGCGATAACCGCGACAACAGCCAGGATAGCCGCGTGCTCGGCGCGGTCGGCTTCATCCCGGTGGACAACCTGGTGGGCCGGGCGGAGTTCATCTTCTTCTCGGTCGATGGCTCGGCCTCCTGGGTGAAGCCATGGACGTGGCCGGGCGCTATCCGCTGGGCGCGCCTGCTCTCCACCGTCCGGTAGAGGCGCGGCATGGCGGCGGACGGGGACGCTTTCCAGGATCGTCTCGGGCACCGCTTCGCGCGCCCCGAGCTCCTGGAGCAGGCCCTGACCCACCGCTCCGCCGCCGATCCGCGCCGCGATCAGCTGGACTCGAACGAAAGGCTGGAATTCCTCGGCGACCGGGTGCTGGCACTGGTGATCGCCGAATGGCTGGCCGAGCGCTTCCCGCATGAGCGCGAAGGCGATCTCGGCAAGCGGCTCGGCGTGCTGGTGGCGCGCGAATCACTGGTGAAGATCGCCGACACCCTCGGCCTCGCCACGCTGGTGCGCGTGCCGGAGGGGGAGGGGCGCGCCGGGTTGCGCGAGCGCACGACCGTGCTCGCCGATGCGCTGGAGGCGGTGCTGGGCGCGCTCTACCTCGACGCCGGGGACCTGGCGCCGGCGCGGGCGCTGGTGCGGCGCGAATGGGCGCCGCTGCTGGAAGCCGATCCGCGCCCGCCGATGTCTGCCAAGAGCCGGCTGCAGGAATGGACGCTGGGGCGGGGGAAGGGGCTGCCGGAGTACCGGCTCGTCTCCTCCAGCGGCCCGCCGCACCAGCCGGTCTTCATCGTGGGCGTCACCGCGGCCGGCCGCGGGGCCGAGGGCAGCGGCGAGAGCAAGCGCGCCGCGGAGCAGGCCGCGGCCGAGGCCTGGCTGGCGGGTCTGCCGGGTGGCGAGGGTACGCCATGAGCGGCTCCGAGGAGGCGTCGCGCTGCGGCCTGGTGGCGGTGGTGGGCGCGCCGAATGCAGGCAAGTCCACGCTGGTGAATGCGCTGGCGGGCACCAAGGTCTCCATCGTCTCGCCAAAGCCGCAGACCACGCGGTTCCGCATCCGCGCGGTGGTGATGCGAGGGGCCGCGCAGATCGTGCTGGTCGATACGCCAGGCATCTTCGCGCCGCGTCGGCGCCTGGATCGTGCCATGGTGGCCGCGGCCTGGGGCGGGGCGCAGGATGCGGACGTGGCGCTGTTCATCGTCGATGCGCGCAGCGGGCTGACCGACGCGGTGCGCGCCATTGCCGAACGCCTGGCGAAGGCGGGCGGCCGCGTGCCGGTCTGGCTGGTGCTGAACAAGGTCGATCTGGTGGCGCCGCCGACCCTGCTGCCGCTGTCGGCCGAACTGAACGCGCTCGTGCCGGGCATGGCGGAGACCTTCATGATCTCGGCCGAGAAGGCGCGGGGCCTTGATCGGCTGCTGGACCGCCTGGCCGCCGCCATGCCGCCCGGGCCCTTCCTGTTCCCCGAGGACGAGCTGACCGACCTGCCGAACCGCATGCTGGCGGCCGAGGTGGTGCGCGAGCAGGTGCTGCGTCAGACCCATGAGGAAGTGCCGCACCATGCCACCGTCGAGACCGAGCAGTGGACGGAACGCCCCGACGGCAGCGTGCGCATCGACTGCACCATCTATGTCTCGCGGCCCACGCAGAAGGCGATCCTGATCGGCGACGGCGGGAAGAAGATCCGCGAGATCGGCCGCCGCGCGCGCCTGGAGCTGACCGGGCTGCTGGAGCGGCCGGTGCACCTGTTCCTGAACGTGAAGGATCGACCGGGCTGGGATGAGGAGCGGGGGCGGCTCAGGGCGCTCGGGCTCGAGGACCTGGAGTAGGAGGGGCGGGAAGGGCGAAAATCCCTTCGCCAGCCCTCTACACCCGTGAACTCGGCCGGTAGAACGGCTCGTGCCGTGCCGGGTCGATGTAGTCGGCGTAGAAGCGCCGCGCGTGCGGCAGCAGCGCCTTGGACAGGTTGCGCCGCTCCACCTCGTCGTCCGACAGTGCCCGCGCCAGGTCGTCATGCAGCGCCTTCAGCGCGCCGTCGCGATCCACCTTCGTGAACCGCCCGTCCTGGTAGATCACCTCGCCGTCGCACATCACGGCGCGTACCGCACTCGCCTTGGCGCGCTGCATCACGGCGTCCAGCGTCGGTGTCAGCTCATCCAGGTAGGGGTAGGCGACGCTGTTCCAGTCGATCAGCGACAGGTCCGCACCCTTGCCCACCTCCAGCGTGCCGAGCGTCTCGCGGTAAGGGGTCGTGCGCGACCCGCCGATCGTCGCCATGCGCAGCACCTGGGCCGGGGTGGGCACGTCCAGCTCCTGCATGCCGGGGGTGCGATGGGCACGCAGCACGAGGCGCATCTCCTGCAGCATGTCGCGGTCGTCGTTGATGCCGGCCTCGTCGAGGCCGATGGCGGTGTTGATGCCCGCGGCCTCGAACCGGTTCAGCGGCGCCACGCCGGAGCGCAGGCGGAAATTGGAGGAGCAGTTGTGGCAGATGCAGCTGCCGCTCGCGGCCAGCTTGCCGATGTCGCTCTCGTTCAGCCAGACGCCGTGGCCGAGGGTCAGGTTCGGCCCCAGCAACCCGAAGCGCTCGATGTGGTCCACCGCGGTGCCGCCCCCGCTGCGGCGGCGGGCGTACTCCTTCTGGTAGGCGGTCTCCACCAGATGCATGTGCAGCGGCGCGTCGAAGGTCCGGGACAGGTCGGACAGCGCGGCCAGCGCCGGGTCCGAGCACCAGTGCAGGTTGGCCGGCGCGAGCTGCACCTTCACGCGCCGCTTGGCATGGTGCGCGGCGTGCAGGTTGCGGAACAGGTCGCAGCTGTCGTCCAGCGTGAGCTGGAAGCGCTCGAACCAGCGCGACATCGGCCCCCGCAGCTCGGGCGGCAGGCTGGCCACGAAGTCCGCGTCGGCCTGGTACACCAGCCGGTTCTGGTCGCGCAGCGCGAAGCAGTACGACACCCGCATGCCGATGTCCTCATAGGCGCGGATCACCTCGGCGGAGCGCGCCTCCACCTCGGGCAGCCGGCCCGGCAGCCAGCCGTGGATGTGCTGCACAGTGGTGATGCCGGAGGCGATCATCTCGAAGCCCGAGTAGAGCGTATCGAGGTAGAGGTTCAGGTTGCGCGCCACCATGCGCGTGACGAACCACAGTTCCAGCGGCATGTCGGGCGAACCGAGCTGTACCGGCGTCAGGCCCACGTGGTGGTGGCCGTTGACGAAGCCGGGCAGCAGGATCTCCCGGCCGGTGCCGATGACGGGGACGGCGGGGTATCTCGCGGAGAGCTCGGCATAAGTGCCGACGGCGGCGATGACGCCGTCCTCCTGCAGGACGGCGCCGTCGGCGATCTCCTCGCATTCGGTGCGGGACAGGGTCCTGGTGATCATCGCGCGGCTTCGGATCAGGCTCGCGGCCATGCTCGGCGTTCCCCTTCGATCGTTGCTCGTCAGGCGGTGGCGAGAGCTTCCTGCTCCGCAAAGGCGCGGTCCACCTCCGCTTTCAACTCGGCCGTGAGCTGGCGGCGCAGCGCCTCGGCCTCCGGCGAGAAGGGATCGCGCGGCCGGGGCAGGCCGATGGGCAGGATGGACTTGATCCGCCCCGGTCGCGCGGTGAAGACGACCACCCGGTCGGCCAATGCCACCGCCTCGTCGATGTGGTGCGTCACGAACAGCACCGAGGCGCCGCTGTCGCGCCACACGTCCAGCAGGAAATCCTGCATCTTGGCGCGCGTCTGCACATCGAGCGCGGCGAAGGGCTCGTCCATCAGCAGCACCTTCGGCCGCATCGCGAGCGCCCGCGCCACGGCGACGCGCTGGCGCATGCCGCCCGAGAGCTCGTCCGGCCGCTTGTCGATCGCCGCCGAGAGGCCGACGCGCGCCAGCGCCTCGGTCGCCACCGCACGGCGTTCGGCCTCCGGGGCGCCGCGGATGGAGAGGCCGAAGGACACGTTCTGCCAGACCGTCAGCCAGGGAAACAGCGAGGTTTCCTGGAAGATGAGGCTGCGGTCCGGCGACGGTTTCTCGACGGGGTCGCCGAAGGAGGCGATGAGGCCGTCGGTCTGCGCCTCCAGCCCCGCCACCAGGTAGAGCAGCGTGGACTTGCCGCAGCCCGAGGGACCGAGCAGCACCACGAATTCCCCCGGCGCGATGTCGAGGTCGATGTCGCGCAGCGCCTCATGCGCGCGGACCGTGCCCTCGGCCCAGGTCTTGCCGACGCGGCGGCAGGCCACGGCATCGGCGGAGGAGAAGGGGCGGAAGCGGCTAGAGTCCACGCAGCACCCCCGCCGTCTGCGGCACCCAGAACAGGATGCGGTTCTGCACCATGCGCAGGATCAGGTCGGTCAGGAAGCCCAGCACGCCGATCAGCGCGATGCAGAAGAACACCAGCGAGGGGTTGAAGGTGTTGCGCGCCATCGACAGCACCTGCCCAAGGCC
This sequence comes from Acetobacteraceae bacterium, assembly GCA_019750465.1. GTDB lineage: Bacteria > Pseudomonadota > Alphaproteobacteria > Acetobacterales > Acetobacteraceae > JAIEOP01. The sequence goes on along the minus strand of JAIEOP010000201.1, from coordinate 13,809 downwards.
GAACCCCACCCCCGTGGTCTCGGCAACGAGCACCACCATCCAGGCGCCGAACATGTTCAGCCTGAGCACGAGAAGCAGTTGTGGCAGGATCGCAGGGATGATGACGCGCGCATAGATCTGCCGCTTCGTGGCGCCCATGGTGCGGGCGACATTGATGTAGTTGCGGTTCACCGCGTCGATCTGGCTGATGGTGCTCAGCGTCATGTGGAAGAACAGCGCCACCACCACCATGAAGATCGCCGGCGCGTTGCCGATGCCGAAGATGAAGATGGCGATCGGCAGCCAGGCGATGGGCGAGATCGGCGACAGCAGCGTGATGGTCGGCAGGGTCAGCCGCTCCAGCAGCTGGAAGTAGCGGATCAGCACGCCGATGCTCACCGACAGCACCGCGGCGATGGCGAGGCCGACGAAGACCCGCATGCTGGTTGCGCCGATGGTGATGAACACGGCCTCGTAGGGGCTGGGCCCGTCGGCCGGGTTGATGCCGATCTGCCAGCGCGTCGCGGTGTTGAAGAAGCGCGCCTGGTCGGGGATGTTGGCCAGGAAGATGTGCGGCGGCGGCAGCAGCTTCGGGTCGGACAGCCCGGTCGCCCAGCACAGCTCCCAGATGCCGACGAACAGCCCGATCGAGGCCGCGGTCCAGCCCAGCCGGGCAAGCGCGGCCCGCCACGGCGGCGGAAAGCGCGTCGGCGCGGCGGCAGCGGCGGCCGGCCGTGCCGCCGCCCCGCTGACCGCGCCAGCGAGGTCGCTCGCCATGCCGCCGGCTCAGGCCGACTTGTGCTTGAGCTGGCCGTAGAGCTCGGGATTTTCCGCGATCACCTGCTCCAGCAGCGTCCAGTCGATGGCATCGCGGCCGGGCTTGTTGCGGATGTAGCCCATCTCCACCAGGCTGTCGGTCCGGCCGAGGATGAAGTCGGTCTGGTTGCGCGCATCCACCACCGCCGGCTGCTTCGACATGGCGATGCGGGCGTTCTCCATCGAGGTCTTGTAGTAGGTGCCGACCAGCCGCTGCAGCGTCTCCTCCTGCCGCGTCTCGGCCATGAGCTGGGCGCGCATCATGCCCTTGATCACCGCCTTCAGCGCCGCCGGGTTCTGCTGAATGAGGCTGGACCGCGTGGCCAGCACGCAATCGGTGTAGCCCGGCCCGTAGATGTCGCGCCCATCCGACAGCATGGTGGCACCGCGCACGTCGTTCACCAGCGCCGTCGCATAGGGCTCGATGGTGCAGATCCAGTCGATGGCGCCGGCCTTGAAGGCCTCCACCGCCTCCGGCGTGTTGCCCATGTAGCGCACGCGCACGTCACGGAAGCTGATGTTGTGCTTCTTCAGGTAGTCGTAGGGCATCACCTCCAGCGTATCGAGCTGGAAGGTGCCGAGGGTCTTGCCGCGCAGGCTGGCCGGCGTGGTCAGGCCGGGGCGGGCGACGATCGCGCAGCCCTCGATGCCGCCGCCGGCGATGATCTTCACCGGCGCGCCGGCATTGAACAGCGCGACGAAGGACGTGTAGGGCATCAGCCCGAGATCCACCTGCCCCATGCCGAGGAAGGTCACCTGCTCGGCGAAGGTCGGCGTGTTGACGAACTGGATCTCCAGCCCGTCCTCCCGCGCCATCTGCAGCGAATGCGCCAGGAACAGGTTGAGGTTGCAGAAGCCGGTACCGTGGGTGGACTTCAGGCTGCTGCGGGACTGCGCCAACGCATGGCCGCCGAAGAGGCCGAAGCTCAAGGCGCTGGCGGCGGTGGCGCGCAACACGCCGCGCCGGCTGGCCCCAGGACCTCCACGGGTCCCGGCCCGGCCGGCCTGGAACGCCGGGGCCATGGCCGCGTAGTCGGCCGGCCGCATGGTTCCGTCGCGCTCGCACATCGCTCAAGCCCTCCGCGGGCGGGCGAAGATGCAGCAGCCCGCCGCCCTGATGGTTGACGTGGCACGCCTACCGAAGCTGCCGCCGGAGCAGCGCTGCGCTGCTCCGCCATGAGCAAGCTGCGTGCCAGCGGGACGGCCGCGCAGGGTCTGGGCAGTCGTGGCCAAGGCAGCCCGATCTGCCGAAGGATTCCGCAAGTTCCGCCGCTTTTTCCGGCATGTCAGGCGCGGTGCGTCCCTCGTCGCCCATGGCAAGTCCGGCCACGATCGGCGCCGAGGAGCTGTCGAACGGCCCAACTCCGGAAGGCAGGGCGCCCAAGCGCATCGCCCGGGACATCACCGCCCTGATCGGCAACACGCCGCTGGTGCGCCTGAACAAGGTCACCGCCGGCTGCGCCGCCGCTGTCGTTGCGGAATGCGAGTTCTTTAACCCGCTCTCCCCCGTGAAGGACCGCATCGGCTTGGCCATGATCGAGGCCGCCGAGCGCGATGCCAGCCTCCGCCCCGGCAGACCGCCGTGGCGCAGACCAGCGGCAATGCCGGCATCGGCCTCGCCTTCGTCGCCGCGGTGAAGGGCCACCGCTGTATCCTCACCGTGCCGGAGAGCATGAGCATGGAGCGCGGCGCCCTGCTGCGGGCGCCGGGAGCCGAGATCGTGCTGGCGCCGGCGCCGATGGGCACGAAAGGAGCGATCGCCAAGGCGGAGAAGATCCTCGCCACCGACCCCGCCCTGCACTGGATCCCGCAGCAATTCGAGAACCCCGCCAGCCCGGAGGTCCACCGCAACACCACCGCCGGGGAGATCTGGCGCGACACCGACGGCACGGTGGACGCGCTGGTCGCCGGCGTCGGCAAGGGCGGCACCATCACCGGCGCCACCGTCACCGGCGCCACCATCACCGGCGCCACCCAGGTGATCCGCCCGCGCCGGCCCGGCTTCGGGGCGATCGCGGTCGAGCCGGCCAACTCCCCGGTGCTGTCCGGCGGGGCGCATGGCCCGCGCAAGATCCAGGGCATCGGCGCGGGCTTCATCCCCGGCATCGTGGACCTGGCGATGCTCGACGAGATCCTGACGGTGACGAACGAGGACGCCATCGCCATGGCGCAGCGGCTGATGCGGGAGGAGGGGATCCTCTGCGGCATCTCCTCCGGTGCCAATGTCCGGGCGGCACTGCGGGTGGCGCGGCGGACGGCGATGGCGGGCAGGCTGATCGTGATGATCCTGCCCTCGATCGGGGAGCGCTGCCTCTCCACGGACCCGTCCGCGGAATACCGGGGATAGCACCCATATCGGGGGCATGGAGTGGCAGGCCCCCGCGATCGTCCTCTCGGCGCGTCCGCATGGCGAGGGCGGCGCCATCGTCGCCGTGCTGACGGAGGCGCAGGGGCGGCACGCCGGGCTGGTGCGCGGCGGCGCCTCCCGCGGCCAGGCCGCGACCTGGCAGGCGGGCAACCTGGTGGAGGCGCGCTGGGTGGGGCGCCTGGCCGAGCAGCTCGGTGCGCTGAGCGGCGAGCTGGCGCGCCCGGTCGCGGCGCTGGCGATGGAGGACCCGCTGTCGCTGGCGCTGCTCGGCGCGGCCTGTGCCGTGGCTGATGGCGCGCTGCCGGAACGCGAGGCGCATCCCGGCGTGTTCCACGGCCTGCTCTCGCTCATCCTGCGCCTGCCCGGCGCGCCGGCGGCGCTGCTGCCCGACTATCTGCGCTGGGAGGCGGCGCTGCTGGCGGAGCTGGGCTATGGCCTCGACCTCTCGCGATGCGCGGTCACGGGGGGGTGCGAGGCGCTTGCCTTCGTTTCTCCCCGCACCGGCCGTGCGGTGGGCGAGGAGGCCGCCGGTCCGTGGCGCGAGCGGCTGCTGCCGTTGCCCGGCTTCATGCTGGCGCCGGAGCGCGATCGGGCAAACGACCGTTCGGGTCCCGCGGAGTGGGCAGCCGGGTTGCGCCTGACCGGACATTTCCTGGCGCGCGACGCCTTCGGCCAGTTCGGCCGCCCGCTGCCGGTGCCGCGGACCCTGCTGGCGGACCGGGTGGCGGCGCTGGCCGCGTGACTACAGCGGAATCGCCAGCAGCGTGTCGAAATTCGGGCTGTCGCAGATCACCTCGCGCGCGGCGAAGAGCAGCCGGCCCTCGCGTTCCACCAGCCGGTCGAGGTAGCGGCCGGCGGCGAACAGCGACATCGTGCCGTCGCGCATGGTGCGCACCACCAGGAAGGGCGCCTCGGCGCGCAGGCTGCCATCGGCCTCGTGGCCGAGGATCGCCGGCATGCCGATGACGTGGCGGTAGGCCTGCCGCTCGTAGATGTTGGCGCGGCGCAGCGCGAAGACCCGATCGTGCAGCATGTCCCGGCTGTCCGCATAGACTACGCCGGCGGCCAGGCCGCGAGCGTGGTTCGCCGCGGTGGTGATGCGGTAGAAGCTGTTCTCGGTGAAGAAATCGGGCCAGTCTTCCAGCGCGTCGCGGTCGATCGTGCTGCCATAGGCGGTGTTCAGCGCGGCCAGGCGCAGCAGCAGCGTGGCATCGGCGGCATCCATCGCGTCAGAGCCCGGTCAGGGTGCGGTAGAGCTGCCAGAAGCCGCGCACCGCCACTTCCGTGGCGCGCGTCGCCTGCGTCTCCACGCTGCGCCCGCCCATCTCCACCACCGCCTGCTCGTCCCCGGCGGTGGCGGCGGCGCGCTGCACGAAGCCGCCGATGCAGCCATCCTCCAGCGAGATGAAGCCGGCCGGCCCGACCAGGTTGGCCTGCTTCAGGCGGCGCCGGCGCATCTCGGGAGGGTCGTCGGCGAAGCCGAGATAGGTCCAGTGCAAGGTCATCGCGCCGGTGCCGTTCGGCAGGAAATGACGGATCGCCAGGCTGTTGTGCGTCTGCTGCAGCACCAGCGTCGGGAAGACGGTGAGGATCTGCAGCTGGATGCCGTCGCCGAACTCGTCGACCGCATCGAGGAAGCTCATGTCGCGCAGCCTGAGGCCGTCATTGTCGGACCGGATGCCCTGGTCCTTGTAGGCGCCGTCACTGCCCTCGACGGTGGCGATGGTGGCGGAGGCATGGTGACCGCCGTTCTCGCTCAGCGTGATGCCGCCGGCCTGGGAGAAGCGGGTGATGCGGAAGGTGGTGAAGAAGCTGTGCAGCAGGGAGGCGTGGTAGGTGTCGCGCACGTTCTCGGCGTAGAGCTTCCAGTTGTTCGGCATGGGCTGGGCGAAGCGGCCCAGCACCTCCACGGGGCGGTTCAGCACGCGCTTCAGCTTGGCGGCGACGCCGGCGCCGAGATAGGTCTCGATGTCGGGGGTGGCGTCCGAGAGGGTGCCGAAGACCAGGCCGCCGATGGCGGCGGTGCGCAGCCTGCGCGGGGCGTGGTCCCCCGCCCGGAAATCGGCCGGCATGCCGCCCTTGCCGTTCACGCCGCGCTGGAAGGCGACGGAGCAGAGCGAGCCCTCCAGGTCGTAGCGCCAGGCGTGGTAGGCGCAGGTGAAGTCCCTGGCCGTGCCGGAATCCTCCAGCACGATCAGCGCGCCGCGATGCGCGCAGCGGTTCTCGAAGGCATGGATGGCGCCGCCGGCGCCACGCACCACGACCACCGGCATCGCGCCGACGAAGGTGGTGCGGTAGTCGCCGCGGTTCGGGATGTCGGCTTCCAGGGCAAGGAAATTCCAGACCGGCCCTTCGAACAGCGTCCTCTGCTCGTGCTTCAGGACATCGGCATCCTGATAGAGCCAGTAGGGAATGCGCGTGATGCCGGGGGGCCACGCGCGTGGCGCCGCGTCCGGATGGGCGGTGGCATGGGTGTCGGGCATGGCGGGTCCTCCCGCCGGCGTCGCGCGCCGGGTTCCGGCGATGCTAGACCCGCGGCGGGACAGGGACCAATGGGCGAGGCTGGCATTCGACCAGCCCCTGGGCTATGCCCCGGACCATCTGGAACAAAATGCGAATCGCCCAGGGCACCCCATGGCCGACCCCGTGAAGACACCCCCCGCCGGCGGCCCATCGGGCGGCGGCGAGATCCGCGACACCGGCCTCGCCGACGCGCTGTCCGAGCGCTACTTGGCCTATGCCCTTTCGACCATCATGTCCCGCTCCCTGCCGGACGTGCGGGATGGGCTGAAGCCGGTGCACCGCCGCCTGCTCTGGGCGATGCACCAGCTGAAGCTTGATCCGGCGGCGGGCTTCAAGAAGTGCGCCCGCGTGGTCGGCGACGTCATCGGCAAGTACCACCCGCATGGCGACGTCGCGGTCTATGACGCGCTGGTCCGCCTCGCCCAGGACTTCGCCGCGCGCTACCCGCTGGTCGAGGGCCAGGGCAATTTCGGCAACATCGACGGCGATAACCCGGCGGCCATGCGCTACACCGAGGCGCGGCTGACCGCCGTCGCCGGGGCGATGCTGCAGGCGATCGACGAGGATACCGTCGATTTCCGCGCCACCTACGATGGCGAGGAGCAGGAGCCGGTGGTGCTGCCGGCGGCCTTCCCGAACCTGCTGGCGAACGGCGCCAACGGCATCGCGGTCGGCATGGCCACCTCCATCCCCCCGCACAACGCCGGCGAGCTCTGCGCCGCGGCGCTGGAGCTGGTGCGCAACCCGGCCGCCACGACGGACGACCTGCTGAAGCACCTGCCCGGCCCGGATTTCCCCACCGGCGGCATCCTGGTCGAGCCGCCCGATGCCATCCGGGAGGCCTACGAGACCGGCCGCGGCGGGTTCCGCCTGCGCGCGAAGTGGGAGGTCGAGAAGGGCAAGAGCGGTGCCTGGACCGTGGTGGTGACCGAGATCCCCTACCAGGTCGCCAAGTCCAGGCTGATCGAGCAGATCGCCCAGCTGATGGAGGAAAAAAGGCTCCCGCTGCTCGGCGACGTGCGCGACGAGAGCACGGACGTGGTCCGCCTCGTGCTCGAACCGAAGGCGCGCACCGTCGATCCCGGCGTGCTGATGGAGACGCTGTTCCGTGCGACGGGGCTGGAGACGCGCTTCTCGCTGAACATGAATGTCCTCGATGCCGACCGTACGCCGCGGGTGATGTCGCTGCGGGAAGTGCTGCGCGCCTGGCTCGATCACCGTCATGTCGTGCTGGTGCGCCGCACCGGGCACCGGCTGGCGGCGATCGCGCGACGGCTGGAGATCCTCGAAGGCTATCTCGTCGTCTATCTCAACCTGGATGAGGTCATCCGCATCGTCCGCGAGGAGGAGAAGCCGCGCGAGGCGCTGATGGCGGCCTTCTCGCTGACCGAGGTGCAGGCGACCGCGATCCTCGACATGCGCCTGCGGTCCCTGCGCAAGCTCGAGGAGATGGAGATCAGGAAGGAGCACCGGAAGCTCTCGACGGAGCAGAAGTCGCTGCAGGGCCTGATGAAGTCGGAGGCGAAGCGTTGGGACGCCATCGCCGACGAGATCGAGGACACGCGGAAGAAGTTCGGCGATGGCCCGCTGGGCAAGCGCCGCACCGAGACCGGCCGCCTGCTGCCCGCGGTGCTGGTCGACGAGGCCGCCTTCGTCGAACGCGAGGCGATCACCGTCATCCTTTCCGAGAAGGGCTGGATCCGCGCGCAGCGGGGCCATCTGCCGCCGGAGACCGAATACCGCTTCAAGGAGGGCGACACGCTGCACTTCGCCGTGCACGCCGAGACCACCGACCGCATCGTGCTGTTCGCCACCAACGGCAAGGCCTACACGCTGAAGGCCGATGCCATCCCGCGCGGCCGCGGCGACGGCCAGCCGGTGCGCCTGATGGTGGATCTCACGAACGAGGACTCGATCATCGCGCTGCACGTGCACCGGGAGGGCGGGCGCTTCCTCGTCGCCGCCGCCGACGGCAAGGGCTTCCTGGTGAAGGGCGAGGATCTGCTGGCGGAGCGGCGCACCGGCAAGCAGGTGCTGGTGGTCGATCCGGGCAAGGAGGCCGTGCTCTGCACGCCGGCCGAAGGCGACATGGTCGCGGTCGTCGGGGAGAACCGCAGGCTGCTGGTTTTCCCGCTGGACCAGGTGCCGGAGATGGCGCGCGGCCGCGGCGTCCAGCTCCAGAGCTACAAGGATGGCGGCCTGTCCGACGCACGGGTGTTCTGGCGCAGGGAGGGGCTGAGCTGGTGGCTCGGTGAGAAGGTCCGCACCGAGATGGACATCCAGCCCTGGCGCGGCAACCGCGCCGGCGCCGGCCGCCTGCCGCCGAATGGGTTTCCAAGGAGCAACCGCTTCGCGTAGCCGGCGCGTCGGACCGGGCCCAGAGCGCATTGCGTTCGCATGCGCTCACGCAACACGCTCCAGCCTTTGCCGGGTCGCGGGATTCAGCGTTTGCGGCGATTCTGCCTCAACGCATCCCGCTCTAAAGCCGCGTGCCCGGGCTGCGCACAGCGCGCTTCAATTCCGCCGCCGGAACCGGTATCGGGTCGCGGTCCGGGCGCCGTCGCGCGGCCCCGGACACAGCGCCGACATGGCGAAGACAACGGTAGGAGGCGGCCCTATGCTTGATCTGCTGGCCGACGCACCGAGGCCGGGACGCGGTGCACCCGGCATCACCCCGATTGTCTTCTCGACAGACGACATGGCCCCCCACCGGCGCATCGATGTCTGGCGCGGCAACTATGTGTCCTTCAACAGCATAACGCTGCGCGACGACGGGACGAAGGAATTCAGTGCACGCAACGAGATCTGGCCGCTCGGCGACCTCGCGGTAATGCGCAACACCGCTCCGGCCATGGCCTTCGAACGCACCGCGCGGCATATCCGGCGCGACGGCATCGATCACTGGGTGATCCGCGTCGCGCGCAGTGGCCATGCGCGCTTCCGCTTCGGCGACCATTGCTTCGCCGCCGGCTCGATGCAGCCCTTCCTCCTGTCGCTCGGCGACGCCTCCGTCAGCGACCGCACGGCGGCTGACTGGGTTTCGCTCTACCTTCCGCGCGATGCCTTCCCCGACCTGTCTGCCGGTCTCGAAGCGCTCGGTCCCGGCGTGCTGGGCGGGCCGGGCGCGCTGCTGCTGGCCGAGACGCTGCTGCTGCTGGCACGGCGCCTGCCGCAGATGAGCCTTTCCCAGGCGCCCCTGCTGGCCGAGGCGATGCGTAGCATGGTCACCGCCTGCCTGCTCGGCGATGTCGCGCCGGGCACGGTGGTACCGCGCGCGGCGGCGATGGCGCAGCGCGAGCGCATCCGCCGTGTCATCCGCGACAACATCGCGTCGCCGACGCTCGGGCCCGACAAGATCGGCCGCCTCGCCGGCATCTCCCGCTCGCAGCTCTACCGGCTGTTCGAGCCGCATGGCGGCGTCGCGCGCTACGTCCAGGCGCAGCGCCTGCGCCTGGCCCGTCTGGCGCTGGCCGAGGCTGGTCCAGGCACCTCCATCGCCACGGTGGCGGAACGGCTCGGCTTCTTCGATGCCTCGGCCTTCAGCCGGGCTTTCCGCCGCGAATTCGGTGCCACGCCGAGCGAGGTGCGGGCGGGATCGTGGCGCGCCAGCCCGCGCCAGGCCTGCGCGGCGCCGGGCACCGCGCCCGCGGATTTCGGTGGGCTGCTGCGCCGCCTCGGCGCCTCCGCGGCCCGGGCCGCGGCCTGACCCGGCGCTGGCGGGGCCGGATCAGACGCTCGGGCCGAGCCGCGTCGCCTGGCTGGCCGCGATCTGCCACTCGCCGCCGACCCGCACATACACCTGCATCCAGCGGAAATCGTAAGTGCGATTCTCGGCCCGGTTCAGCACCGGGCTCCTGCCGGTGACAATTGCCGTGTCGGCATGCGGGATGCGGATGGTCAGCTCCTCGACCGGGGCCAGCTCGATCACCGGCTCGCCTGCCAGCAGCGCGACGGTGCGCGCGTCGCGCCCATCGACCTTGCCGCTGCCATGGGTATGGGTGAAGCCGGGCGCATAGAGCGCGCGCAGCGCCGCCACGTCGTTGCGCTCCACCGCGCCGCGCAGCGCGCTGCGCACCTGCATGATCTGCTGCTCGATCTGGCCCTGGCGATCGGCGGTGAGCATGTCGTGCGGGTGGGCGGCGAGGGCGGCGGGCAGGGCGGCAAGCACGGTGGCGAGCAGCAGCACGGAACGGCGGGTCATGGCGGCACTCCTGAGGATCCGGGCGCATGGTCCCGGCGCGCCGGCCGCGCGTCAACCGCGTGCGGCGCCACGCAGCGCGCCCAGCCGGTTCAGCCCGCCGATTGCGGCAGGCGCGTCGTCGCCGCGATGGCCGCCGCGGCGTCCTCCGCGCTGGCGGGGTCGGCGGCGTCGCGCAGCACCCGCCAGGCGCCGCCGCTGAGCACCTCGCTCGGCCGGAAGCGGCTCTTGTAGGCCATCTTGCGGCTCTCCGGCACCCAGTAGCCGAGATAGACGAAAGGCAGGCCGAGCGAGCGCGCCCGCCCCACCAGCCACAGGATCGCCCAGGTGCCGAGCGAACGCCGCTGCTCGGCCGGGTCATAGAAGGAATAGACCGCCGAGAGCCCGTCCGAGAGCCAATCCGTCAGGCAGGCGCCGATCAGCCGGTCGCGCGGGTCGCGGAACTCGACGACGCCGGTGGTGATCGGCGTGTCCTCCACCATGGCGCGGTAGTCGTAGAAGCCCATCGCCGCCATGTCGCCTTCGGCGTGGCGGATCTGCTGGTAGCGTTGGAACAGGGCGAACTGCTCGGCCGTGGCGCGCGCCGGTGCCTCGAAGGCGGCGATGTCGCCATTCAGCTTGTCCAGCTTGCGCTGCACGCGGTTGGGCTCGAAGTCCGAGGCGATGATGCGGATCGGCACGCAGGCCGTGCAGCCCGGGCAGACCGGCGAATAGGCGATGTTGTGGCTGCGCCGGAAGCCGGCGCGGGAGAGCCGGTCATGCAGCGATTCGGCATCCGGTCCGGTCAATTCGGTCACGATCTTCCGCTCCGTCCGCCCCGGCAGATAGGGGCAGGGCAGGGGCGCGGTCGTGTAGAAGAATTGCGGTCGGCGGTTCGGGCGCTGGAGCATCGTGTGTCCAACAGTGTCGGGCGGGCGGCGCGGGGAATCAACCTTCAGAATGGTTGGCGGTTCAGCGGCATGCGGCGCGGGCGCCGTGAATCCACGCTATTCGGCCGCGCGGCGCGAGCCCGGTGCCGCGTCCGCCTCCATGGCGCGCCGGACCCGCACCGCTTCGACGGATTCGTCCACCCGCACGTCGCCCCAGCACACCGTCTCACCGGCGCGGACCGGGCGCAGCAGCGGGATACCGTGCGCAAGGCCGATGGGCAGCGCGCCCTCGGTGAGACTCCGCGCGGCCGGGATGCACTTGCCCCAGACCATGGCGCCGCCCTCGCCATCCAGCACCTCGCCGGCGGCGAGGTCGCGCTTGGCGGTCGCCACCACGTCGCCGCGCCAGGCCTCGGCGCTGCCCGTCGGCTCCCCGCGCAGCGCCGCGCTGGCGACCGAGACGCCAAGCTCGAGGCCGATGAAGTGGTAGGGCCGCCACAGCGCCGCGTAGCGGCCGGAGGGATCGGTCGCCACGCCATACTCGGCGAAGCACCGGCGCACATAGTCGGTCTCGCCCTCGATGACGGCGTAGACGCCCCAGCGCAGGTCGCCGACCACGGGCCGGCCATCGCGCTCCAGCGAGGAGATGACTTCGACGCGGCCGGTGCTGCCGGCGAAGACACGGGGCAGATCCTGCACGCCACAGGGCGGGAAGGCGAGGCCGTCCTCGGGCGGCGCCAGGCCGGTGGCGTTGGCGATGGCGGCCATCTCGATGCCCGACTTCGTTCCATCGAGGAAGGAGTTGAACATCTGCGGGTTCATGCCCCCGTCGCGCGCCTGCGCCTCGGTCAGGCCGTAATGGCCCCAGACCGTCCCCGGCGTGGATTGGTGGTAGGCCGGCAGGTACTTCGTGCCCTTGCCGGCGGCGACCACCGTGAAGCCCGCGGTGCGCAGCGTATCGACCATCTCGCAGACCAGGGCGGGCTGGTCGCCATAGGCCATGGAGTAGACCACGCCGGCCTCCCGTGCCTTCGCCGCCAGCAGCGGGCCGGCCAGCACGTCCGCCTCCACGTTCACCATGACCACGTGCTTGCCGTGCGCGATGGCGGCGAGGGCGTGGCGGATGCCGGCGGCGGGCACGCCGGTGCACTCGATGATCACCTCGACGCGCGGATCGGCGATCAGCGCCATGGCGTCCTCGGTGAGCCAGGTGGCCGCGCTGCGCAGCGCCGCATCGAGGTCCGGCGCTGCGGCCCGCTCAGGCGCCCAGCCGATGCGCGCCAGCGCCTCCCGCGCGCGGGGCAGGGACAGGTCGGCAATGCCGGCGACCTGCAGCCCCGGCATGCGCGGGGCATTGGCGAGGAACATCGAGCCGAACTTGCCGGCGCCGATCAGGCCGACGGTGACGGGACGCCCCTCGGCGGCGCGGGCGCGGAGCAGGCGGTGCAGGTTCATCGGCGCTGATCCCTCGGGCGATCCTCCATACCGTGGCGGCCGCCGGACCGGGAAGGGCCTGCCTCAGCGCTGGCGCCGGGCAAGGCCAGGGCTCTCCAGCTCGCGTTCATCGCCCGCGACCTGGGCGCGCAGATCCTCCTGGTAGGCCCTGCGGTTGGCGATCTCGGCCGGGGACTTCATCTTCCAGCCGTAAGCGCGCTCGATCTCGGCGCGCTTTCGCTGGATGATCTCGAGAAGCTCGTTGCGGTGCTGGATCTGCTCGGTGCCCGCGGCGCCGGTGCGCCCCGGCCGTGGCCCGGTTTGACATCCCGCAATGGGCGGAAAGCGGACCGACGGGAGGCGGGCCTGTCCCGACGACGGACGTCTTGGAACAGCCTTGTGTCGGGAGCCGGGATACGCGCCAGGGCGTCGCGCAGGACGCTGCCCCAGCAGATGAGGATTACCCTTCCGGCTTGGGCGGCGCGCAGCAGCCGAGCTTGCCGTCCGCCTGGACGGGCGGGCACGGCACCGTCCCGTAGGAGCAGAACACGCAGCAATCGCCCGGCTTCGATCGGAGCAGCGTCCCGCAGCCGGCGCAGTCGTAGAAGAATTGGCAGGCGTCGGTCGGCATCGTCTCCGCCGTGGCGGTGCCGCAGGCGGGGCAGGTGACGGTCGATTCCAGGATCACCGGGCGCCTCATGCATAGCTGTAGCCAAGGACGAGCAGGACGGCGCCGAGCGCCAGGCCCACCGCGGTGAGACGCCGGACGGCCGGACGGGAGCACTCCGTCCCCGAGGCGCAGACCACCGCTGCCTGCCGTTGCCCCCAGAGGAGGAACGCACCCCCGGCCAAGCAGGCGGCCGCAGCGGTGAGCAGGACTGCGCGGTGCGGGGCCGCGAGGAACGCAAGCCCGAACAGCCAGGCGCCGCCCAAGCCGAGCGGGCCGAGCAGCATCGGCAGGGCGCAGCAGGAGGCGACCCCGAAGCCCGCGGCGAGACCCCCGGCGGCCAGCAGCGCGGCGCCGATCTCCCCGGCGGGCTTGGCATCCGGAGCCATGTTCGCCGTCTCGGCCATGGCCGTTCTCCTTTCCAGCAGTGCCTCGCGATTCTACCGTCTGTACCGACTACGGAGTCAAGCTCCTTCGCAGGAAGGCAACCATGGACCGGAAGACCGGGATCGCGATTGGCGAGCTCTCGCGACGCACCGGCTGCAACGTCGAAACCGTCCGCTACTACGAGCGCATTGGCCTGCTGCCGCAGCCTGCCCGCCGCGGCCGCTACCGCCTCTACGGCACCGAGGACGTCGCGCGGCTTGCCTTCGTGCGCCGGGCGCGCGAACTCGGCTTCGCCCTGGACGAGGTACGTACCTTGCTCGGCATGGCCACTGATGGGCAGGCCGCTTGCGCCGACGCACGGCGCTTGGCCGAGACCCACCTCGCCGGGGTGCGGGCGAAGATCGCGGACCTTCGGGCGATCGAGGTCGCCTTGGCCGAGGCGGTCCAGCGGTGCGACGCGGGCGAGGCGCCCGGCTGCCCGCTCATTGAGACCCCCTCATGTCCGTTTTGTCAAGCGATGGGCAAGGTTCGCCGTGCCGCATTTGGCGGATGGGGCCGGCGGCGGTGA
>JAIEOP010000213.1 GCA_019750465.1 Acetobacteraceae bacterium | reverse complement strand
CGCCCGCTCCGCCGCCTCGCGGCGCGCCTGCGCCGCAGCGGCCTCGCGCCGGGCCCGCTCGTCCTCGGGATAGGTGAAGGTCAGGCCGTAGGTGGCCGCCGGATCGTCGGCGCACTCGCCCCGGCCGTCCGGGCCGCAGGTCCGCGGCAGGGGGCGGACCTCGGCCGCGAACTGATACACCCGGTCCGGCGCGCCGTGCCGCGCGGTGACGACCTGCAGTGTGGTGCGTCCGGGTGCCACGGCCCAGAGCGGCAGGACGTTGTTCAGCGGCGACTGCGCCAGGGCCTGCGCGTTCGGCGGCTCCCAGAAGGACTCGACCCCGAGCACCACGCGCTTCACCTGCTCGTCTGGGCCGAAGGTGAGCACTGTGGCGCGGCCCACCGTGCCGACGAGAAGGGTCCGGCCGGCCGGGTTGTACGGCAGCGTCCGCATGTGCGGCTCGGCCGGGTCCACGGGCCGGGGCTCGTCGAGCGCGGCAGCCGGGGAGGGGAGGGCGAGGGCGGCGGCGAGCGCCGCCGCCGCGAGGGAGGCGCGCGTCGTCATCGCCCGGTGTCCGGCTCGATGCTGTAGGTCACGACCTGCATGCCGGCTGTGTTCCAGTCGCGGTCCTCGGCGAGCTGGGGCAGCTCGGGGCGCCACTGGAAGTTCACCATCGCCGTCATCGGCGTGCGCGTGGTCACGCCCGGGCCACCGGCACCGACGCGCGTCTCGACGCGGGTGTACTGGACGCGCCAGGTCTGGGTGCGGCCCTCGGAGGGGTACTTGAAGTAGCGGAATCCCTCCGTCGTGCGGACGCCGCTGCGGCCGAGCGCGGCGAGCGGGCTCTCCGGGTTGGAGCGCGCCACGCTCGCGCGGAAGCGCTCCTGCATCGGCTCGGTGAGCAGGATGGCGCAGCGGTGCAGGTCGCGCTGGAGCGTCGTCGGGTTCGGCGTCGGGGCGTAGCCGTCGCAGGCCTCGACGAAGCGCCGGAGGTACTGGCGCGCCGTGTGGTCGGTGAAGGCGCGCGGCGCGTCGCGGGCCGCGAGCGTCGGGCTCACCTCACCGGTCTCGCGGTCGAGCAGGGCGAAGTCGAGCCGGGCGGGCTCGGCGCGGAGGACCACGGTCGCCGCGACGCCGACCCCGGCAAGGCCGAGGAGCGCGCCGAAGGCGCCGGCTATCCAGCCCGCGCGGCGGAAGGCGAGGCTGGTGCGGCGCACCTCGTCCGCCCGCGCAGCGGCGTCGGCAAGGAACTGCTGCGCGGCCTCGGGGCTCAGTGGCTCGGCGGGCCACACGCCGGGCTTGAGGCGGAGGGGGGTGCTCATCGGGTCGCGGTCCTCCCCGCGGTTGGGGCCGTGTCGGGCCAGCGGTCCGGGTTCAGCCGGAAGACCGGCCCAGAAGGCTCGGCAAGGCGCCGCGGCCCGTCGGAGCAGGCGGCGGCCGTCCCGAGCGCGGCGAGGGCGGCGGCGACGAGCAGGATACGGCGCGGCACGGCGACCTGCCTCCTATCGGTTGGACAGCGACGGCCCAGCCGGGCCGACAGGGGGGCGGGGGAGCGCCGCCGGGGCCGGGGAGGGGGCAGCAGGCGCGGCGACCTGCCTCGGCGGCGGCGGCTCATCCGGCGGACCGCCCCGGCCGCCCGTCCCGCCACGCTGCCAGGAGCGCGCGTAGGGCAAGGCGAGGCCGGCGAAGCCGCCGGTGATGGCGGAGGCGATGCCGGGAAGCTGGTAGGTGATCCAGCCGCAGGCGACGAAGAGCACCATGCCGGCGAGGAGCATCTGCACGCCGCGGATCTCGTTCGCCATGCCGCCGGCTGCAGCGAGGGTGGCGACCTGCGAGAGGAGCTGCGTCTCCGCGCTCAGCAGCAGTGCCAGCAGAGCCGTCGAGAGAACCTGGAGCACGATGTTGGCGAAGACGGTGTTGAGCCAGCCGATCGCCATGTGGCGAAACAGCGGGAAGACCCAGAGCCCTGCGAAGATCGGCCCGACGCCGACGAGCAGCGCGAGGACGATGAAGGCCTTCATCCAGACGAGGAAGGCGATGGCGATCGCGAAGACCGCGATGATCCAGTAGAACACGACGATGATGCAGAGCCCCAGGCCGGCGATTGACCAGGGCAGGCTGCGGTAGATGGCGAGGCCCGAGACCCAGGCCTTGCCCCAGATCTCGTCGAACAGAGGACCAGTGACGGGACGGTTTCCCAGGGCGCCGGCAAGCGCGCGGCCGACCTCCGGCCCGAGCCCATTCAACAGCACGTCGCGGGCCCAGGGGCCGTAGCCGCCGACCGTCGTGACGAGCGCCACGGCAGCAGCCCCCATCACGATCAGCCGCTCGACCTCGCTCAGCGGCTCACCGTTCTGCACGAGCGCCTGCCACATCAGGCGCCCCACCACGTAGACGACAAGGGCCACCTTCAGCCAGCCGGCGACCCAGCCCGTCATGGCCGCGATCATCGCGTCCACGCCCGCGGTGAGCGGGATCGCCACCAGGTCGTAGAGTCGGCTGAAGATGTCCCAGCCGTTCACGACCGGGGCCTCCGTGCGGCCGCCTCGGCGGCACGTGCCGCGTCGCAGTAGAAGCGGGCCTGCTGCTCCGGCGTCAGCCGACCGCAATGGGCGAGTTGCTGCGCGCGCTCCATAGGCCGTGCTGCCCAGTAGCGCGGGCTGGTGGGCGAGGTGAGGTCGCCCTGATTGCGGCGTGCTTCGGCCTCCGCCCGGCGCGCCCGCTCCGCGTCCGGCGTCGTGGCCGGCGCCTCCGGCCGCATCCCGGCACGGGCCCGCGCCTCGCGCTCGGCGACGACGATGCGGGCCTGGTCGGCGTTCACGCAGTCCGGGGTGCCGCGCAGCCGCCCCGGGTCGTCGCGGCAGGCGCGCGTGACGGCCTCCAGCGCCCAGGGGTTAGCGACGTACCAGGAGACGGTCCGGCGCTCCTGCGGCGGCAGGGGCTGCGCCACCCCGAGCGCCGAGCCCAGGGCCATGAAGGCGAGCGCCCAGAGCAGCAGCCCCAAGCCCCCGAGCAGGTCCGGGTCGAGCAGCCGCGGTGCCGGGCACCGCGGCACGGCGCACCGACGGCCGGTCATCGCCACCACCCCCGGCCGCGCGCCTCCTCGAGGATCTCGTCGATGCTCTGCTGGAGCCGCTCCTCGCGCTGCTGCTCGCGCACCTGCGTCTGCGCGATGAGGTAGGTCTGGATGTTCTGCGCCTGGACCTGCTGGTTCTGGATGTAGGCCTGCTCGACGCCGAGCCGGGCGATCAGCGCCTCTCGCTCCGAGGGATCCGGCGCGCCGTCAATGCGGGCCTGGAGCTCGGCGAGGCCGGCGACCCGCTCGCCCGCCGACTGGTAGAGCTGGAGGGCGAGGGCCTGCGCGCCGGCCAGGCCGCCGCCGTTGGCGACGATCTGGCGCGTGGTCCAGGTGTCGTCGCGCGGCGCGTAGACCGTGTTGCCGTTCAGGGTGCCCGTGTAGAGGCCGGAGAGCGAGTTGAGCATGCCGCCCGCGCCGCCCGTGCCGTTCAGCAGGCCCTGCGCCGCGTAGGGGTTGATCGGCAGCGGGTTCCGGATACCGAGCATGTTCAGCGCGGCGACGGCGCTGCCGAGGTCGGTCACGCGTGTGATGGCCTGATAGGTCATCACCAGCTGGTCGTATTGCTGCTTCATCTGCTGGAGCTGGCGGACCATGTCGGCCGCTTGCTGCGCCCAGGCGAGGTTGTCGGTCAGCTCCTGCCGGCAGGTCGGGCAAACGACGGTCCACTGCGCGCGGGCTGGCAGCGGCACCGCAGCAAGGAAGGCGAGCGCGGCAGCCGCAGCCGCCGTGGTGGGGATGCGCGTCATGCCGGAATCTCCTCCTCCGCGGCGGCACGGCGCCGCCGGAACTCATGCTCGAGCCGGCGCGGGTCGGCCCGCACCTCCTCGGGTAACGCCTCGTAGGCGCGGAGCGCGGACTCGCCCGCCGAGAGGGCGGCGAGCTGCGGCAGGCCGCGCAGGCGCAGCTCCGCGATCAGGCTCTCGCGCCCCTTGCAGACGAGGAACTGGCCGGAGCCCTTCCCGAGCGCGCGCAGCGCGGCGAACTCGCCCGGCGTGCGCTTGAGGCGCCCGACGTAATCCTCCTCCGAGGCGCGCGGGTTGGGCAGGTGGATCTGGTTCGGGCACTGCTCCAGCAGCTCGGCGGCGATCGGGCTGTTGGCCGCGTCCGAGGGCGACTGCGTGATGAACACGACGACGCCGTTCTTGGAGCGGATGGTGCGCAGCTGCGCCGCGATCGGCCGGTAGAAGGCTGGGTCTTCCAGAACGCGCCAGCCCTCGTCCACCGGTAGCAGCAGGCGCCGCCGGCCGTCGAGGTGCAGCCCGATCCGGTGGAAGAGGTAGAGCAGGGTGGGGGCCGCTGCGCGGCCGTTCTTCAGGACATCGGTGGCATCGAGGCCGACCGTGCCGCCCGAGAGGTCGAGCGCGTCGCGGGGCGCGTCGAGCACCCAGCCGAGCTCGTTCCCCCAGCACCACTTGAGGAGCCGCGCCCCGGCGCCGTCCACGTCCACGTCCGGGGCGAGGAAGGCCGCGACCTCGGCGAGGCGCCGGTGCTCCGGCGGGTTCTCCATGACGGTGCGGATGCCGAGCGCGAGCAGCCGCTCCTCCTCCGGCGTCAGGTCGCGCCAGCCGCCCTGGACGATGCAGCCGCGCAGGAGGTCGAGGAGGAAGTCGAGGTTCGAGGGCGTGGGCTCCAGCCCCCTGAGCGGCGCGAACATCGGGTTGCCGCCGCCCATCACCGCGTAGGGAGCGCCGAGGTGCCCGAACAGCACGCGCCAGCCCTGCTTGTGGTCGAGGCCGACGACGTCGGCCCGGCCCGCCGAACAGGCGATCAGCGCGCCGACGAGCGTCGTCTTGCCCGAGCCCGTCTCGCCCGTGATGAGGGTGTTGCCGACCGCGTCGTCGCCCTCGCCGTCGTGCCAGTGGAAGGGATAGGCCGTGCCGGCGGTCGTGCGCAGCGTCAGGATGGGCGCCCCCCAGCGCGAGCGCGGCACGCCCCGCGCGGGCCCGTGCAGCGGCGCCATAGCGGCGAGGTTGCGGGTGGACAGCGCCCCGGGCCGGGTGCGCAGGCGGTGGTTGCCCGCGAGCTGCGACAGCCAGGCCGCCATCAGCGCCTTGTTCTCGCGGGCGACGGCCGCGCCGCAGTTGGCGAGCGTCTTCCAGGCTGCGTTCACCACGTCGTCGAGCGGGTCCCGGCCGGGCCCGCCGGTCGCGTCGTCGAGCGCCGCCTCGACCCGGGCCGCGGCGACTGAGCCGAGGCCGGCGCCCCGCAGCGCCGCGGCGAAGCGCCGGTACCAGGGCAGCGCGCCGCCGGCGCGGTCCGAGAACACCGCGAGCGAGACGCTGTGCGCCCCCATCGCCATCCGGCCGGAGGCGACGCGGTCTGCGGCCTCGTCGAGCTCGGCGATCTGGCTGCGCGCCTTGTCGCCGGCCCAGACCATCCTGTTCTGCTGGCGGGTGAGCAGGCTGATGCCGCCCGACTGCGGCAGCGGCTCGAAGTGGTGGAGGAGCGTGCCGCGGAACGGGGCGCGCTCGATCGCACCGAGCATCCCCGGCCAGGTGGCCGCGGGATAGCCCTTGAAGGTGAGGATCGCGACGAACTGGGTGTAGCCCGGGCCGCGCAGTTCCACCGTCTCGTAGTGGAACGCCGCCTCCTCGGCGAACATCGCCTCCGCCAGCCGGCCCGTGGTGAGCGGGACGGGGCGCCAGACGCCGGTCGCCGCGAATGCGAGGGCCTCGCCGATCTCGCTGAAGATTCCCTTGCCGCGCTCCGCCAGGCCGAGCGGCCGCGGGCCGTAGTCCGCCAGCTCCGACGCCAGCCAGTCGCAGATGCGCTCGAGCTGGCGGGCGCGGTCGATCGCCCGTTCGCCGGCGGCCTCGGCGCCGTGCTTGCGCGCCTTGCGCCGCGCCCACCACTCCGCCCCGCCGCCGGCGGCGGGCCGCAGGTGCAGCCCGAGGAAGAGCCGGTTCTCGTAGAGCAGGCCGTCGAGCAGCCGCTCGCGGTAGCCGGCCGCGAAGGCGCGCGCGAAGGGGGTGAGGCGCGGGTCCGCTTCCGGCACCGCCACGGGGTCAGCGAGGCTCCGGCAGAGGTAGACCGACATCACCATCCGGTCCCCGGCGGGGATGCCCATGACGGTGCCGTTCAGCCGGTCCACGCGCTCCAGCAGGTCGGCGTCGCTCGCCGTCTCGGCCGGCAGGCCGTCGAGCGCGAGCATGGCGTAGGCGCCGTCGTCGGAAAGGCGCAGCACGCGGTCGGTGAGGTGGCCCTCGATGGGGACGTGCTCGCCGAGCGTCGGCGCGCGGGGCGCGAAGCGGCTAGACACCGGACACCAGGTCCTTCGCGCGCCGCGGCGCGCGGTCCGGCAGGGCGCGCAGCACGCCGCCGACCGTCCGGCCGCGCGTGGCGTACCACATGCGCAGCTCGTGGAAGAAGTGCGGGTTGCGGTTCGTCAGCGCGACCATCGGCAGGTGCCAGACGAGGAAGGTGGCCCACCAGAGCGGGCTGCCGAGCACCATGCCGAGGAGCCAGGTGCCGAAGAGGTTGAGGTAGTAGCCCTCCATCGGCACGCCCCACCGCATCGCCGGGCGCGTCGCGGCGAGGAACAGCGTGTCGCGTCCGGCGGCGTGCATCGCGCTCAGCCGCCGATGAAGGTGTTGACGAAGTAGGCGCCGGTGAAGGCGGCGGCGCCGAAGAACATCGCCACGAAGCCGGCCGAGGGCGGCGCCATGCGGGCCGCAGCGGCGAGGAAGGCGATGACGACGCAGGCGATGATGAAGGCGATCCCGAAGGGACCGACGAGGAACTGCGCGAGGGCGGTCAGCGCGCGGGTCAGGACGTCTCCGCCACCCATGGGCGATCTCCTACCGGCCGGTCACGAGATCCCGCCCCGGGCGGCCGCGACCCAGGTCGGGGAGGAGGGGAGGGGGGACCGGCGCCGGCGCGGCGCCGGGAGGGCCGCCTGCCGCGAGCGCCGCGGCGTGGTGCCCGACGCGGCGCGCGACCGCGACGGCGTAGCCCGGCGCGCCGCCGACGCGGCCGCTGTTGTAGAGCTGGAAGGCGGCGTCCCGCAGGACCCCGGCCAGGTGCGCCGCGCCCGCGCGCATGTTCTCGCAGGGGTCGAGCGCGGTCTCGACGGTGAGGCCGTGACGGCGCCAGTTGGCGCGGTGCGTGATTTGGAACCAGCCGAGCCCGAGGGTGCGGCCGGCTGCGTCACGGGTTGCGGCGATCGCCACGGCCTCGGCGCGCGTCTTCGGGAACAGGCTCTCGCCAGTCGCCTCGTCGCGGATGGCGAAGGGGCGGAAGCCGGATTCCCGCTCGGCGACAGCGGTCAGCTCCGGCAGCAGGCGCCGATGCTCGTCCGGGAGGCAGCGCGGGTCGCGCGCGAGACATGCGAACAGCGCCAGCCCGGCGAACGCCTCGCAGCCGGTCACCGCGCGCCGCCGGCGCGGCGCGGACCGCTACTCGGGCGGTGGCTCTGGCACGTCCACGCCCGGCGGCAGCGGGCTCTCGTCTGCCTTGACGTGCTTCGTGGTGGCGCCGCGCGGAAGGACGGAGCGCAGGCGCGCGAGGCGCGGGCAGTCCGCCTCGTAGAGCGAGACGGGCAGCTTGTACGACATATCGTCGCGGAGGAAGCGCAGCAGGCGGCCGAGGTCGCGCCAGCCGCGCACGCCGGGCCCGCGGAAGAGGGCGATGGCGACGTAGCCGCGGCGCCAGGAGGGCAGGAGGTAGGGCACGTGGTCCACGCCGCCGTCGGCGTCGCGGCGCGCGACCACCACGACGGCCTCGATCCGGCCGCCCCTGAGCAATCCCTCGCGCAGGTCCGCTTCGCCGAGCGTGTCGCCCAACCCTCGACCGCTCCTCCGATTCGTGCCGGCGGAAGGCTAGCGAATTCCGCAATCCGGGCGAGGCCCCGGCTGGGCGGGGGAAGGGACGCGGCGGAGGTGCAAACTACCAAAAGCTGCACTGCGGTCCGGCTCCAAGAGGGTGGAGACGGGCAATGCTACCGATGGTGGTGACGAATATACAAGATGCAATCAGGGACGAAATCGGCCAGAAACCGAGTGTTTTCCTTCACTCTGACGTGAAGAACAAAACCGGACTCGAAAGAATGGTCAGAAAGGTGAGACTGGACTCAGCCGCCGCGCCGGGTCAGTGCAGCAGTCAGCGGGGGTGCCAGTCCAGCCCCGGCGTTCCGCCGCGCAGGCGATAACAAGTCCGCGTTATCGAGCGGGATTGGCCAAAAACACTCGACATGGCCGGCCTCGCCGCGCAGCGCGAGGAACACCACCCGCGTCACCTCGCCGCCCTCGCCCATCTCCACGGCGAGCCGGAACATCAGCCCCTCCGAACCACCGGCATCACCGAGGGCCAGGGCGAGCTGCTCCGCCTCGCTCTCCTGCTGGTGCAGTGTGCGCTTGCTCGGCTCCTCCGCGTCGCCGCGGAAGAAGCGCACCGGCAGCCCCTCGGTCATGAATACGAAATGATGCGCCTTGTCGAGCACGCCGAGCCAGGGCCAGCGCCCGCCCTCGGTCGCCTGGCGCAGTCGGTTGCGCGAGAACGAGTAGGCGCGGCAGCCGATGGACCAGGCGTCGTCGCCCGCCCAGGGATCCGCCACCGCCACCGCCACCGCGTCGGCGCGGCCTCGCGCGAGGAGGCGCGCGCAGGCCGAGAGGCGATCCTCCGTCAGCGCCGGGTGCAGATCCCACGGCAAGCGGCCGGCCCCCGCCTTTCCATCGCTCGCCGCGTCGTCCCTACCCCCGCTCATGCGATCGCAGTATCGCCGCCGACGCGGCGGCATCCAAGCGCTGTTGTGGCCGCGGGCCGCTCCCGGAGCCATGCCCGGCATGGCTCCGCGCTCCGGGTGACGGCCGCCGACACGGCCCGGCGCGGAACACCACCGAGCGCCGCCCCGAGGTGCCCCAGGCACGCGGCCAACGGCGTGGTGGACATCGCATCAGCCACCCGAGCGGAGGTATTTGATAAGAGCCGCGATCCCGAGCACGAGCAGGACGAGGAGCAGGAGCCAGACCAGGCCCATGCCGCCCATCATCCAACCCATACCCTCCATGTCCTGCACCATCGTTGCGTCCTCCGGCCCAGTTTCGATCGCCGCCGCTCCGCGGGAACATCCTGCGGTGGGAACATAGTTCTGGAAGGTGGCCTTACCGGCTCGGTTCGAGGGAGACTGCGTTCGCACCCGGCCAAGGCGGCCGGAACGCGACGCCTCCCTGCCACCTTCGGCCCGGGTCGCCCCTTGGAGCCCGCCCTACCGGCGCTGATCCAGGTACTGCCTAACGAAGCCTCGAGTTCGGGGCTCTTCCAGTCGAACCCGAGGGTCCGCGCCCTGGCGAGCGCATCCTCCCCCGACAGCCCTTCCTGGGTGGCAAGCTGGAGGATGGCGAACGCGCCGGACCTCTTGCCGGAAGCGCAGTGGACGAGCACCGGCCCCGGGAGCCCGGACAGCTTCTCCCGGAACTGCTCCACCTGCTCGGGCCGCGGGTCCGTGCTGGCGACCGGGATGTGCAGGTAGTCCAGGCCTGCCTTGCGGGCGACCTCCCCTTCCGCTTCCGGCGAGAGGGGTTGGTTCTGCTCGCCTGCCGTCCGCAGGTTGACCACCGTCTTGAACCCCTCCTGGGCCAAGCGCCCCAGCTCTTACCAAGTCGGCTGGCCGGTATCGACGCTCAGGTCGTCGCTGAGCTTGATCCTGCGGGCCATGCGATCCTCCGTGCCGTGGTGACCTTGAAGACATATTCGCGTTACATATATCTTCAAGGATGAATATGTCTGAGATGCGCGGCCGGGCGGGCGAGGCGGGACGGTTCCTGAAGGCCCTCTGCAACGAGCACCGGCTGCTGATCCTGTGTTCCCTGGCCGAGGGCGAAAAATCGGTCGGCGAACTGGAGCGGCTGCTGGAGATGCGCCAGCCGCACCTGTCGCAGCACCTGACGCGGCTGCGCGCGGACGGTCTGGTGAAGACACGCCGCGTGTCACGCACGGTCTACTACCGCCTGGGCAGCGAGCCGGCGGAGCGGATGATCGGCCTGCTCTACGAGCTGTTCTGCGCCAGGGACGCGGCAGCCGCCCCGACCACTGATGGCACCCCGCCAGCGGACAACCCGACGACAGGCGCGTGAAGCGGCACGCGGTCAACGCTCCCCAACCCGCCCCCGGGGGCGGGAATGCCCATGCAAGGAGGTGAACATGGCTGGCCATCGCCCGGCAGTGACCGGCTTCTACCACGAGGAGACCAACAGCATCGCCTACGTGGTCGCGGACCCCGCGACCCGGCGCTGCGCGCTGATCGACCCGGTTCTCGACTTCGACCGCGCCTGCCGGGGCACCCACACGCAGTTTGCCGACCGGATGGTGGCGTTCGTGCGCGAGCAGGGGCTGACGGTGGAGTGGATTCTCGACACCCATCCGCATGCCGACCATTTCTCCGCCGCCCCCTACTTCAAGGAGGTGTTCGGCGCGCCGACGGCCATCGGCGAGCACGTCGTCACCGTCCAGAAGATCTGGAAGGAGATTTACCACCTCCCCGACTTCCCGGCCGACGGCTCGCAGTGGGACCGCCTGTTCAAGGACGGCGAGCGCTTCCGCGTCGGTGAACTGGAGGCGGAGGTCATCTTCTCACCCGGCCACACGGCGGCCTCGATCACCTACGTCATCGGCGACGCCGCCTTCATCCACGACACGCTGTTCGTGCCGGACAGCGGCACGGCACGGGCGGACTTCCCCGGCGGCGACGCCCGCGCGCTCTACCGCAGCATCCGCCGCATCCTGTCGCTACCTCCGGAAACCCGCCTCTTCACCGGCCACGACTACCAGCCGGGTGGGCGCGCGCCGCAGTGGGAAGCGACCGTGGCCGAACAGCGCCAGCACAACACCCATGTGCATGACGGGGTGACGGAAGACGAGTTTGTGCGGATGCGCCAGGAGCGCGACCGCACGCTGGCCTTCCCCGGCCTGCTGCTGGACGCCTTGCAGATCAATATCCGTGGCGGGCGGCTGCCCGAGCCCGAGGCGAACGGGGTCTCCTACCTGAAGATTCCGCTCAACTACTTCCAGGAAACCGGATGCGCGGCCATCCGCAACCCCAAAGGTTGAGCCGTATCCATGGAGAATTTCACTCCCGTTTCCGCCTTCTTCGGCGGCGTCCTGATCGGGCTTTCGGTGGTGGTGCTGCTGCTGACGAACGGCCGCATCGCTGGGGTCAGCGGCGTCGTGGGCGGGCTGCTTGCGTCCAGGGTGCGCGATGCCGGATGGCGGCTGGCCTTCATCCTGGGCCTGATCGCCGCCCCGCTGCTCTATGCGGCCGTGGCCGGAGGGGTGCCGCCGATTGCGGTGACCTCCTCGACCGGGCTGCTCATCGCCGCCGGCCTGCTGGTCGGCTTTGGCGCGCGGCTCGGCAGCGGCTGCACGAGCGGGCATGGCGTCGCCGGCATCGCCCGCCTGTCACCGCGCTCCTTCGTGGCGACGGGCGTGTTTCTGACCGCCGGGATGGCCACCGTGTTCGTCACCCGCCATGTGATGGGGGGCTGAGATGCGCCAGACCATCGCCGCTCTTGCGGCCGGAACGCTGTTTGGCCTGGGCCTGACGCTCTCGCGGATGGTCGATCCGGCCAAGGTGCTGGGCTTCCTCGACATCGCCGGAAACTGGGACCCGAGTCTCGCCCTGGTCCTGGCCGGTGCCACAAGCACGGCCGCCATCGGCTTCCGGCTTATTCTCGGCCGCCGGTCCGCCCCGCTCTTTGCCGAGGCCTTCAGCCTGCCGACCGCGCGCGCCATCGACCGGCGGCTGGTGATCGGCGCGGCGATCTTCGGCGTGGGCTGGGGCCTGGTCGGGCTCTGTCCCGGCCCGGCGCTGGCGGGCCTGGGGCTCGCCTTCCGGCCGGTGGCGATCTTCGTCATTGCGATGCTCGTGGGCATGGCGGCGTTTGAGCTGATGGGCCGCGTGCGGCCACCTGCCGGCGCGCCAGCCTCGCCGGCGCCTGGCGCCGGGCGCTGAGGCGGGGCAGGCCAAACGCATGATGGACCTCTCGCTCCTGCAAGCCGTCCTTTCGGTGCTGTCCGGCTCCGCCGTCGGCTTCGCGCTCGGGCTGATCGGCGGCGGCGGCTCGATCCTGGCGGTGCCGCTGCTGCTTTACGTGGTCGGCCTGCCGAGCGCGCACCTGGCGATCGGGACCAGCGCCCTGGCGGTCGCCGCCAACGCCTTCGCCAACCTGGCGCAGCATGCGCGCAATGGCACGGTGAAGTGGCCGTGCGCCGCCGTGTTCGCCGTCGCCGGCGTGCTGGGTGCCCTGGTGGGATCGACCATCGGCAAGGCGGTCCAGGGCGACTGGCTGCTGCTCCTCTTTGCCCTGGTGATGATCGCGGTCGGCGTGGCGATGCTGCTGCGGCGCGGCGGCGAGGGCGATCCGTCGGTGCGCATCACGCCGGCCATCGGCCTGCGGCTGGCGGGGATCGGCTTCCTGACCGGCCTGCTCTCCGGCTTCTTCGGCATCGGCGGCGGGTTCCTGATCGTGCCCGGCATCATGCTCGGCAGCGGCATGGCGATCCTGAACGCCGTGGGCTCGTCCCTGCTGTCGGTCGGAGCCTTCGGCACCGCCACCGCCGTGAACTACGCGGTCTCCGGGCTCGTCGATTGGCCGGTGGCCGGCCTGTTCATCGCCGGCGGCGTGGCAGGCGGGGCGCTGGGCATGCGCCTGGCGGTCCGCCTGGCGGGCCGGAAGGGGATGCTCACCCGCGTCTTCGCGGGCGTCATCTTCGCCGTTGCCGCGTACATGCTCTACCGCAGTGTGGGCACGCTTTTCATTCATGAAAGGAGACGGCCATGAGCTACTACTTTTCCAAGACGGTCGATGCGCGGTTCGAGGATGCCGTCGCCCGCACGCGCGAAGCGCTGAAGCTGGAGGGCTTCGGCGTCATCACGGAAATCGACGTGCAGAAGACCTTCAAGTCGAAGATCGGCGTGGATTTCCGGCCCTACCTCATCCTGGGCGCCTGCAATCCGGCAATGGCCCACGAGGCGCTGCAGGTGGAGGACAAGGTCGGCACGATGCTGCCGTGCAACGTCGTCGTTCAGGAACGCTCCGAAGGGCGCGTGGAGATCGCGGCCATCGATCCGGTCGCCTCGATGCAGGCGATCGAGAATCCTGGCCTCACCCAAAAGGCCGCCGCGGTCGCCGCAAAGCTCCAAAGCGCGCTGGGGCGGATCTGAGATGCCCAAGCTCGACCGGCGCTCCCTGCTCATCGGCGGCGGGCTGCTGCTTTCCGCAGCCTGCTCGCGCCAGTTTGCGACTCCCGGCAGCGCTGCGGAACCCGACCGTCCACTCCCGATCCCGGCCTTGCTCGACGCCCGCCAGCAGGGACAGGTCATCGCTCTGAGCGCCCAGGCCGGGAAGACCTCCTTCTATCCGGGCCGGCCAAGCGATACGTTTGGGTACAACGGCAGCTATCTCGGGCCAACGCTCAGGGTTCATCGCGGCGACGAGGTGAAGGTCGCGGCCACCAACAGACTGTCGGCCGATACGACGGTGCATTGGCACGGGCTGCTGATTCCCGGCGAGCTGGACGGCGGTCCCCACCAGCCGATCCCGCCCGGCGCCACCTGGCGCCCCAACCTGCCGATCCGCCAACCGGCGGCGACGCTGCTCTACCATTCGCATGCCCATGGCCTGACGGCAGAGCAGGTCTATTCCGGCCTGGCCGGAATGCTGATCGTGACGGACCAGGAGGAGCAGGGCCTGGGGCTGCCGTCTGACTACGGCGTCGATGACCTGCCGCTGCTGATCCAGGACCGCCAGTTCCAGGATGGGCGGTTGGTGATGCCTGCGGGGATGATGACCGCCATGCAGGGCCGGCGGGGCGACACCATCCTGGTGAACGGCGCGCCCAATCCGCTGGCCGCGGTGCCGAACCGCCTGGTCAGGCTGCGCCTGGTCAACGGCTCCAACGCCCGCATCTACGACCTCTCCTTCAGCGACGGGCGCGGCTTCCACTGGACCGGCACCGAGGGCGGCCTGCTGGAACGGTCGGTGGCACTGCGAAGCCTCACCTTGGCGCCCGGGCAACGGGCCGAGATCCTCGTAGATTTCGCCGATGGCAGGACGGTCTCTTTGGTGACCGGCCCGGATGCCAATGCGTCGATGATGGGCATGATGGGAAGCACCGGGATGATGGGCGGCCGGTCCGGCGCGGCGGGTCCTACCTCAACGGCGACGGTGCTGCGGTTTACGCCCCGGGCGATGGCCAACTCCGGCGCCAGGACCTCCGCACCGGATCTCCTCGTCCCGCGTGTTCGTCCCGACCCCGCCAAGGCCGTTCGGCGCCGCCGCCTGGTTCTGAACATGGGGATGGGTGGCATGATGGGAGCTGGCGGCGGAATGGCCCTGACGATCAACGGCAAGCCGTTCGACATGGGCCGCGTCGACGAACGGGTGAGGCTTGGCGACGTGGAAATCTGGGAAGTCTCAGGCCAGATGATGAAGCACCCCATCCACATCCATGGTGTGCATTTCGATGTCCTGCGTCGGGATGGCGGAAGGCCCGACCTGCTCGACCAGGGGGCCAGAGACACGATCCTGGTGAAAGAGCCGGTCGAACTCCTGATCCGATTCGACCAGCCAGCCTCGACGGCGCCGTTCATGTACCACTGCCATGTCCTCGAGCACGAAGATAACGGCATGATGGGGCAGTTTACCGTGTCCTGACGGGATTTCGCGGAACGGGCCGCCGCTGTAGCGGTCCCCCTGCCAAAAGGCAGCCCCCATCTGCCGAGCGCCGGGCACACTGCACGCGGTGCTCGTCTATGCCAGCAAAAATTATACCATGCCTCGACTGATCGAGGAACTGACCGATGCCGGCGGCACCACCCTTCCGCAAGACCAGGGGGCACGGCACGGGCCGACGTGGCCTGCTACGGGGAGCCGCCGCCGCCGGAACGGCGGCCATTTTGGCCGAGCCAGCGCATGCCCGCTCTCCTGCTGCCGGAGTATCGGCACGGGAACCGTCCCCGCCAGGGGAGAGCCCCATCGACCTCATTATCGAAAAAGTTGCGGACGCTGTTGGCGAAGTGGCTCACGCGACCAGGGTAGCGAAGCGGGATAGGCGTGTGGGTGCGAGTGGACGCTCGGCGAGCCATGCAGCGAGGCGGTCGAGGTTCAAGGCAGCGGCCGTAGCGACGTGCTGCAGGCCGGTCTTGGCGAGCCCGCGATAGCGGGCCCGGCGAAGGCCAAACGCTCGGGTACCGTTGGCGAAATCAGGAAGGCGCCAAAGTGGCCCGAGTTCTGTGCGCTGCAGTTGCGGAAATTAGGATTACTTTACTGTCCTTGTCTGGTTTCCGGTTATAGCGCCGACCAGATTTCCCGCGCTAGTATGTGCGGCCAGGCAGCCCGGCGATTTCGCCAACGGTATCCGGCCGTTTTCCTGGCGGGTGCCGAGCTGCGTGCGACCCGGGCCGGTCCCGGCCGTCCCGCCAGATGGGCCGCCGCACCCTGCACCGCCATCCCCGTGTGAGGTTTCGGCGCGGATCGTCGCCATAGTCCACCTTCATGTCGTGACCCCCTGTGGTGCTCGAGCTTGCTTCCCGCCGAGCCGCCCACCATGGCGCTCCGCTCCGTCGCCACGTCGCGCCATGCCGAAACGGAGGTCGGTCAGTTACGCCCGCCGCCGGCGGCCGCGGTCCACCGCCACTCAAAACCACATCCTGATCCCGGCCACCACCTGGAGCAGGCTGCGGTCCTCCCCCTCAGCGCCGCGCAAGGCGGCGGTCTGGCCGAAGCTGCGCAGCCAGGAGACGCCGACATAGGGGGCGAACTCGCGGCGGATCTCGTAGCGCAGGCGGACGCCGATCTCGATGTCGTTCACCCCCTGGCCGACGCCGAACCGCTCGGCCCGTTGCAGCGCGGCGTTGACCTCGAAGCGCGGCAGCAGGATCAGGCGCTGGGTCAGCAGGACGTTCTGGGCCACGGTCGCGCGCGCCGAAACATCGCCATCCTCGCTGACGAAAAGCGCCGCCTCGAGCTCGGCCCCGTAGGGCACCAGCCCCTGCACCCCGAGCACCGCGAAGCTGCGCCCCCGGCCGCTGTTCCGCTCCCAGCGCCGCTCGTAGCGGTACCCGGCCTGGAGATCGACGAAGGGCGAGATGAGCCGCCCGTAGAGGATCTGCAGATCCGTCTCGCCGCTCCGGCGGGCGCCGTTGTGGCGGCCCTCGGACTTGTACCAGAGGCGCTGGGTGTCGCCGCCGTACCAGCCGACGACGTCCCACCGCGCCGCCTCGAGGTTCGGGGCGCGCTGAAACTCCAAGAGATCGAACAGCGTGAAGCTGTAGAACGCATCATCGGCGACCGGGGAGGGCCAGCCCGCGGTCTCCGACAGGTTCGGCAGCGTGGTGGCACCGGCCTCGGGACGGCGCCCCGGCGTGGCTGCCGGCAGGGCAGGCGGAATGGCGTTCCCCCCGGCGGGTGCGGGCATCACCTCCGTCCCGGCCACTCCCGGTCCGGCGCGCCCCGGGCGCTCGTGGGCCAGCGCGGGACGCGCGGCCGGGAGCTGGAGCAGCAGGCAGCCCAGCACGGCCAGCCGCAGGATGTTGCGGCCCATCTTCGCTCTCATGTCCCCGGCTCCCGACTCACGACACCTCGACCACGCGGAACATCCCCATCTCCATGTGGAGCAGGAGGTGGCAGTGCATCGCCCAGCGCCCGGGCGCGTCGGCGGTGATGGCGACGGTCAGGCGCTCGCCGGGCTTCACCAGCACCGTGTGCTTGCGGGGCTGGCGCGGCCCGCCGCCGTTCTCCAGCTCCATCCACATGCCGTGGAGATGGATCGGGTGCTCCATCATGGTGTCGTTGACGAGGACGAGGCGGAGCCGCTCGCCGTAGCGGAACCGGATGGGGGCCGGGGCCTCGGAGTACTTCCTGCCGTCGAACGACCACATGTAGCGTTCCATGTTGCCCGTGACGTGCAGCTCAACGGCACGCCCCGGCTCGCGCCGGTCCGGCTGCGGCTCGACGCTGCGCAGATCCGCGTAGGTCAGCACGCGCCAGCCGTCGCCGCCGAGGCCGGTGCCGGGCTCGTCGAGCCGGCTGCGCGCTACCATCGCTACCGATGAGTTGCCGACGCCGTGCGTGTCCGGGCCGTGCGCCACCGGCGGGCTGCCGGGCAGCCCCGGCCCGGGGACCGCGCCGCCGCCCGTTCCGGGCATCGCCATGCCGCCGTGGCCGCCGGCTCCGGCCGCCGCCGCAGGCGCGTCGGCCATGGCGCCGGTCCCCATGGCCGCGCCGCCCATCGCCATTCCGCCCATCTCCATCCCCATGTCGGCCATGGTGCGCAGCGGGCGCGGGCGGCGCGGCGGGATCGGCGCGCTCATGCCGGGCCGCGGCGCGAGGGTGCCGCGGGCGTAGCCGCTGCGGTCCGACGTCTCGGCGAAGAGCGTGTAGGCGCGGTTTCCGGGCCGCACGATGACGTCGTAGGTCTCCCCGGCGCCGATCCGGAGCTCGTCCACCTCGACGGGCCGCACGTTCTGGCCGTCCGCCTGCACCACGGTCATCTTCAGGCCCGGGATCCGCACGTCGAACACCGTCATGGCGCCGGCGGCGATGAGGCGGAGCCGCACCGCCTCGCCCGGCCGGAACAGCCCGGTCCAGTTGTCCGCCGCCGCCAGGCCGTTCATCAGGAACCGGTAGGTGGCGCCGGTGAGGTCGGAGATGTCGGTCGGATCCATCCGCATCCGCCCCCAGGCGAGCCGATTGCCGACGGCCGCCGCCAGGCCGTCCCGGCGGGCGTCGCGGAAGAACTCGCCCACCGTCCGCTGCTGGTAGTTGTAGTAGCTGGGCAGCTTCTTCAGATGAGCGACGAGTTGCTCGGGCCGCTCGAAGCTCCAGTCCGACAGCATGACCACGTGGTCGCGGCCGTAGCGGAAGGGCTCCGGCCCGGCCGGGTCGATGATCAGCGGCGCGTAGAGGCCGAGCAGCTCCTGCCCGCCGGAGTGGCTGTGGCACCAGTAGGTGCCGCTCTGGCGCACCGGGAAGCGGTAGACGAAGGTCTCGCCGGGCCGGATGCCGGCGAAGCTCACGCCCGGGACGCCGTCCATGTCGGGCGGCAGGATCAGCCCGTGCCAGTGGATCGAACTGGTCTCCTCGAGGCGGTTGGTGACGCGCAGGACGGCGTCCTCGCCCTCGCGCAACCGGATCAGCGGACCCGGCACCGTGCGGTTCATCGCGATGGCGCTGCCGAGGCGGCCATCGACCTGAAACGCCATGGCCTCGATGGCGAGGTCGATGGATCTCCCGCCGGCGGAGGCCAGAGCCGGCGCCCCGGCGGCCGGGGACTGGGCGTAGGCCGGCACAAGGCCGGCCAGCCCCGTCCAGAGCCCCGTCGCCCCGGCGACCCGCAGCAGGTCACGCCGGGCCATGGTGAGGCCAGCGGCCTCAGGGGCGGACGGTGTGGGTGGCATCGGTCATCTCCTGCGACGCTTGAGAACGTCTTCGCCGTCCTGCAGCCTGCCGACGCGCAGACCCCGCATCCTTGATCCGCGTCAAGGAGCGCATCCCGAACCCTGGGGTCATCCCCGAGGCGTGGTGTAGGAGCGATACTCCTGGGCGGGCTGGGCCGCCATGTCAGGCGGCCACGGCTGGCGGGCTGACGAGCGGAGTACCGCTGAGGGCGCCGATGGTTGCCAGATGCTATGGGGCGAGCCCGGCGGTGGCACGCTGGCGCTCTTCGGTGACGCTGGAGGAGCACCCCAGCGGCTCGTCGAACAGCAGGTGCGCCAAGCTCAGCCCGAACACGGGCACCAGCATCGTCGCGGGCGCGGCGGTGCTCGCGGGGCGCCGCTTCAGCAGCCACGTCCACGCGGCGTTCGCGGCGAGGGTCGAAACGAGCACGGCATAGGCCAGCGCCGCCGCGGCAATCCAAGGGCTGGAGACACGGGACACGGCTTCGCGCGGCTGGCCCTCGACCGCGGCCGACAGTGCGAGGAGCGGCACTGAGGCGACCAAGGCCTGCCAGAGCACGACGGGCAGCGCCGCGGGACTGGCGTAGCGCCGGAGGACCAGGTTGCCGATCGCCCAGCTTACCGCCCCCGCCCCGCCCGCGAGGCGGCGGCCGGGATGGCGTGGCTGCTTCCCGCGGTGGAGAGGAGGACGATGCCCGCAGCACCGAGCGCCATGCCGAGCCACACCGCGACCAGGGGCAGGCCCTGCGCGCCCACGCCCTGAGCATCAAGCCGACGGCGAGCATGACTGGCCATCCGAGCGGGCGGGGGACGGCGAGCGCGAGCAGACCGCAGGGCGCCGAAGAGCAGCGGCGGCATGCCGGCGTCGAGCGCGTACCGCGCGGCCATCCAACCGCTCGACCAGCCGAACGCGGCGACCGCCACCAGGAGCAGATGCGAGGGCGGCACCGACCCGCTCCTGCCGTCTTCGCGCGCAAAACTGGGCGGTCGGCGGCTACTCCCCAGGGGGGAAGCCCTTCGCCGATTTCGGCTGGGAGGCGGCGGCCCGGGCCCATCTGGACCTCCCCGCAGCTGTGTCGGACAGCGCCGCGCCCGTCGCTGCCGAGCGCGGGTAGGCGCCGCCCCGGCAAGGCCGGACGACGGCGCGCACAGCCGGCTTGGCCCATGGAGCCGACGCCAGGGCGGCTCACGCCGGCGGGCTCACTGGTTCCGTGACCTCGATCCTGCGCTCGCCGCTCACGGTGCGCGCAAACTCCACGAGGATGGCGTCGCCCGGCCGCAGCGCCCCGGTCGGCAGGTCCGCGGCGTGCAGGCCGAGGGCGGCCGGCGCCGTGGTGGCCTCTCCAGCATCGTCCCGGCCCGCGACCCGCCAGCGCACGGCCGTCGGCACATCGGAGAGGACGCGCAGGGACTGCCCCCGCCGGATCGTCGCCACCGGCATCCATGGCGCCCAGTGCGCATGCGTCGGGTGCGGCCGCCGGCCGGCGTAGCGCAGCCACACCGCCTCCGGCCGATCCACCGGCCGGCCCGCGCGGATGCTCGTGGCCAGCTTGACGAACTCCGCATGCGCCCAGACCAGCGGCATCGCCGAACCGGAGGGCCGGCCAGGATGCAGGCCGGCCAGCGGCAGCTGGTCCCCGTCCCAGACCTGCTCCGGGATCAGGCCGAGCCGGCCGCTCGCGCGCATCATGGTGCGGAGGTGCGGGGCGGGATCCTCGGCGGCGACCAGGGCGTAGTGGCCGCGCTCCCCGGCCAGCAGCGGCCAGGGGCGCCCCTGGCCCGTCCCGTCGTAGGGCCGCCCGTCCGGGTGCTCGCCGTAGCCGTCCCCGCCGTAGCGGCGCCAGACCGGCCCGCTCGGCGTCTCGGCGCGCAACACCGCATCCACCAGCCGGACGGTGCCGCGCACGAACGGGTCGTCCGCCCGGCGCAGCCCGAAGCGCACCAGCTGCAGGAGGTCGGTCGAGACCTGCTCGGCCGCCGGCAGCCCCGGGTCGCGGTCGCGGTTCTTGAGGGGCACGACCTCGCGGAGCACCGCCGGGTCCGACATCACGCGGGCGGGCGCGACCCGGACGTAGTGCGCCTCGACGCCGTGCGCCGCGCCGAGCGCGCTGCCGGAGGCGACGCACCACTCCTCGATGCGCGCGTTCCAGTCGTCGGCCAGAAGGAGCACGTCGCCCCGCTCCGCCTCGTCCAGGAACTCGGCCCCGGCGACGAGCGCGGCGATCGCCACCGCCATTGTGAAGGGGTTGATCCCGGCGGTCTCCTCCCAGCGATCCTGCTCCGTCGCCGGGCCGTGCCGCGCCAGATAGGCCAGCGCCCGTCGCACCATGTCCTTCGCCTCGATGCCGCCGAGGGCCTCGCGCTCGGCGAGTGCCGCGGCGAGCAGGACGGGGAAGCCGACCTCGTCGAGCTGGATGCCGCCCCAGCGCGGCGTGCCGCCGAGCCACTGGTTCTGCGCCCAGCGGCCATCGTCGAGCTGCGTGGCGATGAGGTAGCGCAGGGCGTCACGGGCCTCCTCGGCCGCCCCGAGTTCCAGGAGGGCGCCGGCGCTCTCCACGAGGTCACGCGGCCAGACGAGATGGTAGCCACCGGGGTCGT
Organism: Acetobacteraceae bacterium; assembly: GCA_019750465.1. GTDB lineage: Bacteria > Pseudomonadota > Alphaproteobacteria > Acetobacterales > Acetobacteraceae > JAIEOP01. Next base: position 7,911 of record JAIEOP010000213.1, on the reverse strand, counting down.
CCGTGCTGTTGCCCCAGGGGATGCTGAGGCTGGCCACCATGGCGCCCGGGTAGGTCTTGTCCTGGTGCGCCTTGAGCACCATCGCCGAGAGGTGGACCTGCTCGTGGAACTCGCCCGGCAGGCCCGTCGCGTGCGCCTTCTCCGCGTGCCACGCCTCCCAGGCGCGCACCTGCTCGCGCCAGGCCGCCTCGAAGGGCCGCGCGAGCGCCGAGATCGCCAGCGTCGCCGCCGCCTCCTTGCCGCTGCCGAAGCCGAGCGCGAGCACGGAGCGGCGCGGCAGCTTGCCCATGAGCGCGACGTTGCCCGGCCCCGCGCGGTCATAGGCCCAGGTCATGGCGCCGTTGCGGGCGAAATCCTGCCAGCCGTCGCTGGTCCCGACATAACCGGCACTCGCCCCGCGCCAGGCATCCCGCTGTCCGGGGTCGGCCGCCGCCAGGGCGAGACCGAACGGCCCCTGCTCGGCGCAGAGCGCCACCCGACCACGGTTGGTGAACACCTCGGCCCGGTTGCCGCTGCCGGTGCCGCCCAGATGCGGCGCGAGCAGCGCGTAGGGCGCGAGGTCCGCGCCGCCCGTCAGGTCAAGCTCGATGAGCAGGACATCCCGGTCCGGGTCCGGTGCGATGCGCAGCGCGAGCTCGAAGCGGCTGTGCCGGTGCAGGATCTGCACCGCCGGGATGCCCGGGCCGGGCGTGGCGATCGTGTAGTCGGCGCCGCGCTTGACCTCGCTCCAGAAGCCCTTGCCGTCTGCGACGATGAAGCCGAGGTCGCGGATCTGCGGGATGTCCACCCGCGGCCAGTAGACCTCGTTGACGATGCCGTGCCCGACCGTGAACCACAGGCGCGACGGGCCGAGGCTCGCGCCGACCATGTCCTTGTCGCTGCTGGTCCAGGTCGGCGGGATGCCGGGGGCGCCAGGGGCTTCCATCGGGGTTCCTCTCCACAGTGGCTCGGCCGGACGGGCTCGCGGGGCAGCCGCCAACATCGGGCAGAAGTCGAAGGCAAGCAGCATGGCAGCCCGTCGGAGCGGCGGCGCCACCCCCGGCGGCCACTCCCCCTCCGCGGGTTCGCACGCCCTGAGGCCGGCGCCCTGGACCAGTTCCGGCGCCCGGCGCACCCCGGCCCACCGGAGTACGACCAACTCCGGAGCGGACGCGTCATTCCGCGGCCACGCCGCCTGCCGGTCCGCCTTCTGGCAGGCCGACGTCCTGACCGGAGGCGGCCCGAGCGGCCCACGGCGGTGCGGCGTACAGCGCGGCGAAGCCACGCTCCGCCGCGGCGTCGCGCATGGCCCGCGCCGCTCCGGCGGCCCGCGACACCGACTCCGCGAAGGCCTTCTCCTGCGCCACGAACATGTTCTCGGGGTGGGCCCGGTGCCGGTTCGCCCCGACCTGCTCGGCCATTTCCGCTAGGAGGCGCATCCAGGGCAGGAAGTCCGCCGACAGCATGTATCGGCTGGTCCGCGTCGGGTGCAGCCAACGCAGCAGCGACGCCGTCCAGGGATTGGTCGTCGCCTGGACCCAGGGCTTCAGGAAGGCGCGGTAGAGGGCGAGGCCGGTCTCGGAGACGGCGCCGACGCGCTCGAAGGCCTCGCGCGGCGGCGGCGCGAAGCGCAGATCCTCGACGGCCCGCGGCTCGAACCGGACGGCCGCCTCTCCCGCTGCCCGATGCGGCTCGCCCGGAGAGCTGCCACCAATCTTCATCTCGTAGAGGCCGGGCGGCAGCGCCTCGATCTCGGCGAGGCTGGCGAGGATCGCCCGGTGCTCGCGCCGCGCCACGACGGCCGAGACGAAGATGCCGAGATGCCCGACATGCGGGTTGATGAGGTAGACGATGCGCTGCCCGGCCGCCTTCAGCGCCTCGGTGCTGCTGTAGACCGCCGGGATCCACCCGAGCGCCTGGTGCGGCGGCGTGATGTCGTCGCCCTCGGAGGCGAAGACCACCACCGGGTTGCGGATGCGCCGGAGGTCGGCGACGCAGCCCTCGCAGATGCGGAAGACGCCCTGCTCGACCTGGTTGCCGATGAACAGGTTCTCGACGATCGCGGCGATCTCCTCGCGTCCCAGGGAGTAGAAGCCGCCCCACCAGCGTTCAAACCGCAGGAAGCGCTCCCGCTCCGTGTCCACCTCGGCGAACAGCCGCGCGTACTTCTCCCAGATGGCCCGCTCCGGCTTCAAGTTCTCGAAATTGGCGGCGAGCCAGGCGCCGTCGAAGCGCCCGTCGCCCAGGTCGGCCGCGAGTTCGGCGAGCCAGGCGCCACCGAGCAGGCCGCCCGCGAGGCGCATCGGGTTCACGCCGGACTCGCCTCCCCAGTAGGAGAGCGGGGAGCCGTTCAGCACGGCGGCCCCGACCAGGCCGCAGCAGTCGGCCGAGAGCAGCGCGACGGCCCAGCCGGCCTGGCAATTGCCGTAGAGCACGGGCGGCTTGCCCGGGTGCCGCTCGGCCACCGTCTCGACGAAGCGGCGCAGGGCATGGTGCACGTCGGCGAGCGTCTGCCCCCGGCAGGGCTCGGGGAAGAAGACGACGAAGTAGACCGGATGGCCCTCCCCGAGCGCCATGCCGACCTCGGACTCCTGCTTGAAGCCGCCGATGCCAGGGCCGTGCCCGGCGCGCGGGTCCACGACGACGACCGGCGGCTTCGCCGGGTCTGGAGCGACGACGGAGGTCCCATCGGCGGGGCCGAGGATGCGGAGCAGGGCGTAGTTGGCCGGGCGGGGGAAAGTGCGCGCGTCCACCACCGTCTCCGTGCGGAAGTCGAGGAGCGGCGGCAGCCCCAGCCGCTCGTGCTCCAGCATGTCGTCCGCGCGCTGGTGCAGCGTGTCCCAGAAGAGGATCGACCGCTCCCACAGGTCGCGCTGGTACTCGAGCAGGTCGGCCCAGGGCGACACCGGGTCGGCGGCGGGGCCGCCCGGGCCGGCGGGCGCAGCAGCCGCGCCGCGGAGGCGCATGGGGTCGCGGTTTCCGCGCTGCTCGGGTGGGGCGAGCTCCGTGCCCCCCACTGCGACCTGCCGCGATCCCGTTGATCCGTCCATCCCCGTGCCCCTGTCTCCGCGATGACGCGGTATCCTGAGGCAGGCGGCCCGGCGCAGGGTTGACCTGGCTCAATCCTGGCCCCGGGACATACTATGTCACGGAGAGGCGGCGTTCTCCGGCCCCTTCGCCGTTGACCGCGCAGCGCATGCACCCTACCGCGAGGCCTCGGGCGGTGCGCCGGCCCGGACCGATGGAGGAGCGACGTGGCAGGCCTGATCCGGATCTCGCATTCCGGCGCAGCGACGGTGCGGTGACCGGCCGCGGCCGTCGGACGCTCCTGGTCGCCGCCGCGGTGGTGGCGCTGGCGGTGGGCCTTGGGGGCGCCGTGCTGCTGGCGGCCGGAGGCGGCGAGGACCCGCCCGCCAGGGGGGCGGACGCGGCGGTCCTGGCGCGCGGCCGGGAACTCTACGCGCAACACTGCGCCTCCTGCCACGGCGCCGCGCTGGAAGGGCAGCCGAACTGGCGCCAGCGCCGGCCGGACGGGCGCCTGCCGGCGCCGCCGCACGACGCCTCGGGGCACACCTGGCATCACCCGGACGCGCAGCTCTTCGAGCTGACGAAGCGCGGCCCCACGGCGCTCGTGCCTGGGTACGCCAGCGACATGCCGGGCTTCGGCGAGGTCCTCGGCGACGGCGAGATCCGCGCCGTGCTCCGCTTCATCAAGAGCACCTGGCCAGCGGAGATCCGCGCGCGGCAGGAAGCCCTCGGTGCGGCACGCGGGCGGCCGCCTTGAGGTGGGATCCCCGACGCGGCGCGCCGAGGGCCAAGGCCCGGAAGCCGCTCATCGGGGGGCGGGCTGGACGTCCCGCCGCGACGCCGGGCGCGTCTGGCGGGCGGTCCTTGTCGTCCCGGCTCCCCAGCGAAGATGGACGGTCGGCGGCCCACACATCCCGCAACCTCGGTTCGGCCTGGCCGTATCGCTTGACACGGATCAAGGACGCGGCGGCCGGTCCGGCGTGGAATGCGGCAAGCTGAGGAGGAAAAGGGAATGACCGCGATCCGTTTGACGACGCTCCCCGGGAGCCGGCCCGCGGCGCTCGGCGCGGCGGCCGCGCTGCTGCTCGCGCTCGGCCAGCCGGGCGCCCCGCGCGCAGCCGAGGCGCCGCTGCGCCTGGCGATGCATGACATGATGCAGATGCCGATGCAGCAGCAGGGCTCGGGCGGCATGGGCATGGGCATGGGGGGCATGCAGGGCCAGCCGGCGCAGGGCGGCGCGGGTGGCGCTGGGATGGGCGGGATGCCCGGCATGGGCCAGCCCGGCGGCGGCGCCCCGCAGCCGGGTGCCGCCCAGCCCTCCCCGCAGCCCGGACAGCCGGGCGGCATGGGCATGAGGGGTATGCCGGGCGGCGGCATGCGCATGGACGACATGGGCCGGGGGGAAATGCAGGGGCAGCCGATGCAGGGCGGCATGGGCATGGGTATGCCGGGCATGGGCGGCGCCGGCATGCGCATGGACGACATGTCGCGCATGATGATGCGCGCCGGCCCGCACGCGCCGCTCGACCGGGTCGAGGGCCGGCTGGCCTTTCTCCGCGCCGAGCTGCGCATCACCGATCAGCAGGCGCCCGCCTGGGAGCAGTTCGCCCAGAGCCTGCGCACATCACGCCAGCACCTGGTTGAGGCGCGCGATGTCCTCCAGGTGGCCGGGCACGCCAACCACACGCCGGCCGAGCGCCTCGCGGCCTATGAGCGCCACCTTGCGGCGCGGCTGGAGGGACTGCGCGCGGCGCGGACCACCTTCGATCACCTCTACGGCATGCTGGACGAGGCGCAGAAGCGCACCGCCGCGGAGCTGGTGGTGCCGTTCCTGGAGTCGTTCTGATTGACCGGGCGGGCCGCGCCGCGCCGCCATTGGCGCCAGCTCGCGGCCGCCGCGCTCGTCGCGGCGGCCGTGCTGCTCGGGGGCACTACGCCGCCCGCGGTCGCCCAGATGGGCGGCATGGGCGGCGAGATGGGGATGCACGGCGGCGGCGTGCCGCCGCAGACCTATCCCTCGCTGATGGCCGCGCCGCCCGCCGACCCGGCCGCGCGCGAGGCAGCGCTGCGCGAGGCACACCGGCACATGCTCTCCGGCTTGCCACTGCTCACGGCCGGCCTTGACCAGGCCACACGCGCGCTCCAGGCCGGCGATCCGCAAGGCATGCGGGAGGCCGGCGAACGGATGGCCGAGGGGCTGAACCTGTACCGTAGCGGCCTGTCCACCCACCTCGCCCTGGGCGGGGGACAGGCGCCGGCCCAGGCCGCGCTCGGCTGGTACCGCGGCCAGCTCGGGCTGCCGGCCGCCGCGGCGGCGCCGATGGCGATGGACGGCGGCGGCGGCCCATGGGGCCTGTCCTGGTTCCACCTGACGACGATGGGGTTCCTGGTCGCCTTCCTGGTCGGGACCCTGCTGATCCAGTTCGTCCGGATGCGGCGGGTCGGCGGCCTGGTCCAACGCCTCGCGACCGCCTCCGCCAGGGCCGCGCCTGCTCCGGCGCCCGCCACCGCGGGCCCGCCCGGCCCGGCACCGTCCAAAGCACCGCCCGCCGCCGGCGGCGCCCCGACGCCCGAGGCACCCACCGCCCCGGCCCCACCCCCAGCCACCGCTCCCACACCGGCCGCCGGACCTGCGCCGTCGCCTGCTGCAGCGACCGCCGCGGCGAAGCGGCCGTGGTCGGGCACGCTGCGCGTCGCCGCGATCTTCCCCGAGACCCCGGACGTCAAGACCTTCCGCCTGATGAACCCGGAGGGTGGGGACATCCCCTTCACCTTCATGCCGGGCCAGTTCCTGACCTTCTCGGCCGAGATCGACGGCGAGCGCGCCCGGCGCTCCTACACCATCGCCTCCGCGCCGACCCGGCGAAGCTACGTCGAGGTCACGGTCAAGCGCGAGGCGCAGGGGCTGATCTCGCGCCACCTGCACGACAAGGTGGCGGTCGGCAGCACCCTCGAGGTCTCGGCGCCCTCGGGCGTGTTCACCTTCACGGGCGCCGAGGCCGACAGCATCGTCCTGATTTCGGGCGGCGTCGGCATCACCCCGATGATGAGCGTCACCCGCTACCTGACCGACCTCTCCTTCCCAGGCGACATCTTCTTCCTCCACGGGGCGCGCACGCCACAGGACCTCGTCTTCCGCGAGGAGCTCGAGCACCTGCAGAAGCGGTACGCCAACCTGCATGTCGCGGTGACGGTCGGGAGCGCCGAGGGGACCGCCTGGATGGGGTACCAGGGGCACGTCTCGAAGGAGTTCATCGCGCGGGCCGTGCCCGAGATCGCCCGGCGGCGGGTCCACCTCTGCGGCCCGCCGCCGATGATGGCGGCGGTGAAGGCGGCGCTGGCCGAACTCGGGGTGCCGCCGGAGCGGGTCAAGACGGAGGCGTTCGGCCCGGCCCGGGGCGTCGCGGCGGGGACCCCCGCGCCCTTGCCGGCCCCCGCCCTAGCGCCCGTCCCTGCCACGGCGGCTGCGGCTGCTCCGGCCGCAGCGCCGGCCGCCGCCGTTCCGCGGATTGCCACGGCCGAGGTCAATTTCACCAAGTCAGGCAAGACCGGGCCACTGGCACCGGACCAGAGCGTGCTGGAGGCGGCCGAGGCGATCGGGGTGGAGATCGACTACTCCTGCCGGGTCGGGATCTGCGGCACCTGCAAGGTGCCGCTGCTGAAGGGCGAGGTGACGATGGAGGTCGAGGAGGGGCTTCCCCCCGAGGAGAAGGCGCGCGGCATCATCCTGGCCTGCCAGGCGAAGTCCACCGGCAATCTCGAGGTGGAGGCGTGAGGTGAGCGAGACCGAGAGGCTGACCGTCGGCGCGCTGATCAGCGTCCTGGTTCTGGTGGCGCCCGGCTTCCTGCTGCACGAGGCGCCGCGCTTCCCGGGCAGCCTGGCGGGCGGCCTGCTCGGCATCGCCGGCGCCAGCCTGTTCGTGCTGCTGCTGATCTACTCCCTCGTCAAGCGCAGCACCTGGGTCCGCGTGCGCGTGTCGAAATACGTCTCCTTGCGCGCGCTGCTCTCCTTCCACGTCTACGCCGGCGTGGTCGGCGCACTGCTCGGGATCCTGCACAGCGGCCACGCCTACCGGAGCCCGCTCGGCATCGCGCTGGTCGTGGCCATGCTGACCGTCGTGCTGAGCGGCTTCGTCGGCCGCTACCACCTGGCCCAGCTCGGCACCGACCTGCGCGAGCAGCGGGAAAGGCTCGGGGTACTCCGGGCCCGCTTCGACCAGATCGCCGCCGAGGCCGCCGCCCATCACGGCGGCGCGGCGATCGTTTCCCCAGGGCCGGGCCTCCGGGCCCTCGCCCTCCTGGTGTCCGGCGACGGTGTAACGGTTTCCGGCACTCCGGTCCTGCGCCTGGTCGGCGCCGTCGCCGACCTCGAGCACGCGATCGGCCGGCGCGAGGCGGTCAAGCGGGCCCTGTCCCGCTGGACGGTGCTGCACATCGCGGCGGCGCTGGTGCTGTATCCCCTCCTCGCGCTGCACATCTGGAACGGCATCTACTTCGGCCTGCGGTGGCTGCGATGAAGGTCACCACCGCGATCTACCTGACGCTGGGGGCGGTCGGCGCGACCGCGGCCGTGCTGGTGCCGCTGGCGATGTACCGCTCCGGCTCGCCGGCACTCCCGGCTTGGCGCACGGCGGTGACCCCGGGGCCGCTCTCAGCCGCCCATGCCTTCCTTGGGGCACGGTGCGAGAGCTGCCACGCGCCCGACCGCGGGGTCGAGGCCGCGACCTGCCTCACCTGCCACGCCTTCGCGCCGGAGTTGCTGGCCAAGCCGGACACCGCCTTCCACGCGGACATCGGCGACTGCGCGAGCTGCCACGTCGAGCACCGGGGCGGCGACCGGCCGATCCGCATGGACCACGGCGCGCTCGTGGCGGCCGGAGCGGCCCGCGCGCCGGACCCGGCCGG
>JAIEOP010000116.1 GCA_019750465.1 Acetobacteraceae bacterium | reverse complement strand
CAGCCTTCACACCAAACGAGTGCAGCAACTACATCACCGCCGCAGGATACGGACCAACTTGATCGGATTTTGCTCTAATGCTTCTGCAACATCCGCGGCGGATGCTGGCCATCGTGGTGCCCCGCGAAAGACCGATGCGCGCCCTTGTCCGTTCCGGCGTCCGCCTGCCCGTCCTGCTCACGCTGCTGGCGCTGCTGCTGACCGCTGGCGGTGCGCTGCTGACCGGTGCGGCGATGGAGCATCTGCTGCGCCGCGACGCTGAGATCGCCGCCCAGCGCTGGGCGGCGGATCTGCAGGCGCGCCTGCCTGTGGCCGCGGCGGAGTGGCGCGCCGCCCTGCCGGAGGCCTGGCAGCGTGCCGGCATCCTCGGCTTCGTCCTGGACGGTGCCGGGGGCAGCGTCCGGTTCGACGCGGCCATGGAGGCGCCGCCCTTGCGCAGCGGCGCGGCCACCGTGCCGCTGCGGGCCGGCACCGATGTCGTGGGCCTGGCAACGGTCTCGGTGGACCAGACCGGGCGCGGGTCGCTCTACCGCGGCGCGCTGCTGCTCGGCGCGGCGGGGCTGGCCGGGGCGTTGCTGCCGGTCGCGCTCGCCGTCGCGCTGCTCGGCCGGCGGGACAGCCGGCGCCGGCGCGAGGCCGAGGCGCGGCTGCACCACCTGGAGGCGCACGACCCGCTCACCGGCCTGCCGAACCGCCAGCAGCTGAACGCCCGCCTGGGGGACGCGCTGGCGGCGGCGCGTCGGCAGGGCACCCAGGCCGCGGTGCTGCTGACCAACCTCGATGGGTTCCGCGCGGTGAACGAGGACTTCGGCCAGGCCGTGGGGGACGCCTTGCTGCGCCAGACGGCGGCACGGATGCTGGCGACGGTGCGGCGGGATGACATCGTCGGCCGGCTCGGCGCCGACGAGTTCGTCATCGTGCAGACCGGGCCGGCCGGCCGGCAGGGCGCGGAGCGCCTCGCGGCGCGGCTCTGCGCGCTGCTGCGGGCACCCTGCGCCATCGACGGGGAGGTGGTGCCGGGCGGCGCCAGCATCGGCATCGCCGTGTTTCCTCAGGACGGCAGTGATCCGGCGACGCTCCTGCGCAACGCCGACACGGCGCTCGGCCGGGCAAAGCGCGACGCGCGCGGCAGCTGGCGCAGCTTCGAGCCGGCGATGGATGCCGCCCTGCAGGCGCGCCGCCGCACCGAGCGGGAGTTGCGCACGGCCATCGAGGCCGGCGCGCTGATGCTGCACTACCAGTCGCTGCACGCCCTGCCGGGACGCGAGCGACAGGGCTTCGAGGCGCTGGTGCGCTGGCCGCACCCGGGCCGTGGCCTGATCAGCCCGGCGGAGTTCATCCCCCTGGCGGAGGAAACCGGCCTGATCATGCCGCTCGGCGCCTGGGTGCTGCGCACCGCCTGCCGCGACGCCGCGGGCTGGGCCGCGCCCCTGCGCCTGGCGGTGAACCTGTCCCCCGCGCAGTTCCGCCAGGGCGACATCGTCGCCACGGTGCGCGACGCCCTGGCACGCAGCGGCCTGGCGTCGGAACGCCTGGAGCTCGAGATCACCGAGGGCCTGCTGCTGCACAACACCGAATCCGTGCTGCGCCAGCTGGCGGCACTGCGGGCGCTGGGCGTGCGCATCGCGCTCGATGATTTCGGCACGGGCTATTCGAGCCTCGGCTACCTGTGGCGCTTCCCGTTCGACAAGCTGAAGATCGACCGGAGCTTCGTGCGCGGCCTGGACAGCGACGACCGCGCCGTGGCGATCGTCGAGACGATCATCGCGCTCTGCCGCGTGCTGCACATCCAGGTCACCGCCGAAGGCGTGGAGACCGAGGCGCAGCTGCGCGCCCTGGCCGCGATCGGCTGCGATCAGGTGCAGGGTTTCCTGCTTGGCCGCCCGGCGCCGCAGGAGGCGCTGGCAACTCGGGACCGCGGCCCGCTGGCGCTGCTGCCGGCGGCGGAGTAGCGCGCGCCGGCGGCATCGCCCGCACCGGTCATCCGCGCCGGACCGCGCCGGGTCCCGGCGCCTATTCCGCCGCCTGGCGGTCCGGTCCCGGCTGAACGCCAGTGGCCGGCACCGCCCCGGGCCGGCGCACCCGCAGCCTGCGGATCCGCCGCGGGTCCACGTCCAGCACGCGGAATTCCAGGCCGGAGCTGTGCGAGACCAGCTCCCCTTTCGCCGGCACGCGCCCGGCCAGCGTGAACACCAGCCCGCCCACCGTATCGATGTCCGAGCCGCGCTCCTCATCGGTCAGCACGGGGCCGAGCTTTTCCTCGAAGCTCTCGATGCGGGTGCGCGCGTCGAGTTCGATGGTGCCGTCCTGGCGCTCCACCATCTGCGGCGGGCCTGGTTCGTCGTGCTCGTCGGCGATGTCGCCGACGATGGTCTCCACCAGGTCCTCGATGGTGACCAGGCCGTCGATGCCGCCATACTCGTCGACCACCAGCGCCATGTGCACCCGCGCATTGCGCATCTGCAGCAGCAGGTCGAGCACCGGGACCGAGGGCACCACGAACAGCGGCTTGCGCAGGATCGCCTTCAGGTCGAAGGGCGCGTCCCGCCCGACCGAGGCGAAGACGTCCTTGATGTGCACCATGCCGACGATGTCATCGAGCTGGCCGCGATAGACCGGGTAGCGGCTGTGCCCGTCGCGCTGGATCAGGCGGACGGCCTGCTCCAGGGTGAATTCCTCCGGCATGGCCATGATGTCCGCGCGCGGCACCATGACGTCGGCGGCGGTCACGCCGCGCAGCTTCAGGACGTTCGACAGCAGCGCGCGCTCATGCACATCGAGCTCATCGGCGCGGCGATGCGGGCCGTCGCTCTCGCCAAGGTCGGCCTGCGTTTCCTCGATCAGCTCCTCCATGCGGTCGCGCACGGATTCCGCCTCGCGCCGGCGCAGCAGGCCCTGGAGCTTCCAGAACAGCCCGTCGCGCCGGCTCTCCCCATTCCGGCCCTCCCCATTCCGGCCTTCGCCATTGGTGAGGCTCATGCCGCGAGCCCCTTCCAGGGATTGGGCAGGCGGAGCCGGGCCATGGCCCGGGCCTCGGCGCGCTCCATGCGCCGTGCCTGGCCGGCGGACAGGTGGTCATGGCCGAGCAGGTGCAGCGTGCCATGCGCCACCAGGTGCGCGAGATGCGCGGCGGGCTTGCGCCCGGCGGCGCGTGCCTCGCGCCGCACGACACCCAGCGCCAGCGCGATATCGCCGAGATGGCCCGGCGCATCGCCGGGAAAGCTGAGCACGTTGGTGGACTTGTCGATGCCGCGGTGCTGGCCGTTCAGGCGGCGCAGCTCGCGGTCGCCGGTGAGCAGGACGGAGATCGTGCCGGCGGCGGCGTCCTCGGCCAGGGCCGCCCGGACCGCACGGCGGGCCAGCGGCTCCGCCCGGGCGACCAGGCGCCGCCAGCCGGCATCGGCCACGATCACCGCGATCGCGGCCGCATCCTCCCGCGACGAGTCCTCCTCCGCTGGCTGCCTCTCCGCCGTGGGCGCGACTGGGGCATCCTGGACCCCGGCGGCCGTCCGGGGCGAACCCCGCGTGCCGTCGGGCGTGCTACTTCCCGGTTCCATCCTGATCCTTCTTCCCCCGCCGCCCCTCCTCGGGGCCCGGCGGTACGGCCGGTGACGCCGGCGCCATCATATCACCCTCGCGGCCCATCCGTTCCAGGGGGGCTTCGGCGCCGCGGCCGAGCCTGCGCTGGTCCTCGGTCGCATAGGCCGCGACGATCCGCGCGACCAGCGGGTGGCGCACCACGTCGCGTTCATCGAACCGCGCCACGGCGATGCCCTGGACGCCGCCCAGGATGCGGAGCGCCTCGGCGAGGCCGGATTTCTGGCCCGGCGGCAGGTCCACCTGGGTGGGGTCGCCGGTGATGACCATGCGGGTGCCGTCGCCCATCCTGGTCAGGAACATCTTCATCTGCGCCGGCGTGGTGTTCTGCGCCTCGTCCAGGATGGCGAAGCAGTGCGCGAGCGTCCGGCCGCGCATGAAGGCGAGCGGCGCGATCTCGATCTCGCCGGAGGCGATGCGGCGGGCGACCTGCTCGGCCGGCAGCATGTCGTGCAGCGCATCGTAGAGCGGGCGCAGATAGGGATCGACCTTCTCCTTCAGGTCGCCGGGCAGGAAGCCCAGCCGCTCCCCGGCCTCCACCGCCGGGCGGGAGAGCACGATGCGGTCCACCCTGCCGGCCTGCAGCAGCGCCACGCCCTGGGCCACGGCGAGGTAGGTCTTGCCGGTGCCGGCCGGGCCGATGCCGAAGGCCATCTCGTGGCGGGCCAGCATCTCGATGTAGTGCGCCTGGGCCGGGGTGCGCGGGGCGATCGCCGCCTTGCGCGTGCGGATCTCCGGCATGTCGGCGAGGAGCGGCAGGCGGGGGTCGTTCTCCGCCTCGCCCTCGGCCATGCGCAGCGCCGCCTCCACCTCGGCGGTGGTGACCGACTGGCCGCGTTCCAGCCGCTTCCACAGCGCCTTGAGCGCCGTTTCCGCCACCTCGGTCCGCTCGGGCTGGCCGCTGATGGTCAGCCGGTTGCCGCGCGAGGACAATCGCACCCCCAGGCGCTGCTCGACACGGGCCAGATGGCGGTCGTGTTCCCCGTAGAGCAGGGGGAGCAGCGCGTTGTCGTCGAACTGCAGCGTGACGCTGCGCTGGTCGGGGCCGGTCGGGCGTGGCAGGGTGCCGCGGCCTTCCGTGGGGCGATAGGCGATGGCGGCGGTGGCGCTCAAGCGGGGGCGGGCTCCTGTTCCGGCTGGCGGTGGGGGTGGTCGGCCGCTCCCGGCGCCAGCGTTCCGGCGAGCGAATTCGGATGGGCGGCAAGGACCGCGACGGCGGCGACGCTGCCAACGAGGCCGGCAGGGCCCGGGACATGCACGGGCTGCAGCCAGGGCGACCGCCCGGCCACCTGGCCGGGATGCCGCCCCGGCCCGGTGAAGAGGACCGGCAGGGTGGTGCCGACGCGCGAGCGGTTGAACCCGTCCTGCTGCGCCCGCAGCAGGGCCTGCAGCGTGGCCAGCCGCGCCTCCTTCTCCGCCTCCGGCACCGGATGTGGCGCGCCGGCGGCCGGGGTTCCAGGGCGGGGCGAATACTTGAAGGAGAAGGCCTGGGCGAAGCCCACCCGCTCGACCAGGCGGAGGGTGGCGTCGAAGTCGGCCGCGGTCTCGCCCGGATGGCCGGCGATGAAGTCCGAGGAAAGGGCGAGGTCGGGCCGCGCGGCGCGCAGCCGGTCCACGACGCGCAGGAAATCCGCCACGGTGTGGCCCCGGTTCATGGCGGCCAGCACGCGGTCCGAGCCGGACTGCACCGGCAGGTGCAGGAAGGGCATCAGGCTTGGCAGGTCGCGATGCGCGGCGATCAGGTCGCGATCCATGTCGCGCGGGTGGCTGGTGGTGTAGCGCAGCCGCAGCAGACCGGGGATCTCCGCCAGGTCGCGCAGCAGCCGGCCAAGGCCCCAGGTGGCGCCGTCGGGACCCTCGCCGTGATAGGCGTTCACGTTCTGCCCGAGCAGGGTGATCTCGCGCGCGCCCCGGGCGACCTGGCGGCGCGCCTCGGCGATCACGGCAGCCGCTGGCCGGGAGAATTCCGCGCCGCGGGTGTAGGGCACCACGCAGAAGGAGCAGAACTTGTCGCAGCCCTCCTGCACGGTGAGGAAGGCGGTCACGCCGGGCGGGGCGGCGGCCTCCGGCAGGTGGTCGAACTTGGCCTCCACCGGGAAGCTGGTCTCGATGACGGCCCCGCCGGCGCGGGCGGCGCGGGCCACCATCTCCGGCAGGCGGTGGTAGGTCTGCGGACCGAGGACGATGTCCACCCAGGGCGCGCGGGCGGTGATCTCGGCACCCTCGGCCTGGGCGACGCAGCCGGCGACGGCCAGCACCATGCGCCCGCCCGCCGCCTCCCGCTCGCGCTTCGTCGTGCGCAGGCGGCCGAGCTCGGAGAACAGCTTCTCGCTCGCCTTCTCGCGGATGTGGCAGGTGTTGAGGATGACCATGTCGGCCGCCTCGGGCGCCGCCGCCGGCGCGTAGCCGAGGGGGGCCAGCACATCCGCCATGCGGGCGCTGTCGTAGACGTTCATCTGGCAGCCCCAGGTGCGGATGAAGAGGCGGCGCCTGCCGGTCTCGTCGGCGTGGGCCTGGGGGGCGGCGGTGGTCATGCCGGCATTGGGCTCCCGGTGCCCGGATGCGGAAGGGCACCGGGGCACGCGCGCCATCTGCGCAGCGCGGGGAAGCGGGTCAAGCGCCGGTCGGCCCTGAGGGAGGCTGCTGGGCCGACGCGGCGAACGACCCGGGGAGGAGGTCGATTCGCGGCACGGCACGAGCCTGCGGCGGCGGGCCGGCCCAGGTCAAGCGACGGTTGTGTCACGGAGCCGGGCGCGCGACGGCCGGCGCCGCCGGCGCAACCCCCGTCGTCCTGCCCGGCCTGCGCGGCCGCACGCCCGGACATCGGCTGCGGATCATCCGCGCCCGGCGAGGGCGGGCCAGGGGTTGCGCCGGCGGCGCACCGGGTCCAAACCCGCGGCCCCCCCCCCCCCGCCCGCCGGATGCCGCGATGCAGGTCTATCTGCCGATCGCCGAGATGTCGGTGGATGCCCTGCTGCTGGTGGGCATCGGGCTTGGCGTCGGCTGGCTGTCCGGCCTGTTCGGCGTGGGCGGCGGGTTCCTGCTGACGCCGCTGCTGATCCTGATCGGCATCCCCTCCCCGGTGGCGGTCGCCTCCGGCGCGAACCAGACGCTCGGCGCCTCGGTCTCGGGCCTGATCGCGCAATGGCGGCGCGGCAACGTGGACGTGAAGATGGGTGGCGTGCTGCTGGCGGGCGGCCTGCTCGGCTCGGCGGCCGGCGTGCAGCTCTTCGGCTTCCTGCGGCGGATCGGCCAGGTCGACCTGGCGGTGGCGCTGTTCTACGTGGTGGTGCTCGGCACCGTCGGCGCGCTGATGGTGAACGAGAGCATCCGCGCCATCCTGCGGCGCCGCCAGGCCAGGCCGCGGCGGCTGCACGAGCATTTCTGGGCGCATGGCCTGCCCTTCAAGATGCGCTTCCGCAAGTCCCGGCTCTACATCTCCGTCATCCCGCCGCTGCTGGTGGGGTTCGGCATCGGCGTGCTCTCCGCCGTGATGGGCGTCGGCGGCGGCTTCATGCTGGTGCCGGCGATGATCTACTTCCTCGGGATGCCGACGGCGGTGGTGATCGGCACCTCGCTGTTCCAGGTGGTCTTCGTCGCGGCGAACGTGACCCTGCTGCAGGCGGTGCAGCTCGGCACGGTCGATATAGTGCTCACCATGCTGCTGCTGGTCGGCGGCGTCGCCGGCGCGCAGTTCGGCGCCGCCATGGGCGCGCGCCTGCGCGGCGAGGAGACGCGGGTGCTGCTCGGGCTGCTGGTGCTCGGCGTCGCCGGCAGCCTGCTGTGGGACCTGCTGCGCACCCCGCCCCACCTGTTCAGCATCGGACCGGCGCTGTGACGCGGCGGGCGCGGTTCCTCGGCCCCCTGCTGGTGGCGCTGCTGCTCGGGTCGGCGGCCCGGGCACAGGATGCGCTGCCCCTGGTCGCCGCCCTGTCGCAGACCCAGGTTGCGGTCACCACCGGCTTCACCGGTGCCTCGCTCACCGTCTTCGGCAGCACGGAGGATCCGCTCGGCCCGGGCGGCGACGAGGTGCTGGTGGTCGCGCGCGGCCCGACGCGGCCGATCGTGGTGCGGCGCAAGGTGCCGATCCTCGGCGTGATCTGGGTGAACGGCCCTTCCGCCCGCTTCGGCGAGGTGCCGGGCTTCTACGCCATCGCCGGCACGCGCCCGGCCTGGCAGATCCTGCCGGAGCCCGTCCGGCAGCAGAACGGGCTCGGCCTCGATGCGCTGCCACTGACCAGCACCGGCGCGCGCAGCCCGGCCTTCCGCGCCGCGCTGCTCGAGCTGGAGGGGCGCAACGGCCTGTGGCTGGAGGACGTGACGCCGATCGAGATCCGCGGCAGCCGGCTGTTCCACCTGCGCCTCGACCTGCCGGCCTCGGTGCCGACGGGCGACTACCGGGTGGAGGTGCTGCTGGTGCGGTCCCGCCGGATCGTCGCGCGCCAGGACCTCGCCTTCGGCGTCGACCGCATCGGCACGGCCGACCGCATCGCGTCGGTCGCCGACAACCAGCCGCTGATCTACGGTATTCTCTGCGTTGTGCTGGCGACGCTGGCCGGGTGGCTCGGCAGCGTCCTGTTCCGGAGGGGCTGACATGCCTGCTGGTCCGACCGAACCCGCCCCGGATCCCGATCCGGGTCCGACCCCTGGTGCCGAGGAGGCCGCCGCGGCGAGCAGCGCCGCCAAGCGGGACCGGGTCTTCCTGGTGGTGGTGGATGACAGCGCGGAGCGCGCGGTGGCGCTGAAATATGCCTGCCTGCGCGCCCGCAAGGGCGGCGGCCGCGTCGCCCTGCTGCGGGTGATCGAGCCGGTGGGGCTGGTCGAGTGGGCCGGCGTCGGCGTGCTGATGCAGGAGGAGCGGCGGGAGGAGGCGGAAAAGCTGCTCTCCGGCCTCGCTGCGCAGGTGAACGAGATCACCGGCACCCTGCCGATCCTGATCATCCGCGAGGGCGAGGCGCGCGATGCCCTCCTCGCGCTGATCGAGGAGGACCCGCGCATTTCCATCCTGGTGCTGGCGAGCGCGACGGGCGGCGGCGGTCCAGGCCCGCTGATCTCGGCGCTCACCGGGCGTTATGCGGCCAAGCTGACGGTGCCGATGACGATCGTGCCGGGGGCGCTGGATGACAGCGAGCTGGACCGGGTGACGTAGCGCACCGCCCGCGTTCAAGGCCGCTACGGCATCCCTGCCATGGCGGGCTGGTCGATCGCCGCGGCCGCGCTGGCCGGACACGGCGGGGGACCACGCTTCGGGGACCGCGCGCTGACCGGGCAGGGCGGCGGATCATCGTCGTCATCGGACCTGTCCCACCGCAGACGCCGGCTGCGCGGCGCGCCAGGCACCTTGCGGTTGCGGCGCGGGAAGGATGGCCGCAGCCCGAAGATCTCCTCGAAACCTCTGCGGTCGAACGGCTCGATCCTGTCGAGCGACTTCAGCGCGCCGAGAATCTCCTCGACCCGCACGATCGCCCCGCTGTCCAGCTGCCGCAAGGCGGGGTTGTCTGCGACGGTGCGCGTGTCCGACGCCCATGACGCCAGGATCTCGCGCTTTTCGCTCCAGGTGAGAGCCCGGTCGCTCACGACCTGGTCGGGATGGGTGAAGGCGAAGCCGCTTGCCGCCGCCCCGCCCCGCAAGCCGCCATCGGCAAGACGCAGCCCGAATCCAGCAAGACGGCCATCCGATTCCGTATGCTCGCTCATCTCGAAGCTCCCCGGTCGATCACTCCTGGCATGGCTGGGATCCGAGCGAAGCGCTGAAGGGATCGGACCCCGGCGATCGCCGAGTTATTCCGGCGGCAAGGCTTTTCAAGGGTGCCGCAAACTCCTCGGTGCTGCGTTGGCCGGCGCGATGAACGGGAACCCGGCTCCCCTTGGCCACGGGGACCACGGGCGTCTGCCGTGCGGGTTCGCGCCGCGGGGATCGCGGCGCGTCCCTGCGACGCCGGCAGCGGGGTGCGCTTCCGGGGTCTTGAACGACATCCGGGGCGCACCCAACATCGTGCTGCCGGGCGCCCGGACGGGGCCCGGTGGGTGGCGCCGGAGAGATGGCGCCGCCCATGTCCATGTTGCTTCGCAAGGAGGATGTGGAGATGAGGACCGATTTCGACTTCAGCCCGCTGTTCCGCTCGACGGTCGGCTTCGACAGGATGTTCGACCTGCTGCAGAGCAATACCCGCGCCGACGAGGGATGGCCGCCCTACGACATCGAGCGGCTCGGCGATGACGCCTACCGCGTCACCCTCGCACTGGCCGGCTTCCGTCCCGAGGAGCTGAACGTCGTCGCGCAGCAGAACCTGCTGATCGTCTCCGGCGACCGCCGCAGCCGCGCCGACGACCGCGACGAGGGCGGCGAGCAGGGGCGGCAGCGCCAGGTGCTCCACCGCGGCATCGCCGGGCGCGCCTTCGAGCGGCGCTTCGAGCTGGCCGATCATGTGAAGGTGGTTGGCGCCAGCCTGGCGGATGGCCTGCTCACGATCGAGTTGCGGCGCGAGGTGCCGGAAGCGATGCGGCCGCGCCGCATCGAGATCGCCGGCACGGGCGGCAGCGACAACGTGCTGCGCGGCCCGCAGCCGCAGCGCCAGGTCGAGGGCCAGCAGGCGGCCTGAGAGAGGCGGCACCCTGCACGGCCAAGTACCGTCCCGCGGCGCCCATGCGCCGCGGGACGCGTTTCCCGCGGGCCGGGCCGGGCCGGCACTGCGCATCGCGCCCCTACGCCCGTGCCGCGTCGCCCGCTTCGCAGGGCGTTGGGCGGCGACTCTCAGCCCGGTGGCACGGTCCGCGCCAGCGGCGGCAGCCGCGACACCCTGGCGTACCACGCCTCCAGCCCCGGATGGCCCGGCCGCCAGGGCTCGTGCGGGTAGCGGAAGTCCAGGTAGCCCAGGGCGCAGCCGATGGTGATCTCGCCGATCGTCGTCAGCAGGCCGAGGCCGTCCGCCTGCGCCTCCAGCACGTCGAGCGCGCGCGTCACCTTCAGCTGCTGCGTGGCGATGTAGTCCCTGCGGCCGTCATCCAGCGGCAGCGCCACCTCGCGCCGGCGCGGCTGCGTCGCGTCCAGGATGCCGTCGCCCAGCGCCTCCTGCGTCAGGGCCATCCAGCGCGCAGGGCCGGCGGCGGGGAAGAGCTTCGGCGCGCTGCCCACACTGTCCAGGTACGCGCAGATCACCGGGCTGTCGTAGAGCACGCTGCCGTCATCCAGGATCAGCGTCGGCACCTTCGACAGCGGGTTCAGCGCGGCAAGCTCCGCCGCCGTGGTGCCGATGGTCCACAGCTCCAGCTGCCCGTCGATGCCGCGCGCGATGGCCGCGGCGACGCATTTCCGCACGTAGGGGCTGTTCGGCGAGTAGGCGAGCTTCATGGCGGGCGGTCCTTCCCTGGCTGCGGCGCGGATGGTCCGCCGCCCGGTGCGATCCGGCAAGTATCCAGCCCGGTGCCTCGCTGCTAGCCTCCGGCCCCGGAGGAACGCCGCCGATGCAGGAAGCCATCCTTGACATTCCCACGCGCCCGGGCGCCGCTGATCCCACGCGCCCCGGCGCGGCCGATCCCACGCGCCCCGGCGCGGCCGATCCCACGCGCCCCGGCGCGGCCGATCCCACGCGCCCCGGCGCGATGGAAAGCTTCATCGTCCACCCCGACCGCGGCGGCCCGCACCCGGCGGTGCTGATGCTGATGGACGCGCCCGGCATCCGCGAGGAGCTGCACGACATGGCGCGGCGCCTGGCGACGGCGGGCTTCTACGTGGTGCTGCCCAACCTCTACCACCGCGCCGGGCGGGATTCGAAGTTCGGCCCCGGCGTGCTGACCAGGGGCGACCCCGAGCAGGCGCGGATGCGCGCCATCCGCACCAGGATGACCATCCCGCCGGTGATGGAGGACGTGGCCGACATGCTGGCCTTCCTCGATCGGCAGCGGGTGGTGCGGCCGGGGCCGGTCGGCGTGCATGGCTACTGCATGTCCGGCCCCTATGCGCTCGCCGCCGCGGCGCGCTTCCCCGGCCGCATCGCCGCCGCCGCGAGCTTCTACGGAACCTGGCTGGTCAGCGACGCGGAGGAAAGCCCGCACCGCAGCCTCGGCCATGGCCGCGCCGAGCTGCACATCGCCTGCGCCGAGCATGACGAGCTGGCGCCGATGCCGATGGTGCGGGAGCTGCAGGGATTGTTCGAACGCTCCGGCGCCCTGGGCGAGGTGGAGATCTACCCCCATGTCCACCACGGCTTCGCCTTCCCCCAGCGCTGGTGCTTCGACAAGCACGCGGCCGAGCGGCATTGGGAACGGCTGATCTCGCTCTACCGTCGCCGGCTCGGCGGCTGACCCCGCGGAAGGACTCCCCGCATGATCAACGACACGCGCATCGGCACCGGCGCGGAAGCCGTCGCCGGCCAGCCCGTGGAGGTGCACTACACCGGCTGGCTCTTCGACGCCGCCGCCGCCGACAAGCGCGGCCGCAAATTCGACAGCTCGCGCGACCGCGGCGACCCCTTCGCCTTCCGCCTCGGCGCCGGCCAGGTGATCGAGGGCTGGGATGTCGGCGTCGCCGGCATGCGCGTCGGCGGCCTGCGGGTGCTGACCATCCCGCCGGAGCTGGGCTATGGCGCGTACGGCGCCGGCAGCGCCATCCCGCCCGGCGCGACGCTGGTCTTCGAGGTGGAATTGCTCGGCGTCGGGTAGGCGGGCGCGCCCTCGGTCGCACCCTCAGTCGCGCCCGTCCGTCATGGCGACGCGATCGGCGATCATCGCCTCGATCTCCGCCCTGTCGTAGCCGGCCTCGGCCAGCACGGCGCGGGTGTGCTCGCCCAGGCGCGGGGCGAAGGTGCCGGTGGGCGGCGGGGTCTGCGACCAGCTGCTGGGCTCGCGCATGGTACGGATGCGCCCCTCCGAGGGGTGGTCCTGGAAGACGAAGAAGCCGCGATCCTCGAGGTGAGGGTCGGCCAGCAGCGTCTCCAGCGTGTGCGGCACCATGCAGGGGATGTCGTTCGCCTGCAGCAGCTCCAGCCATTCGGCCGTGGTGCGGGTCGCCACCTCGGCCCCGACCATGTCGTAGAGCGCGTCGATGTTCGCGGTGCGCGCGCCGATGTCGGCGAAGCGCGGGTCGTCGCGCAGCAGGTGCCCCTTGCCGACCGCCTCGAAGAAGCGGCGCCACTGGCCGTCATTGTAGGGCAGCACCGCCAGGAACCCGTCCTTCGTCGCATAGGGCCTGCGGGAGCGCGAGAGCGTGCGGGGGTAGCCGGGCGGGCCGGTCGGCGGGTCGAAGGTCGCGCCCTGCATGTGCTCCGACAGCACGAACTGCACCATGGTCTCGAACATCGGGACCTCGATGTGCTGGCCGATTCCGGTGCGCGCCCTGGCCAGCAGGCCCGCGAGCAGGGCGTTGGCCGCGGCGCTGCCGACGATGCGGTCGATCGCCGCCATGGGGATGAAGCGCGGCTCGCCGGTGGAGCGCGCCAGCAGCATGGGCACGCCGGCGGCGGCCTGGATCAGGTCGTCATAGGCCGGGCGCCCGGCATAGCGCCCGCCGCTGCCGTAGCCGACCATGCCCAGATAGACGATGCCGGGATTGACCGCCCGCACCGCGTCGTAGTCGAGGCCGAGGCGCTGCAGCGCGGCCGGGCGGATGTTGGAGGCGAAGGCGTCGGCCCTGCCGGCAAGGCGCAGGATCGCCTCGCGCGCCGCCGGCTGCTTCAGGTCGAGCGCGATGGACCGCTTGCCGCGGCCATTGTGCTGGAAGGACCCGCTCATGCCGCGGTTGCGCGGCACGCCGGTGTAGCGGCTGGAATCGCCTTCGGGTGATTCCACCTTGATCACCTCCGCACCGAGGTCGGCGAGGATGCGGGTGCACCAGGGACCCATCTGCACCGTGGTCAGATCGAGGATGCGGAGGCCGGCGAGTGCTCCTGGCATGGATCCCTGGTTTCCCCCGCGCCCGGCGGCGTCATCGTGCGACGGGGGAATGGTGCGGGAGGACGGGACCAGCCGGCAAGGGGCGGCGCGAGAGGCCCTGTCCATGCTGCCGGCCCGGTGCCCGAGCAGGGTCGCGACGGCGCGTTCCGAACAACCGGGGGCCGCGGCGAGGCTGGCGAAGGAGTGCCGGAGGATGTCGCGCCGCGCCCGGTTCGACGAGGCCGGCGCACACTTCGGGAGCAGCCACGTGCCCGCCTTCGCCCGGCTGCCGCCGGTGGACGATGCCGCCTGCGCCGAGGGCTGGCCGTACGAGGGCACGAAGGGTGTCGACGCCACGCGCCCGGCCGCAAGCGCTCCGGACCTTCATCGATCAGACCGACCGCGTGCTCGACCAGATCGAGGCCCTCGTGCCGGAGGCGCGCCGGCTCGGCGATGGCGAAACGCTGACCTTCCCGCGCTCCACCATATCGACCCGCCGCCACTTGGTCCGCGTACACGGAGATGGCCGGGCTCGGCGCCGCCTCCGTCACTTTCCACGTGGAGGTTCGGGCGCGGCGCGATGGGCATCCGCCGTGCATGAAGGTGGCCTCGGCCGAGTTCAAGCATGTGGCGCCGGACGAGCAGCGGCGGCGGCAGCCGGTCCGGCAGCGGGCCTGAGGGGCCGCGGAAGGGATGCCACCGGGCGCGGGGAGCCGCGCAGCATGCCCGGCCGCATCACGGAGCCGGGCGCATCGACAAGCAGCCTGGGCAGGCTAATCTCCCCGGGACCGGAGAGAACGCCATGCCCGATATGACCCCAACCCCTCAGCAGCCGGCCGCCACGGTCGACGCCGTCATCGTCGGCGCCGGCTTCGCGGGCATGTACCTGCTGCACCGGCTGCGGGCGCTCGGCATGACCACCCGCGTCTTCGAGCAGGCCGCGGGCGTCGGCGGCACCTGGTACTGGAACCGCTACCCCGGGGCGCGCTGCGACGTGGAGAGCATGCAGTATTCCTACGGCTTCTCGGACGCCATCCAGCAGGAATGGCAATGGTCCGAGCGCTTCTCGGCGCAGCCCGAGATCCTCGCCTATGCGAACTGGGTCGCGGACAGGCTCGATCTGCGGCGCGACATCACCTTCGGGACGGCGGTGACCGCGGCCGACTGGGACGAGGCGGCGCACCGCTGGATGGTGCGCACGGATGGGGGCGATGTCGTCGCCGCGCGGCACCTGATCATGGCGACAGGCTGCCTCTCCACCGCCAAGCTGCCGGAAATCCCGGGCATCGAGAGCTTCCGCGGCGCCACCTACCACACCGGTTACTGGCCGCATGAGGGCGTGGACTTCGCCGGACGCGCCGTCGCCGTCATCGGCACCGGCTCCTCGGCCATCCAGGCCATCCCGGTGATCGCCGAGCAGGCGAAGCACCTCACCGTGTTCCAGCGCACGCCGAACTTCTCCATCCCCTCGCGCAACATGCCGATGGATGCCGAGTACGAGGGGTTGTGGAAGTCGGACTACCCCGCCCGCCGCGCCGTGGCGCGCACCATGCGCACGGGCATCCTCTACGGTCTGAACGACGTCTCCGCGCTGGAGGTGTCGGAAGCGGAGCGCCTGGCCGAGTACGAGCGCCGCTGGGAAGCCGGCGGCACCGCCTTCATGGCCGCCTTCAACGACCTGATCACCAGCCCGGAGGCCAACCACACCGCGGCCGAGTTCGTGCGCAACAAGATCCGCGGCATCGTGAAGGACCCGAAGGTGGCCGAGATCCTGGCGCCGAAGGACCACCCCATCGGCACCAAGCGCATCTGCGTCGATACAGCCTACTACGAGACCTACAACCGCCCGAACGTCACGCTGGTCGACGTGCGCCGCAACGCCATCGCCGCGATCACCGAGGCCGGCGTGCGACTGGCCGACGGCACCGAGCACGCGGTGGACGACATCGTCTTCGCCACCGGCTTCGACGCGATGACCGGCGCGCTGACGCGGGTGGCGATCCGCGGCGCCGCCGGCCAGACCCTGGCGGAGAAGTGGGAGGCCGGGCCGCGCACCTACCTGGGCCTCGGCACCGCCGGCTTCCCCAACATGTTCATGATCACCGGGCCGGGCAGCCCCTCCGTGCTGTCCAACATGATCGTCTCCATCGAGCAGCACGTGGACTGGGTGGTGGACTGCCTGGTGCACCTGCGCGACCGCGGCCTGACGCGCATCGAGGCGACAGGGGAGGCGGAGGACGGCTGGGTCGCGCACAACAACGAGGTGGCCGACCGCACGCTCTATCCGCGGGCGGCGAGCTGGTACATGGGCGCCAACGTGCCCGGCAAGCCGCGCGTGTTCATGCCCTACATCGGCGGCGTCGGCACCTACCGCCAGCTCTGCGACGAGGTGGCGCAGAAGGGCTACGAGGGCTTCCGGCTGGAGCGTGCCGAGGCACGCGCCGCCGCCGAATAGCCCTCCCCCGCCGGCGGGGGAGGGTTGGGTGGGGGTGGCCGCGCCCGCCGCGCCTCCGCTACCGCCCCAGCAGCACCAGCACCACGCCGCAGACCACCGTCAGCGCGCCCAGCACCTCCGTGCGCGTCATGCTCTCGCGCAGGAAGAACCGGCTGAACAGCAGGGTGAACAGGATCTCCACCTGCCCCACCGCGCGCACCAGCGCCACCGGGGCCAGCGCGAACCCGGTGAACCAGCAGGCCGAGCCGCAGGCAGAGAGCGCGCCGACCTGCGCGCTGCTGCGCCAGGTGCGGAACACCGCGCCCACCTGGTCGGGCTCGCGCGCGATCAGCCAGCCGCCCTGCATGCCGGTCTGGAGGATGTTGGTCACCACCAGCGTCACCAGCGCGCGCAGGATCGGGTCCTCGCCGGGCAGCGCCCCATTCGCCGCCTTCACCAGCACGCTGGTCAGCGCGAAGAAGAAGCCGGCTGCGACGCCGAGCAGCGCGGCGGGCTGCACCGTGGCGCGCAGCAGCTCGCCCAGCGTCCGCGCCTTGCCGGCCAGCGACAGCCACAGCACGCCGGAGACGCCGATGCCGATGCCGATCCAGGCCAGCGCCGAGATGCGCTCGCCCAGCAGCACCAGCGCCAGGATCGCGCCCTGCACCGCCTCGGTCTTCGCATAGGCCGTGCCGACGGCGAAGCCGCGGTGGCCGAAGGCCATGATCAGCAGGTTGGTGCCGAGGATCTGCCCGAGCCCCCCCGCGGCGCAGAGCGCAAGGAACGTCCAGCCCGGCATGCCGACGGCGCCGCCGAAGAGCAGCCAGTACAGCAGCAGCAGCGCCGCGCCCACCGGCATGCCGTAGAGGTAGCGCACCACCGCCGCGGCATTGACCGAAAGCTGGCCGCGCAGTTTCTGTTGCAACGCCGTGCGCCAGCACTGGAACAGCGCCGCCGCCACGGTTACCGGAATCCAGAGCGGCGAGAGGATCATGCGTGCGTGAGGCTGCGGTGCGCGCCGCGGCGCGTCAATCGCCGGTGGCGGGCGCCGCGCTTGCCGCGGAACCACGGCCAGGGCATCAGCGCGGCATGCCTGGCGAGCCGGAAGCCGCGGCGGCGCGGCGCGTGGCCGTGGTGACCGTCACCCACGACAGTGCGGGCGTCATCGCGGACTTCCTTGCCGCCTGCCCGCCGGGCGTCGCGGTCACGGTGGTGGACAACGCCAGCGCGGATGCGGGCGCCGCCCTGGCCGCGGCGGCGGGCGCGCGGGTCATCCGCAACGCGGCCAATCTCGGCTTCGGCGCCGCCTGCAACCTCGGCCTCGCCGCGGCGGAGCGCGAATTCGTGCTGCTCGCCAACCCGGATGCGCGGCTTTCGCCGGCGGCGGTGGCGGCGCTGGTGGCGGCGGCCGACGCCTTCCCCGATGCCGCGATCCTCGCTCCCGGCATCCGCGATGCGGAAGGGCAGCCGGTGCGCTCCTGGGATGCCGACCAGCGGCGCCGGCGCCGCCTGCCGCGCCGCCGCGACACCGAGCCCTGGCCGGCCGGCCCCATCTGCGTTGAGCATGTCTCCGGCGCCTGCATGCTGCTGCGCCGGGACGACGGGCTGCGCTTCGACCCGGGCTACTTCCTCTACTACGAGGATGACGACCTCTGCGCCGAGGCGCGGCGACGCGGGCGCAGCGTGGTGCTGGTGCCGGCGGCCGTGGTGACGCATGCGGGCGGCGCGTCCTCGGCGCCCTCGGCCGCGCTGTCGGCCTTCAAGGCGCGGCACATGGCCTGGTCGAGGCTGCGCTACATGGCCAAGCACGCCGGCGCCGCGGCGGCGCGGCGCGAGGCGGCGGCGCGGCTGCCGCACCATGCCGGCAAGGCGCTCGGCCATGCGCTGACCCTGCGTTTCGATCGCGCGCGGGCGGACCTCGCCGGCCTCGGCGGCACGCTGGCCTGGCTGCGCGGGCGGCGCTGATGCGGCTCAGCTTGCGTCGAGCTGCAGCCCCTCCTTGCGGATCACCGCGCCCCATTTCTCCGTCTCGGCGCGCACGAAGGCGGCGAACGCTTCCGGCGTGAAGCGCAGCGGCACGCCGCCGAGCGCGGCGAAGCGGGCCTTCGTCTCCGGCATGTCGAGCAGCGCGTTGGTCTCGGCGTTGACCGCCTGCACGATCTCCGCCGGCGTGCCGGCCGGGGCGAACAGGCCGAACCAGGTGTTGACCTCGAGGTTGGCGAGTTCGGGCAGCGTCTCTCGCATCGCCGGCACGTCGGGCAGCTGTTCGCTGCGCTCGGCGCTGGTCACCGCCAGGGCGCGCACGCGGCCGCTGCGGATGTGCTCGATGACGCCGGTGAGGTTGTCCACCAGGAAGCCGACATTGCCGGCGAGCAGCTCGATCTGGGCGGGGGCGGAGCCGCGGAAGGGGACATGGATCGCCTCCACGTCCAGCAGTTGCAGCATCCACACCGGCGTCAGGTGCGGCGACTGGCCGACGCCGGTGGAGGCATAGCTGATGCGCCCCGGGTTGGTGCGCAGCCAGGCGGCGAATTCGCGCATGTCCCGCACCGGCGTGCTCGCCAGCACCACCAGCACGTTGGGCCCGCGGATCTGCCCGGCGACGGGGACGACCTGCTCGGCCCGGTAGGGCAGGTTGCGGAACAACGAATAGGCGATCGCCTGCGGCCCGATGTTGCCGGACAGCAGCGTGGTGCCGTCGGGGCGGGCGCGCACCATCTCCATCGTGCCGATGATGCCGCCCGCCCCGGCGCGGTTCTCCACCACGACGGGCGTGCCCCAGCGCGCCTGGAAATGCTGCGCGCAGAGCCGGCCCATGATGTCCGTGGTGCCGCCGGGTGCGGCGGGGACGATGATGCGCACCTGCCCCGGCGGCCGCCAGCCCTGCGCGCGGACCGCGCCGGTGGCGCCGAGCAGCAGCGGTGCCGCCAGCGCGGCGCGGCGGGATAGTGCGGTCATCATCCGATCTCCATCTGCAATTCCTCGCGCCGGATCACGACGCCCCATTCGGCAATCTCGGCCGCGACGAAGGCGGCGACGCGCTCGGGCAGGCCGGTGAGCGGCATTCCGTCCATGCCGGCCCAGCGCGCCTGCACCTCGGGCCGGGCCTGCCGGTCCTGCATGGCCCGGCTGATCGCCTCGGCCGCGGCGCGCGGCCTGGCGGGAGCGATGATGCGCATCGCCGGGATCGGGCGACAGGGCTGGGAACGGGCCAGGCGGACGAACGGCCGTGCCGCAAGCAGGGGCACGCCGAGCGGCGCGCCGCGGCGTGCGATCGGGGTCATGGGGCGCGGTGCTCCGGCGCAGGGTCTCGGCCGGGAGATGACGCCAGCCCGGCTGCAACGCCAGCCCGGCTGCAACGCCAGCCCGGCTGCAACGCCAGCCCGGCTGCAACGCCAGCCCGGCCGCGCACCCGCGGCTGCTCAGCAGGGCGTCGGGAGCAGCGCCCGCGTGTGCGCGACGATGCTGTCCTCGGTAACGCGGATCACGGCGTAGCAGGGGGTCTTCGACGCCTCCACCGAGACCTGCCGCGGCGGCGGCGCGAGGTCCAGGGCAACGTCGAAGGCCGAACCGCGCAGCGAAAACACCGGAATGCCATGCCAGGCGCCGGCGATGGGCCGATGCAGGTGGCCGTGGAAGAGGTGGCGGATCCGCCCCCGGTGCGGCGCCAGCACCGCCCAGAGCGCCGCCGCATCCATCAGCCCGGCCTGGTCCATGGCCGCCATGCCGACCGGCATCGGCGGGTGGTGCATGAACAGCAGCACGGGTGCGCCGCCGCTCTCGGCCAGCCGCGCCGCCAGCCAGGCCAGGCGCCGGGCGCACAGCCGGCCCTCCGGCCGGCCCTCCTCCAGGGTGTCGAGCATCAGGCAGAGCCCGGCGGCCGCGTGCACCGCCTGCTGGACGAAGCCGTCCGCGTCCATCCGGGCCTCCGGAAAGGTGGCGCGGAAGGCGGCGCGCTTGTCATGGTTGCCCATCAGCAGATGGGCCGGGCAGGGCAACCGGGCCAGCGCCGCGCGCAGCCGCCGATAGGCCGCCGGCTCGCCATCCCGCGTCAGGTCGCCGGTCACCACGGCGAACTCCGGCCGCGGCATCTCCCCACCCGGCCCATGCCGCGCGAGGATGTCGTCGAGCACCGCATCCAGCCGGCTGGCGGTATCGGCGCCGTGCACCGTCTCGCCCGGCGGCGGCAGGTGCAGGTCGGTCAGGTGCAGCAGGTGGACAGGCGGCGGCATCGCGGGGTCCGGGTCTGCGGCGGTCACGCCGGCTCCCGCCGGACGCCGCGGACGTCACGATGCGGGGCGCCGCCCATGATTGTCCGGGTGCGGGTCAGCGTGAGCTTCGGATCATGTTCTTCGCAGAAGGCGCCATCGCGGTTGCAGGACGGCGCGGCCCCGGGCTCCGCCATCTCCTCGGGGATGCCCTTGGCGAAGGCTGCCTCGATGCGCCGCCGCTCCGGGGTGCCGAGGCGTTCCCGCGGCGCGGCATCGGTCGGGCAGCTGTCATCGGCCATGTCCTGATCCCCCGGCAGCGGCGGCGACATTACAGCATCATCCCGGCGCGGCGGCAGAGCCGGATTGCACAATTGCCGCGCGAGGTCAGTGCGTAAACGCACATCACGGGCACGCCGTGCGGGTGCTCGCGCCAGGCTCGCCGGGGTGGATCGTCCGGCGGAAGCGCCACAGGAACCCACCCCTCGGCGGCCGGGGCGCGGATCGCCACACGCGCATTCTTGAAGTCGCAGACGCGCAGCTCAGCGTGTTTTTCCCGTATCAGGTGTATCAAGTACCTCAATACAATCAGAAGGCGAAAATGGCCACGGCAACGGTCCGCCCGGACCTTCTGCGTCGCAGCACCCCCTCCCTCGGCACGTATCTCGGGGCGCTTGTTTCGGCAGCGCTCCTGTCCGCCCTGGCCATGGGCGGAGCGGCGGCCTGGACCGCGGCGCGCGGCCAACGGACGGCCCTCGAGGCCGGGCTGCAGGACACCGCGCGCGCCCTGGTACTGGCGATCGATGCCGAGATCAGCGGCCGGATCGCCGCGCTGACCGTGCTGGCGACCTCGCCCGCCTTCCAGCCGGAGCCGGCCGCACCCGACCTGCCGGCGCTCGATGCCCATGCCCGGCGCGTGGCCGCGAGCATCGGCCTGCCCATCTTCGTCGCCGCGCGCGACGGGACGGTCCTGACCGCCACGAGCCTGCCCTTCGGCGCGTCGCTCCCGCCCTCCAACGCCATCGGGATGATCGAGCGCGTCTTCGCCACCGGGCACCCCGCCGTGGCCAATCTGATGGTCGGCGCGATCTCCGGCAGCCAGGTCTTCACCCTGGCCGCTCCCGTGAAGGACGCGGAGGGTCGGGTGGTGCTGGCGGTCGCCGCCGCTTCCCGCGTGGAACGGCTGCGCGACCTGCTCGCCGCGCAGAGCCGGGAAGGCACCTTCGCCACCCTGATCGATGGCGACGGCATCGTGGTGGCCCGCTCGCGCGACCAGGCGCGCTTCGCCGGGCAACGGCTTCTGCCCTGGGTCATCGAGGCCACGACGGGCCGCCAGGCGGGGCTGCTGCACGGTCCGAACCGCCTCGGCGAGGTGTCCCTCAGCGCCTTCCGACGACTCTCCGCGGCGCCGGGCTGGATGGTGGTGCTGGGCGGGCCCGTGGCCATCCAGGACGAGGCGACCTGGAGGCCGGTCCGCGCGCTGGCGCTGGGTGGGCTGGCCGCCCTCGCGCTCGCCCTGCTGGTTGCCGTCGGAATCGGCCGGCGCATCCTCGCGCCGCTGGCCGCCCTCACGCGGCGGGCCGAGGCAGTTGCCGCCGACCGCGGCGACGCGATCACTGCCGGGGCGGAGGTGCCGTCCCGCGTCGCCGAGTTCGAGCGCCTGCGGGAGGCGACCAGCCGGGCGGAGGCGGCGCTGCGTGCGCGGGCAGCCGAGGTCGCCGCGGGCGAGGCGCGGCTTCGCGCCGTGGTGGACACCGCTGCCGATGCGATCGTGGTGGCCGATGCGGAGGGCTGGACCCACTCATTCAACCGCGCCGCCGAGGACATCTTCGGCTTCGCCGCCGGCGACGTCATCGGCCGGCACGCGGGGATGCTGTTCGGCGGCGCGGAGGATGCGCTGCCCTGGCACCCGGACGACGCGCCCGGCACGCGGCGCGAGGTGGAGGGGCGGCGGCGGGACGGCACCGCCGTGCCCCTCGACCTGGCGGTGGCGACGTGGCGCGACGCCGAGCGGCGGCGCTTCGTCACCGCCATCATGCGCGACATCACCGCGCGCAAGCGGGCGGAGGAGCAGCAGCGCCTGCTGGTGCTGGAGGTGGACCACCGCGCGAAGAACGCGCTGGCCGTGGTGCAGTCGATCCTGCGCCTCACGCCCGCAGCGGACCCGGCCGCCTTCCGCAGCGCGGTGGAGGAACGGGTCGCCGCGCTCGCCCGCGCGCACAGCCTGCTCGCCCAGCAGGGCTGGCGGGCGACCGACCTGCGCACGCTGCTGCAGGTGGAGCTCACCCCGCATGCGGCAATCGGCGCCAAGGTAAGCCTCGATGGGCCCCCGGTTGCCGTCGCCGCCACCGCGGCGCAGGCGATCGCCATGCTGGCGCACGAGCTGGCCAGCAACGCCGCGAAGCACGGCGCCCTGTCGGCCCGGGGCGGCCGCGTCACCGTGGACTGGCAGCTGCGGCGCCAGGCGGAGGGCGGCGGGACCCTCGGGCTGCGCTGGGAGGAGGCGGGCGGGCCGGAGATCGCCGGCGCGCCGGCGCGCCGCGGCTTCGGCTCCCGCGTCATCGAGGCGACGGTGCGCGGGCAGCTCGGCGGCTCCGTCGGACGCCGCTGGGAATCGACGGGCCTGGTGGTCGAGGTGGACCTGCCGCTGGCGCGGGTGCTGGCGGAGGGGCAGGCGATGCCTGGCCCAGCCGCCCGCGAGGCTGCCGCGGGCGGCGGTTAGGGAGCGGATGCGGCCCCTTGCCGCCGCGGCGCGATGCGCCACCATCGCCGCGCCGCATCACGGGGGAGGCCGCCATGAACGTCCGGAGCATCTGCGTCGCCGGCGGCGGCGTCATGGGCCTCGGCATCCTGCGAAGCTTCGCCGCCGCCGGGTTCGAGTGCACGCTGATGAGCCGCGACCCCGCGCTGCCCAGGCCCGGCCTGCCGGCGGGCGTGCGGCGGGTCGGCCTCGATCCCGCCGGCCTGGCGGCGCCCGACCTGCTGATCGAGAGCATCCCGGAGGAGATGGCGCTGAAGCAGGACTTCCTGGACCGGCTGGAGGCGGCATGGGGCGGGGCGGGAAGGAAGGCTGGGGAGGGAGTTCTTCTCCCTCCCCCAACGCTTCACGCCCTCCACACCACCGGAAACACCTCGCTGTCCATAGGCCCGCCCACCGCCGGCGCATCCGCCGGCGCCGGCGGGCTCTCGATGCCGCTGCGCCGCGTGAACACGGCATCGTCGCCGGTCCAGCGCGCCGAGACCGCCCGCCGCCGCAGCGTCCCGCTGCGGTTGCCCGGCGCCCCGTGCAGCGTCAGCCCGTGGAACGCCACGCAATCCCCCGGCTCCAGGTCCCAGCCCAGCAGCGTGTACGCCCCCCGGTTCCCCTCCACGTCCGGCACCGGCAGGAAGCGCGGATCGTCGGAGGGATGGTCCGCGGCATCGACGAAGCGCTTCGGCCTGAACCACTCGCCGCGCCGGTGCGACCCCGCCACGTACTCCACCCCGTTCGCCCGCTGCACGGGATCGAGCGGGATCCACAGCGAGCACACGTCCCAGCCCTCCACCGTCCAGTAGGGCTGGTCGTTGTGCCAGGGCGTCGGCTCCTCGGTGCCCGGCTCCTTCACCAGCACGTGCTCGTGGAACAGGTTCACCTTGGCGCTGCCCATCAGCGCGCCGGCGATGGCGGCGGCCGGCGAGTGGCGCAGGAAGGCCTCGTATTCCGGGATGCGCCGCCAGGAACAGTAGTCGCCGAAGAACATCCCCGGACGGCCCTCGGGCGTGTACCGCTTGCCGTAGGGGCCGGGCTCCCGGAGGTTGCGCTCGACGCCCGCGGCAAGCAGCGCCACCCAGTGCGGCGCGAAGACCCCGCGCAGCGCCGTGGCGCCGTCGCGCGCGTAGGCGGCGATGGTCGCGGCATCGACGGCGCTGGTCATGGCATCCCTCCCGATCGGTGCGAGGATGCTATCGCGGCCGGGCCCGCCCCGTCACCGCCGCGGCGCCGTCAGCGCCAGCCCGGCGCCCGCCACCGCCATCCCCGCCGCCAGCGGCCCGAAGGCGCCGAAGCCGAATGCCGCCATCACCCACCCGCCCAGCGCCGCCGCGCCGAGCCAGCCGATGCTGGCGGAGGAGACGTTCAGCCCCAGCACCGTCCCGCGCACCTCGTCCGGCACGTTGGCCAGCGCCGCCATCAGCGAGGGCCGTGCGATGGCGTTCAGGAACACATACAGGAACCCCAGCGCCACCGTGCCCTTGAGGCCAGGGGTCCAGAGGAACAGCGCCAGCGCCGCCCCGGCCGAGGCCAGCATGGCGGCGGCGAAGGTGCGCAGCCGGTCCGGCAGCCGGTCCGCCGCCTGCCCGCCGATCACCGTGCCGGCGATGTTGCCCAGCGCGAAGACCGCCAGCGGCAGCGCCACCCCGGCCAGCGAGAGCCCGTAGGTGGTCTGCAGGAAGGTGGCGAAATACACCGCCGCCAAGCCGTAGCAGATGCGCTCCGCCACCCCCATCGCCAGCAGCCGGATCACCGGCCCGGTCAGCGCCGAGAGCGTGCCGCCGCCGCCGCCGCCGCGCCGCTTCCCGCCGCCGTGGCGCTCCTCGCCCGGCGCCGGGCGCAGCGTGGTGACCAGCAGCGCCAGCGCCGCGGCCAGCGCCAGGCCGCCGATCGCCACATTCACCCCGCGCCAGCCGATGTATGCGCCGAGGAAGGCCGCCATCGGCACGCCGACCAGCAGGGTCAGGGACTGCCCGGCCATCACCCAGCCCAGCGCCCGGCCGCGCTGGCGATCGACGGTGCGGGCCGAGGCCTCGGCCATGACCACGCCGGTGAAGCCGCCGCAGAAGGCGCCGGCGACGGTGGCCCAGAGGGCGACGCCCCAGAATCCCTCGGACAGCGCCACGCCCAGCATGCAGGCGGCCAGCCCGATCGGCCCGCCGACCAGGAAGGGCCGGCGCCCGAGGCGATCCGACCAGGCGCCCACCACCAGGGAGGAGATGCCCCAGGCGATGGAGGTGCTGGCCATCAGGTTCGCCACCAGCGCCACGCTGGCCGAGAGGTCCTGCGCCATGTCCAGCAGGAAGGGCGCCCGCGCCGTGCCGGAGGAGGAGGCGGCGAACATCGCCAGGCAGGCGGCCGCGAGCAGCGCCCAGGGCATGCGCGGCAGCGCCGCGGCCCTGGTGGCGGCCGGTGCGACGGGGGTGGCGTCGGGCATCCCCCCCACCCTAGCCGCCGCGGCACCCACTGGGCAGGCCGCGCGGCGCGGGGCTGCTGCCCGTTCCCGGCCGTGCGGCGGCGGGGCGTGCGGGCCGGGCGCCCGGGGTCAGAGGTAGCGCTTCGCCAGCATCATGTGGCAGCCCTTGTTGCCGTCCACCGTCTGCGTCACCCGCAGGTCGCCGATCAGCGAGCACAGCATGTAGGCCTGGTTGCGCGACAGGTTGGTGCGCCGGCAGATCTCGCGCACCATCTCCCGCACCGCCCCCTTCGCCGCGTCGTCCAGGTCCTCGTCGATGCCGATGGAGATGAGGTGCGTGGCGTTCTCGGCGAAGGGCATGGCGTAGGACAGGTCCTTGCGAACGGTCAGGCGGAAGCTGCCCTCCAGCGCCGTCTCCAGCGCGCAGATGCAGACCTCCCCGTCGCCCTGCACGCCATGGCCGTCGCCGGCATAGAACAGCGCGCCCTCGGCGAAGACCGGCAGGTAGAGCGTGGTGCCCGGCGTCAGCTCCTTGTTGTCCATGTTGCCGCCGAAGGCGCGCGGGATGTTGGTGGTGACGCGCCCCCAGGCCGCCGGCGGCGCCGTCCCGATCACGCCGAAGAAGGGATCGAGCGGCAGCTCGGTGCCCCAGGGCAGGGTGCAGGTGCCCCGCGCGCGGTCGATCGGCGGATGGATGGTCTCGGCATCGGGGAATTCGTCGGGCAGCGTCCCCAGCAGCGGCATGATGGAGACGAAGCCGAACTCCATCGCCGGCCTTGCCTCCAGGATCTCCACCGCCAGCACGTCGCCGGGCATGGCGCCGCGCACGAAGACCGGGCCGGTGACGAAATGCGCGCCCGGGCCCTGGCTCATCGTCTCCACCGCGCGGCGCCATTCCGGCGGCACGCGGGCGGCGTCGGCGGGGAAGGCGGCGGCGCCGCCCGCCGGCACGCAGGCCAGGGTCACGGTATCGCCGCTGTCCACCGCCAGCACCGGCGGCGTCGCGGCGCTGAGCGTGCCCCAGACCATGGTCTCGGGGGTGGCGCGGAGGTGGTGGGAGGCCATGGCCGGGCTCCTGGAAACAGGTTGCGACGACGCCCGGCCATGCAAGCCGCGGGCCGGGCGGCGCGGTTCAGCCGGCGCCCGGCGCCACCCGCTCGCGCCGCCAGGTGGCCGGCGGCACGCCGACCAGCCGCTTGAAGGCGCGGTTAAGGCGGCCTCGGATTCGTAGCCCACGTCCAGCGCGACGGCGGCGACCTTCTCGGCGCCCTGCACCCGCCGCAGCCCGGATCCTCGGCCCGGTGCGACACCACGGCGAAGCCGTTTCCCGCCAGCAGCGCGCGGTATTCCGCCGCATCGAGGCTGGCGTGGAACAGCGCCTCGCCGCCGCAGCTGCCGATCGCCACGCCATGCGCCGGCCCGCTGGTGAACATCAGCGCCGCCCCGGGTGCCGCGTGGCGGCGGAACACGGCGAACATGCCGCGCTGGTCCGCGTGGTCCAGTGGAAGTAGCTGTCCCAGGCGATCACGCCATGGAAGGCGCGGCCGAGATCGAGGCCGCGCATGTCCGCCACGCGCCAGTCCCCGGCGGGCAGGCGCGCGCGGCAGAGCGCGATCATCTCCGGCGCGGCATCCACCCCGGTCACGGCATGGCCCACCTCGATCAGCGCCCGCGCGATCGGCACGCCCGCGCCGCAGCCGAGGTCGAGGATGGCCGCGCGCGGCGGCAGCAGCGCGCGGAAGCGGTCGAGCCAGGCGGCTTCGGGCAGCGCCTCGCCGCGATCGGCGGCCCAGGTCGCCGCGTGGCGGCGGTACAGGCCGATCACCGCCGCCGCCGCCGCATGTTCCTCATCCATTCAGTGGCTCGGCGTCACCGCATGGGGCGTGAGCTGCAGCTCATGCGTCCAGCAGGAGCGGTCCTGGGTGTGCAGGTACCAGAAGGCCTCCGCGATCTTCACCGGGTTCAGGATGGTCTCCGGCCGCTGCCGCGCCTTCGGCAGCAGCCGCGTGCCGGGGCTGTCGATGGTGCCGTCGATCACGACGTTCGCCACATGCACGCCGTGCTCGGAGTATTCCTCGGTCATCGCCTGGGCCAGGGCGCGCATCAGCGTGCGCGGGTAGTAGAGCGATTCGCCGGTGCGCCGCTTGCGGCCCCGCAGCGAGGCGGAGTTGTTGGAGAACAGGAAGCTCCCCCGCCCCGCGCGGCGCATCGCCGGCAGCACCTGCTGCGCCACCAGGAAGGGGCCGCGGCCGGCGACGTGCAGCCCGGTGTCGAGGATCTCCACCGGCACGTGCTCCAGCAGCTCCTTCTCGGGCGGCAGGTCGCGGCCTTCCAGGTAGCCGGCGTTGTAGACCACCACCTCCGGATCGCCCGCCTCGGCGCGGATGCGGGCGAAGGCCGATGCGATCGACTCCTGGCTGACCAGGTCCAGCTCCACCACCAGGCAGGCGCCACCCTGCGCGGCGATCGCGGCGGCCAGCGGTGCGGCATTCGCCGCGCTGCGCGTGGTCAGCACGGTGAAGAACCCCTCGGCGGCGAATTTCTGCGCGATGGCGCCGCCGACCCCCCAGCGGATGCCCACCGGCAGGCCGCTGTCGTCCACGCCGCCGCCATGAATGAGCCTGGTGTTGCGCCCATCCGACTGCCACTTGGAGGTAGCGCCGACCACCACCGCGACGGGCAGGCCCCCGGTGTTCGCGCCGTGCTGCTCGCTCATGCGGGTCTCTCCCTTGTCGGTTGGTGCATGCTGTCCTGCGCGTGGCCGCGGGATGAAGGAACCAGGGTGCATGGCTCGGCCGCAGCCGGCGCGGCCGCCGCAGACTGGCGCCGTTCGGCGCCCACGGCCATAGTCGCGGACGACACCCTGGACTCGAAGACCCCGTGAGCGGACAGCAGGCATCCTTCGGCGGCGGCACCGCGCCCGCCGCGGCGGCGCAGCGCGCGCCCAGCGGCACCAGCTTCGCGGTGATCCTCTCGCTGAGCTTCTGCCACCTGCTGAACGACCTGATGCAGTCGCTGGTGCCGGCGCTCTACCCGATCCTGAAGACCAGCTACGCGCTGGATTTCGGCCAGATCGGGCTGATCACGCTGGCCTTCCAGTGGACATTATGCCGACATCGGCATAACGGCCATGATGCCGCGTGCTGGATTATGCCGCGTGGCTTGGCCGGC